>JBLHXJ010000059.1:0-13493 GCA_047629535.1 Arenicella sp. | reverse complement strand
TGAAATATTACCTTCAATCCACTCTGCGGTTTTTAGCAGGCCGTTTTCAAGGTCGACCTGAGCTTCAAAATCAATTATTTTTTTAGCCTTTAGTGTGCTCGGTATACGAAGCTCAATATCGGCCGAGAGTGCTGGCTTAAATATAATTTTCGATTTTGAGCCCAATACCCGACAAATGGTTTGTGCCAGACCGTAGATCGTTGTCACCGCTTTTGAATTACCTATATTGAGCGATTCACCTACGGCCCGAGGGTCAAACAGAGACTTTTGAATTGCCTCAATCATGTCATCAATATAGCACCAAGCTCGTATCTGACTTCCATCACCAAAGATAAACAAATCCTCATTCGCCAGCGCACGACGAATCATAATTGAAATCGCGCCTTCACCGGTCTGACCTGGACCATAAATATTGAACGGCCGAATCGTAACCGTTGGAATTCCATGCTCACGGTGATAAGCATGAGTTAAATGTTCTCCAGCTAATTTACTCACCGCATATGTCCAACGTGCTTCACCGACAGCACCGGTAACGGCAGAGGTAGATTCATCCGCCATATAGGCTTGCGAGCCAAATATCTCGGACGTTGAGAATTCTAAAAACCTTTCTAGGGTATCTTTTGTTGAATGAGCGGCAGCAAGCGCGTTTGCGGTACCAACCATGTTTACCAACATAGTATTAACCGGGCTTTTAACCGTATTATCGATGCCGGCGATAGCAGCAGCATGGACAATAATGTTGGCGCCTTCGGCGGCATCAATCAGGCTACGCTCGTCCAGCACGTTGGATTTAACCACCGACAGATTAGGATGGTCAGCAAACGACGTACTACTTAGAGTATCTCTATCAAAGTTATCAAATATCACTACCTGATTGTCGTCGATGTACTTTTCAGTTAGCGAGGAACCGATAAACCCGGCTCCTCCAGTGATCAATATTCTTTTATTTTTTATCATTTCATCAAATTGGGCTTAGTTAATTTTGTCGACATGCGGGAGGCGTCCACTAGGCACATACTATTTTTTGTAGAGTAAGGTTGAAATTTGCTCTGATACTAAACCGATAAGAAAAATAATTACCGAGCTCGAGAAGAGTAATGCGCTCATATTAGTAAACCGACCAAAAGCAAAAAACGTATAGCTGTAATAAAGAATACCTAGAGCGAAATGTGCCGCGGCAAAAGGAAGAAAAATTTTCAATGGCGAATAGAGAGTACCTACCTTGAATATAATCACTAAAAATCGTCCACCATCTTTCCATATCCTAAGATGGCTTTTACCGATTCTTGGGGGCATAGAGATAGTCCTGTAGCCAACGCTATAACCCGCCCTAAAGAATGACATTGTAATCGTAGTAGGATATGAAAAACCGTTAGGTAGTAACGGCAAAAACTCCATAAACAATGAGGTCTTGACAGCACGAAAGCCAGACGTTAGATCAGGGATTTTCCTACCCACAACCCAAGATGAAAACAGGTTGTACAGCTTGTTACCGATACCTCTGAAAGCACCAGCCTGGGAGTCAGCATCTCTGGCACCGACAACCATATCGTAACCGCCCTGCTGTAATTCTGTGATGAGCATATCCACGTCTTCTGGTTTGTGCTGACCATCAGCATCCATGAATACCGTTAGCTCGGTCGAGCTAGCACGAGCTCCGGTCTTAATCGACGCGCCATTTCCTTTTGAATATGGGTGTGAAATAACAGTGACATTGTAATCTGCACATACAGCACACGTATCATCAGTCGAGCCGTCGTCAACAATGATAATTTCATGGGCACCAAGTGCAAGTAGTTTCGGCAGTAAACTGCTGAGTCCTTGCGCTTCATTTTTTGCCGGAATGACAATAGTATATTTCATATAGCTTGAGTCGTTTTTGGTCCAGTGAATAGCGTAATATTAACAATCAAACAGCTAAAATGGTAAAAAGAGGGTCTCATAGAAGTAATGTTTGCCATGAATACGGTTACAATGTTTATCTTAATACAAGAAATGCATTCGAAGACAAGAGAATATCACTATGCTCGAAAACATATCACCCATTGTTAAAACATTGATTAACCTCGAGTTAATCGATGAAAACAATATAAGCTCGCTTCCACTCTCCGGAAAGTCGTCAGCAGAATCTCTTGCCACACTATTCGAGTCCTCGATCATCACCAATGACACTTATAGTAAAGAAATGTCATCGCGGTTCGGCATCCCTTTACTCGATGTCTCTACTCTTGATAAAGCCTCTATTCCAACAGAGCTAATCGACGGGAAAATAGTTGCTAGGCATAGTGTATTGCCAATTTATAAACACGGAAAAAACTTATTTGTTGCGACCATTGACCCGACCAATAAGACCGCTCTAGATGAAATTAAATTCTATACAGGGCTGCAGGTCATACCAGTACAAACTGAGCTATCGGCGTTAGCCAAACTGATTACAGATTTAGAAAGCGAACAAGAAGATAGCCTCGAAGATTTTCTTGGTGATGGCGACTTAGAACTCGATATTGCTGAGGCGGATGATACCGACAAACAAGCCGACGAAGCCTTCGACCCAAATGAAGCTCCGATTGTTAAATACGTCAACAAAATTCTGATTGACGCAATTAATCAAGGCGCATCGGATATCCATATTGAGCCATTTGAGAAAGAACTTCGTATTAGGTTTCGAGTCGATGGGGTGCTGCATAAGATTACCTCGCAGCCGATGTCTTTCGCTCCGAGAATCGTCGCGCGTATTAAAATTCTAGCGAAACTAGATATCGCCGAACGCCGAGCGCCGCAAGATGGTCGTGTTCGACTAAAGATATCGAAAACCAAAGTATTCGATTTTCGTGTAAATACCTTGCCTACCGTACACGGTGAGAAAGTCGTGCTAAGGATCTTAGATTCCAGCGCAGCTAAACTTGATTTAACCGTGCTCGGTTTCACTGAAGAACAATTGGCGCTATATAAGCTTATTGTCCACCGCCCATACGGCATGGTACTTATCACCGGCCCTACTGGTAGCGGTAAAACAGTGACGCTCTACTCTGCGCTTAACACTCTCAACACTCCGGCAAAAAACATTTCGTCGGTTGAAGACCCTGTAGAAATACAACTACCAGGGATCACTCAAGTAAACATCAACGAAAAAGCAGGCTTAGATTTTGCCGGTGCACTTCGAGCGTTTTTAAGACAAGATCCAGACATCATTATGCTGGGCGAAATTCGTGACCTCGAAACAGCTGAAATTGCTATTAAGGCGGCACAAACCGGCCACATGGTGTTATCAACCTTACACACCAATGACGCCCCCTCGACGCTGACACGACTCTTGAATATGGGCGTTCCCTCTTTTAACGTAGCATCGGCGGTTCATCTGATAGTAGCGCAGCGACTTGCACGTAAACTTTGTATGAACTGCAGAGAAGCAACAGAATTACCCGATAAAGTGTTGCTAGAAGCGGGCTTTAAGGCCGAGGAAATAGGCACATTCATACTATATCAAGCCCATCAAAAAGGTTGCCCTAACTGCACCAATGGCTACCGAGGACGAGCAGGAATATTCCAAGTTATGCCGATAAGCGATGAGATAAAAGCCATGATAATGGAGGGCTGTACTGAAAACGATATCCAAAAGTCAGCCAAGGATGACGGAGTTCTCGATCTACGCGCCTCCGGATTAATAAAAATAAAAGAAGGCATTACTTCTTTAGAAGAAATTGAACGTGTGACCAACGTGTAATACACTGTTGAAAATAAAGACTTTTTTATCCCGTTCTCTTAGTTAAATCATGTTCTTTAATTGCTAAGAAACTGAAAAATCAGATTACAATAAAAGCATATTGCAATAAATAGACCCTATGGCTACAGCGAAAAAAAGTAAAACCACCGAATTTGAGTGGGCTGGCGTTAACCAAAAACGCCAAGAGATCAAGGGTGATATAGAAGCTCCAACCCTCTCTCAGGCCAGGGCTCTATTACGCCAACGCGGTGTGCGTGTAACTAAGATCAAGAGAAAAACAAAAAGCATATTCTCTAACGCAAAACCGATTAAAACTGTTGATATTAGTTTTGCTTCCCGCCAAATGGCGACCATGATCGGTGCCGGCATCCCGGTAGCGCAAACTCTTCGAGCCGTCGGTAAAGGCCATGAAAGTGCGTCGATGGAAAAATTAATGCTTGATTTAGCCCGTGACGTCGAAACCGGCACAGCATTAAGTGCCGCTCTAAAAAAATACCCACTGTACTTCAACCGTTTATTCACAAGCCTTACCGAAGCCGGTGAAGAATCAGGTAAGCTCGATACGATGCTTGATCGTGTAGCGACTTATACTGAAAAATTAGAGGCTATCAAAAGCAAAGTAAAATCAGCTCTTATGTATCCGATAATTGTACTTGTTATTGCCGGTATCGTGACGGTACTACTATTACTGTTCGTAATCCCTCAGTTTGAAAGCTTGTTTGCTGGCTTTGGTGCGGACCTGCCAACCTTGACTAGAATCATCGTCGACATGTCCGAAGCAATGCAAAAATACTGGTGGGTATACGGCTCGGTTACCGCGGGTGTCGCCATTGGCTTCTCTGCTCTGTACAAGCGGTCAAAGAAGCTACAATTCACTATGGACAAGATATTAATAAGGTTCCCCCTTATCGGAGTAATTCTTAAGAAGTCGGCATTAGCTCGCTTTTCTAGAACATTATCGATCACCTTCGGTGCCGGTGTACCGATTGTCGATGGCATGGATACTGTTGGCGCGGCAACCGGTAATAGGGTTTATCAACAGGCCGTCCAAGATGTAAAGAATGATGTAAGTACTGGCCGCGGCTTAGAAAATTCGATGGCCGCGACCGGTGTCTTCCCAAATATGATGCTGCAAATGGTAGCCAGTGGTGAAGAGTCAGGTGAGCTCGAAATTATGCTCGACAAAGTAGCCGATTTCTATGAGCGCGAAGTAGACGACGCCGTCGATGGCCTAGCAAGTATTATTGAGCCCTTTATGATTGTGCTTCTCGGAGGCATTATTGGCACCATGGTGATCGCTATGTATCTGCCCATTTTCAAACTCGCCTCGGTATTTTAAAAAATTTATCCTTATGCTCGAAACTATCGCGGCACTGCCGAACTCTTGGCTGAGTTCTATTGGCGGCATACTAGGTTTACTAATTGGCAGTTTTTTGAACGTGGTAATTTTTCGCTACCCGGTGATGATGAAACATCAATGGACGGTTCAATCTAGAGACTGGCTCGAGCTTGAACCTCTGCCTGAGCAACAACCGCCAAGCCTATCTAAACCAGCCTCTCATTGCAGTCATTGCAAAACTCCAATACGAGCATGGCAAAATATTCCGATATTAAGTTGGTTATTGCTGCGAGGCAAGTGCGCGAGTTGTAGCAACACAATTAGTATACGTTATCCGCTGGTTGAACTACTGACTGGCATACTAAGCGCTGCCGTCGTTTATAAATTTGGATTTTCTCTGCAAGCTGGTTTCGGCTTGATTTTAACTTGGGTACTTGTGACATTATCATTTATCGATTTCGACCATAAGCTGTTGCCTGATGACATTGTAATTCCAACACTTTGGCTTGGTCTGGGCCTAAGTTTAGTGCCCGTTTTCAGCGATATCGATAGTGCCGTCATCGGCGCTATAATCGGTTACCTTGTTTTCTGGATAGTCTTTCAAATATTCCTAAGACTCACAGGCAAAGAAGGTATGGGCTATGGCGACTTTAAGCTTATGGCGCTTCTGGGTGCCTGGTTAGGTTGGCCCTATCTTCCTCAGATCATTCTTATCTCGTCCGTGTTGGGCAGTATTGTCGGCATAGCCTTGATAGTAATCAAAAAAGAGTCTGGGCAACTAGCCATTCCATTTGGCCCTTATATCGCGCTAGCGGGCTGGTTAGCCATGATCTACGGCGATGAAATAAATCGAGCCTACTTTAACTACATGAACATTTAGCTCTCATAGCGACTTTGATCACGACCTAAATATAATAGCGATGACTTATATAATTGGCCTCACCGGAGGCATCGGCAGCGGCAAAACTCTGGTGTCAGATCAGTTTGCATATCTTGGGGTGCCAATTATCGATACCGATATTATCGCACGACTGATTGTCGAGCCTGAACAACCAGCACTGCTTGAACTGGTCGGCGCGTTCGGCAAGAGCATACTCTTGCCGTCTGGCCATTTAGACCGGGCTCAGCTTAGAAAACTGGCTTTTGCCGACGATTCACGCAAAGCCACCTTAGATGCAATTACTCACCCTGCGATCAGGCAAGAAACACTGAAACAAATTCAAACTGCTGACTACCCTTATTGCATAGTCGTGGTTCCGCTGTTGACTGCCAGCTCATCATTTTCAACCATCATGAAGCGCGTTTTAGTGGTGACAGCAAAGCGCTCAGTCAAAATTCAGCGCGTTCAAAAACGTAGTGGGCTTAGTGTCATTGAAGTTGAACGTATAATGGAAACCCAACTGAGCGATCAACAGCGCCAATTATTGGCCGACGATATAATAGCTAATGACGGTTCGATTGAAGATGCTCATAACTCGGTAGCACAGCTTCACCAACAATATCTTGCCTTTGCGGCAGCTGCTGAATCAGATAACTAAGTAGGTTTAGCTGATTGCTTTGACGATGGCCCGATCAAGAAGCCTCGTGTAGCTTTTCTAAAATCACTTGATTGCCCTGCAAAAAATCTAGTTCATATAGCTCTTCTAGAGTTACCCATTTCAAAGCTTGCCCTTCTTGCGGGCGAGCATCGCCATGAAAATCTCTAATGGTATGTACATGTAGCCGAACATGACGATCTGGGTAATCGTGCTCCACCATCATTAATGGCGTACTGGCGACAATCTGAATAGCCGTTTCTTCCTTAAACTCTCTGATCAGTGCCTGCTCGGCCGTCTCTCCTGCTTCGAGCTTACCGCCAGGGAATTCCCATTTTTGAAAATACAGATCTTTAACTACCCGTTGGCCAACCAATACTTGACCTTCTTGATTGTAAACAACCCCTACCGCTACTTCGATTCTCTTCATTGAAGGCTATAAAGCTGGCTAGCTGCGATAATCTGCATTAATACTCACATAGTCATGCGAAAGGTCAGAGGTCCAGACATGGAAGCTCTCAGCGCCTTGATTTAGTTCGACATGGATATGAATTTCTTGTTGCAGGAATACCGATTTTCCCGCCGCTTCAGTATAGCTCGGCGCGGGTTGCCCCCTTTCAATCAGAGACACATTGCCGATATGGATGTCGACTAAACTCATATCTAAGCTCTCGACCGGCGCTTTACCTAAGGCCATCAGAATACGCCCCCAGTTCGGATCACTAGCAAATAAAGCTGTTTTCACTAGCGGCGAGTGTGCGATTGAGTAAGCAATTGATGAGCAATCTGCCTCAATTGAACCGCCACTTACCTCTACTTTAACGAACTTAGTGGCGCCTTCAGCATCGCGAATAATGGCGGTAGCTAATTCTATTAAGACACCTTCTAAGGCCGCGTAAAAAGTCTCCAGCGAATCACTACTTAACGGTGACGCTTGATTGCCGGTCGCGATTAAAACTAATGCGTCGTTGGTCGACGTGTCGCTGTCTACAGTTATGCGATTAAAACTTGCTCGTGTGCCGCGTATTAACAAGTCGTCAAGCACGTCATTTGAGATAGTAGCGTCGGTCGCCACATAAGCTAACATAGTCGCCATATTCGGACATATCATCCCCGAACCTTTGCTAATGCCAGTAATGGTGACCACTTCGCCATTTATTTCTAATTGATGTGACACAGCCTTGGCCACAGTATCGGTGGTCATAATCGCTTCGGCGGCGGGCAGCCAATTATCTTCTGACAGCTGCTCGGCAGGATGCTGCTCGGCAAGGTCTTGAATGCCGCGATTCATCGCGCTCATATTCAATTGCTCGCCAATAACGCCGGTAGAAAACGGCAAAACCTGTTCGCTTGTGATCCCTAAAAGGGTCGCCACTTGTGCGCAATTTTGCGTTGCATTTAGCATGCCTTGCTCACCAGTCACGGCGTTGGCGTTACCCGAATTTATCAACAACGCTCGCGTTTCGCTATTGGCCATATGAGCCTTTGCCAATGTCACCGGCGCCGCGCAGCATTTATTTTGAGTAAACACAGCGGAAACGCAGGATCCCTCACTTAAGCGAATCAGCAGCAAATCCTCGCGGCCTTGGTAGCGAATTCCCGCGGCTGTCGTCGCTAGCTCTACTCCTTTTACTGGATATAATTTTCCAGGTTGCTTCAAACCTACTGCCATCTTAACTTCTCACTCTCATGACTAAACCCCTATAGCGGCAGCCTATTTCAACTTACCGTGACACTGCTTGTACTTTTTACCAGAACCACATGGGCAGGCCTCGTTTCGGCCAACTTTGGGCGTCTCACGAATAAACGTTGCTGGTTCTTGAGCTGGTGGAGAAACTTCCGAATTAGAAGCTGAAGCGTCAGCATGTTGAAGCTCTAAACCTTGCTGCGACATTTCTTTCTGGCGTCGCTCTAAATCATCTACTTCAGACTCCTCACGTAATTGCACCTTGGCTAAGACAGTGATCACCTCGGCTTTAACTCGATCAAGCATGGTCGTGAACATATCAAACGCTTCACGCTTATATTCTTGCTTAGGATTTTTCTGAGCATATCCGCGTAAGCCAATACCCTGGCGTAGATAATCCATCTCGGCAAGGTGTTCTTTCCACTGAGTGTCAAGGGTTTGCAACATGATCACTTTTTCTAAGTGTCGAATGATCTCTGGGCCGTACTGTACTTCTTTAGCTTTATACGTTTCTTCAACTTTTTCTAAGATACGATCCCGCAATGTTTCTTCATACAGCGACTTATCTTCTGCAAGCCAATCAGCAACCGGCATTTCCACACCAAACTCTAAGCGCAGGTCATCCTCTAACTGACTAACGTTCCACTGTTCTGGCAAGCTTTGCGGCGGAATTGTACGGTCAACAACTTGGTCAACTACCTCTTCGCGCATATTTTCAATATTTTCTGACACATCGTCGGTCGACATCAGTTGATTACGCTCTGAGTAAACCAGCTTACGCTGTTCGTTGGCTACGTCATCGTATTCCAGCAATTGTTTGCGGATATCAAAGTTATGGCCTTCGACCTTACGTTGTGCATTTTCGATCACTCGTGAGACTAAGCGACTCTCAATCGCTTCGCCCTCTTCCATGCCGACCTTTTGCATCATGTTAGAGATGCGCTCGCTACCAAATATACGCATCAAAGAATCGTCCATCGACAAAAAGAAGCGAGTCTCACCTTCATCACCTTGACGACCAGAACGGCCTCGCAACTGATTATCAATTCGACGAGATTCGTGCCGCTCAGTACCAATTACATACAAACCACCTTTCTCGAGAACTGAGTCATGCTCTTGTTGCCACTCGGCCTTGATAGCCTCTTTCTCGAGATCGTTTTCGACCTCAGCCAAACGCATATCCAAGTTGCCGCCAAGCACAATATCGGTGCCGCGACCGGCCATGTTAGTGGCAATAGTTACCGAGCCTGCGCGACCGGCTTTAGCAATCACCAGCGCTTCTCTATCGTGTTGTTTAGCATTTAGCACTTCGTGCTCAATTTTTTGCTTGTTAAATTCAGCGGATAATAATTCTGATACTTCAATAGACGCGGTACCAAGCAATACCGGCTGACCGAGGGCATTGCGTTCGCGCACATCTTCAACTATTGCAGCAAATTTTTCTTGCTGAGTTCGGAAGATCACATCCGCTTGATCGATACGAATCATCGTAGCGTTAGTCGGTATAACCACAACTTCGAGGCTGTAGATTTCCATGAACTCGACCGCTTCAGTATCAGCAGTTCCAGTCATGCCTGAAAGCTTGTCGTATAGGCGAAAATAATTCTGGAACGTAATCGCTGCCAAGGTTTGATTTTCACGTTGAATCTCAACCTTTTCTTTGGCTTCAATAGCTTGGTGTAAACCATCAGACCAACGACGGCCTGACATCATTCGACCGGTAAATTCATCAACGATTACAATTTCATTGTCTTGAACCACGTAATCAACATCGCGGTTGAACAGGGTGTGCGCCCGAATTGCCGCGTAGAGATGATGCAGCAGCGTAATACTGCCTACGTCGTATAAACTGGCGTCCTCAGCCAACAAACCAATGCTGACCATCAGCTTCTCGGCTTTTTCGTGGCCAGCTTCGGTCAAGTAAGCTTGCTTAGACTTCTCATCTACCGTGTAGTCGCCCTCACCATCTTCGTCTTCTTGGCGAACTAGCTGAGGCACAATAACGTCTATCTTGCTATAAACTTCGGCAGCAGTGTCCGCTGGGCCTGAGATAATCAGAGGTGTTCGTGCTTCGTCGATTAGAATTGAATCAACCTCATCAACAATCGCAAAGCTTAAATCACGCTGCGCTTTCTGGTCTTCTGAAAAAGCCATATTGTCGCGCAAGTAATCGAATCCAAATTCATTATTGGTTCCGTAGACAATGTCGTTTTTATAGGCCGCTTGCTTAACATCTTGTGCTTGACCTGAGCCAATGACTCCTACCGTCAAGCCCATGAAATTATAGACCTTAGCCATCCATTGAGCATCACGCGACGCCAAATAGTCGTTCACCGTGACAACATGGACACTGCCCGCCAGGGCGTTCAAATAGGCTGCTAAGGTCGCCATTAGGGTCTTACCCTCGCCTGTCCTCATCTCTGAGATTTGACCTTTATGTAGCACCATTCCGCCAATCAGCTGCACATCGTAGTGACGCATGCCAAGCGCTCGAACGGAGGCTTCTCGCATTGCCGCGAAGGCTTCGTCCAACAGCTCTTCTAAGGTTTCACCTTGCTCCAAACGAGTTCGGAATTCGCCTGTTTTCGCCTGTAATTCAGGGTCGCTGAGACTTTGAAAAGACGCCTCTAAGTCGTTGATCTTGCTGACTCGCTTAGACATCTGTCTGACCAATCGGTCATTACGACTACCAAAAATTTTCTTTAACACGGATGAACCTAATTATTGTTATCGGATTGATGGGCGTTTGCCATCAATTGCTATGGGTTTAGACACTGTTTATGCCGAGTTTGGTTCAAGTATAAGGCTTTAAAAGCAAATTCCAAGGAACTAATGAAGTCAAATCAGTCAAACTTTTCAAACTGCTAAGCGCTGACAGTCTAACGATACCGACCAGACCGAAGTTAGCGCTAATGCAAGTTCGCTATTTGGCAGTGAAAAGGTCAATTCACTCGGCTCAAATGGCGCAGGTATTAAAAAAGGGCGCATGCGCCCTTTTATCAAATCAATAAAAGCGCGCGGCTGTCATAGTTTCTTATACAAATACCGGACAGGGTTAATACTGCGCTTATTCTTAGATACTTCAAAGTGCACGTGAGGTCCAGTAGAGCGCCCAGTAGAACCAACCTCAGCGATTATTTGACCTTTTACTACTGTCTCACCTTCAGAAACCAAATTTCTACGATTGTGACTATAAAGAGTGGTGTAACTATCACCGTGATCTAGCTCAACCAACCAGCCATAGGCAGCGCCTCTTATCGAGCGGATGACAACGCCGTCTGCAACCGCCAATACTGAGCTGCCCTCTTTACCTGGTATATCAACCCCACGGTGAAACTGTTTTTTACCGGAAATGGGATGCAAGCGAGAACCAAAATTTGACGACACCCAACCACCTTCCACCGGCCAACCGGCAGGTGTTTGCTGTGTCTCTAAACTATTACGTGACAATAAAAAATCGACCGCCGCAATTTCAGACTCGCGAAGAGCGAGCTCCTTCTCAATCGCCACAATCGCATTTTCAATATCGACTTGCTCGGAGTCGACCGTTTCGTTAGCCGCTGCTCCACCTATAGGGGGATCTAGCTCGAATTCAAAGTCATCCAAATTGATGCCAGAGGCTTGGGCGATACGCGCTTCAACTGCATTTATACGTGAAACTTGAGCTTGCAAGCTTCCAATACGACGACCAAGTACGTCCATATGTTGACGTACATAGTTGCGTGTTTTAAGCATCTCTTGCTGTTGCTCATTAACTCGAGATTCAACTGCAATTCGATATTGAGGGTCAACAAACGGGTTTAATGATCGATCTATCGCCGAAACTAGCCAATAACTAGCGAGCCCTAAAATTACCGGCAAGGCAACCAATAACGCGACACCACTTATCAGCAATCTATGCCCAGATAGGCAAAATGCACCATTCTTAGCCGTATTGTCTTTTAATAATATGATTTTCAAAATAAACCCAACATTATTTATTTTCTAAAATGCTATATTTGCGCCATGTCTGACCGCAATAACAAAAACCCAAAACCTAAACTCAAACCACTGAGTAACTCGTTACGCCTTAAATCGCCTCACAGCGTTAGAAGTCGCCAAAATGTTTCAAATATACTTAGCCGCTTACCGTTTTTGCGAAAACTCAACGAGACACAAAACCAACTTATTAGCATCACACTTACTTGGCAAAAATGGTGTGCCGATCAAGCAAATCCAATCATCAATGAGTTCGCTTCACCGACTATTTTCGACGGCGAAATACTCACCATTAGCTGCACCCAATCAAGTACAGCTACGCTGCTAAAACATCAACAAAGCAGCTTACTCGAAGCGCTACATAAAGCCGGCTTCGAGCAGATAAAAAGCCTGCGCCTGCAGATGACTTTAACGCAAAAATCCAGTGCTACTGAGTCTGCTGATGATTCAAGCCATCAGCAAGACCTAAAAACTAAACAAACTAACACGCCGTCAGTCGCATCTGAAGAAAAGTGGCCTAAGCCATCGGCGTCATCAGTAAAATCAATTGAAACTGTCCAGACCTTAATAAAAAACGAGCAATTGGCGGAGTCATTAAAACGGCTAGCTGAAACTCTCAAAAAGGCGACTTAATTTCGCCACAAAATAACTAAACCATCGAGACCTCTCGGTGATTGGCTTGCTATTTAAATCGTTTTGGTTTTTAAGCGCTGGCTAAATGCATAAACGCAATCGGCGCTTCAGCGGGGTCGTCATAACTGACCAACTCCCAAGCATCGGGTTGCGCTATCAAGGCTCGCAATAGCTTATTGTTAAGAGCGTGCCCAGACTTATAAGCGCTAAATTCACCGATCAATTGGTGACCTAATAAGTAAAGGTCGCCAATCGCATCTAAAATTTTGTGTTTAACGAACTCGTCTTCATAGCGAAGTCCGTCGTCGTTAAGAATAGTATAAGAGTCCATAACGATAGCATTATCATGACTGCCACCCAATGCCAGGCCGGCCTCGCGCAACGCTTCAACTTCATGCATAAAGCCGAATGTTCTGGCGCGGCTAACTTCTTTGACAAAGGAGGTTGTAGAAAAATCAACCGTCGCTTGCTTCGGTGATTTTTCAAAAATAGGGTGATCAAAATCAATCGCGAAAGACACTTTGAAGCCTTCAAATGGCTCAAATTTAGCCCATTTATCGCCGTCTTCAATTTTAATCGACTTCTTAACGCGGATGA
>JBLHXJ010000058.1:0-13566 GCA_047629535.1 Arenicella sp. | reverse complement strand
ATCCGAAAGTCCGAAAGCTTTAACCATGAATAGGCTCATACAGGCCAAAAAAGCAATTGTAAAGCCGGTGAACGTCGAGCCGTCACTTGCTTTCACGGTACCGTTTGCGACAGCGAAACAACCTCGAATGGCAAAAAATAGGCCCCATAGACCGAGTGAAAATGTGAGTAGTGATTGATGTTCCTTGCTCGCTCCAAGTATCGATAGCTGCGCCAAAATGTACGGTAAAAAGTCGTCCTTCTGATGACTACCCTCAGCAAAGCCTGCGCGTAGTTCCATTGCGGCACTGACGTGGATGAATTCAAGTAATGCAAAAATTTGAATTGAGCTAAGTGCAAAGCCGACGATATGGCAAGTCACCAAGAGCGCAGTGATCTGCCCTAGTCGCGGCTTAAGTGCTGTCCAGTTTGATGCCGCGAAGCCGACAAATAAAAAGCCTACAATTAGAGCTGACATCGCTGTGGCCTCCGGGAAACCAGCGGTAATCATGGCAAATACTGAAACCACCAAACCAAGGCTAAACCAAGCTTTAGGTTTGCCTGTCGTTGCTAGGCATATTTGGCACAAGCAATAAAAATACCATAGACCAGCGAGTAAACCGTTGCTCCAAGGGTGATTCATCCAGCGCAAAGTATTGGTATTGAAGCCGATCAGCAGGGCAAAAAGCAAGCTCGCCAGTAAAGGCAAGCCGATGACTTTACGCGAAATCATAAAAGCCGCTAAGCTGATCAAGATAACTCGGCTGATTGGCATCACGCTCCAATATAGCGGGTCTGGTAAGGCTAATAGCAGCAAGTTGAGTGGGAACAATGGCGCACCTTGAACCGTGTTGCCTAAGATAGGTTGGCCCATGCCGCGCAGGTTAGACCAAAGTAAGTTGCCGTGTTCTAGCAGCTCATATCTAAACTCTCGAAACGCCGGTATAAAGGCGCTCCAACTGACTGTTGGATCTTTTAGTGTGGATGGGTCGCCGCCCATAGGTGAGTGTGTCAAAAAGAACAGATCTGGGTATATATAGGCAAAAACCAAGCCAAATAAAAGCAAAGCCAGTAATGTTTCTTGCTGCCGAAAATAGTTGTACATGAAGGAGTATTTGTCTTTGTTAGCTAAGTAAGTGAGTTTCGGTGAATTTTCACATATTAATAGCTTAGCCAGTTTGGTGTATTAATCAAGCCGCTAAATAATTGAACTCTTACCCAAATCAGTTTAATTTTTGTTGCTGTAACGCTATGCTTAATAGCCTAAACTATTGTTAACATTTACGAGTTTAGCTTTAGTCGCTGCGCGTATTCGGCTTGCTTTTTTTTGGCCTTCGCCGCGATCGTATTTAATTAACGGCGAGCCAGCTCTGATAAGCCTTTAGGTTTAATAGCAGGCCTTTTATTTGTACCAATCTCACTGCTTGAAAAGTGATAAATTATTATGAACCATAAGCTTTCGCAAAACACGGTCGCTAAAAATATAATCGTAGCCGGTGCCGGCCCTGCCGGGCTTACCCTAGCATACGAGGTATTGCAGCAGTCAGAGACAGGCTCGTTTGTGCCCAAGCTATTCGAGCAAGATGTGCAGGTCGGCGGCATCTCGAAAACGGTCAACTACAAAGGCAACCGTATGGATATAGGCGGCCATCGTTTTTTTTCAAAGTCCGACTGGGTGATGGATTGGTGGGCATCACATATGTCTTACGATTTTGCAGAAGAAACGGAAATTTCGTATCAAAACAGTACTCGCGTTGTTGATGTTAGCCACCGAGATCAAGACGCAGATGGTTTAATGGGCAAAATGTTGTTACGCGATCGTCTGTCGCGTATCTATTTCTTGAGAAAGTTCTTCGATTACCCAGTCTCTTTAAGCATCGAGACTATCAGTAATTTGGGTGTTGTCCGTATGGCGCGTATCGGTACCGCATACGTATGGTCCCGGTTGTTTCCTATTCGCGAAGAAAAAAACCTCGAAGATTTCCTTATCAACCGTTTCGGTATGACGCTCTACAAGACGTTTTTCAAAGACTATACTGAAAAGGTGTGGGGCATTGAATGCCATAAAATCAGCGCTGAATGGGGCGCTCAGCGGATTAAGGGTTTGTCGATTATTTCAGCTCTTAAGCACGCCTTATTTTCACGTTTTCAGAGCAATTCGTTTCGACAAAAGAACGTCGAAACGAGTTTGATAGAACAGTTCTTATATCCGCAGTTTGGCCCAGGCCAAATGTGGGAAATTGTAGCCAGTAAGGTAAATGCGCAAGGGGGTGAAATCACCCTGCAGCAACGCGTCACAGACTTAGAGGTTGACTACGATAACAAGCGAATATCGAAGGTTAAGGTCCAAGATATTCAGTCAGCAGTAGAAACCTGGCAAGACTGCGACTATTTTGTCTCGACTATGCCGGTAAAATTCCTCACTAGAATGATCGACCAAGCACCAGAGTCAGTCAAGAAAGTTGCTGAGGGCTTGGTCTATCGAGATTTTATAACACTCGGCGTGTTGCTCAAAAAGCTGAAAAAATCTAAGTATACGGACGATAGTGAGATTAATATGCTGCCGGATAATTGGATTTATATCCAAGAGCCGGATGTACGACTTGGGCGTTTACAGATATTCAATAATTGGTCGCCTCATCTCGTCGCTGACGAAAACACGGTTTGGCTAGGCTTGGAGTACTTTTGTAATGAAGAAGACGATTTATGGACAATGGACGAGGCAGATCTGACTAAGTTGGCGATCAGCGAGCTAGAGTCTATAGGCTTGATTGATTCGGCTGATGTGCTAGATCATACGGTTCACAAGGTTGAAAAAACTTACCCGGCCTATTTTGGTAGTTATGATCAATTTCCCTTGTTACGCGAATATTTAGACAGCTTTGAAAACTTATTCTTAGTTGGCCGTAATGGTATGCATCGCTATAATAACCAAGACCATTCTATGCTAACGGCACGATATGCTGCGGAGGCTATTATCACTGGCGAGGTTGACCGCGATAAAATTTGGGATGTAAATGTTGACGATGACTATCACGAGGAAAAATAACTCGATCGATGGTCTTTTAAGAGACAACAATATTTAGTTTTAGAATTGGGTAAATTAAGCTGTGTTTTTAATCTCAGCATTTTTATTCACTCATTCGAACAGGCATAATCGCCGAATAATTCACGCGCTTCGAATATTTTTTTGCGTTGCGCACAACAGGCTCTACTCATGATTAAAGAAAACTCTGTGGTTACCATGCACTATGAATTAAAAGATTCAGAAGGCGAAATTTTAGATTCATCGAAGGGTCAGGACCCATTGGTATATTTACACGGTGCGGGCAATATTATTGTTGGCCTAGAAGAGCAGTTGATTGGTAAAACTGTTGGCGACAATGTAGCCGCTGTAGTCAGCCCAGAAAAGGGTTACGGCATGCCAGTTGATGCACTGGTACAAACGGTGCCAAAGGAAGCTTTTGGTGAAGAAATAGACAAAGTTGAAGTCGGCATGCGCTTTCAGGCTGAGACTGAGCAAGGGCCTGTACCGGTGGTGGTAACGGCAATGGACGATGCTACAGTCACGGTTGACGGAAACCATCCTCTAGCGGGTAAAGAGTTGCATTTTGACGTTAGTATCGCCGAAATTCGCGAAGCTTCGGCTGAGGAAATCGAGCATGGACATGCGCATGGCCCCGGTGGACATCAGCACTAAGCGTTATTAGTTTTAAATTAGACTCAGACGCAGCTTTGAGTCTTTTTTGAGTTGGTTTGGCTATTTTGGCAGGCCAACTGTTAGATCATTACTCCTCTCAAGCCTCCCTCGCTTGTCTACCTTGAGCTCGAGGCATCTCTGATCGATGACTAAGTCGTCGATATAATTAGTGGTAAGAATCGACCGTATTTCAGCGGTTTCATTTATGCTTATCGATGCGTGCTCGATTTAAACTTGCCTAGGGTATTACTGACAGATCAATGGTCAAAACTGGATTAAAAATTGCTTTTTCGATTGGTATCTCTTTTACCATTCTGGCGCTGTTACTGCAGCTGTTCACGACGGGCTTACCGGACGGTGACAGACCGTCAGTTTTGTCAACATTACAGGCAACATCAATCAATTTCGTGTTTGCGTACCTTTGCTTGTATTTTGTAAGTTTGATGGTTCGCGCTTATCGCTATCGCTTATTGATTCGTTTGGGCGGTGAAAAAAATGTCCCTTCACTAAGACAAATGATGTTGGTTACGGGCATTCGAAACATGGTGGTTGATATGCTGCCGGCGAGGCTTGGCGAGCTGGGATACATAGGCTTGTTGAACCGCGGCTATGGTGTAAAGCTGCAACATTGTATTAGCTCTCTGTCGATCAGCATCGCTTTGGATTTTATTGCTCTGTTGGTTATCGTGATTTTCATTGTGGTCAAGCAGCTACTTGGTCAAGGCATAACCGGCTGGGCTATTGGCGCTCTGGTAATCGCTTCGGCGCTATCAGCCATAGCCGTGTTTGGCTTATTCTGGATAACCCCTTGGTTTGTAAAATCGATAAAGTCCTTCAAACGTATAGAATCATCGTTGCCCCATTGGCAGGCCGAACAAAATTGGCGCGCTAAGGGCTTAGATCTACTGCAGGATTTTAACCAAAGCTTGCAAGCTGTTTTCGGCTCAGGCAAAGCCAGTTTGATTGTCGCGGTGTCGGTTCTTATTCGTATTCTAAAGTACTTTGGCTTCTATCTATTATTTCTAGCAGTGGCCAATAATAGTTTTCCTGAACTCGTTGAATTACCAGTAGAGCAGATCGTCAGTGCTCTTATTGGTGGAGAGATCGGAGCCAGTTTACCGATTCCCGCATTTATGAGTTTTGGCGTCTATGAAGCCGGTAGCTCGCTGGTGTTTCAACTGCTTGGAGTTGCGGATCAAGCGGCAACTTTTGTTACCATGCTCTGCGTGCACATATGGAGCCAACTTATTGAATACCTGTTGGGGGGAGTCTTTCTTGTGACCTTTGTATTGTCAAATCGCTCGCTAAAGGCGCAGCGTAGCCAAGAGCCCATGTCGCCTAGAAGCAAAAATAAAAAGACCAATACGATCGCCTTTATTAGCGCAGGCATAATCATGCTTTTGGGCGCGGCTTTTCTCGCCTTTCAACTTTGGACAACGACCAAGTTAGGTGCTTTGAGCGCTCCAGATGAGGGCTCTGTGATTAGTGATGGCGAGCAAATGCAATTGCTATCGCAACGGCAACTGAGCCGCTTAGACGGCTTTGTGGTGTTCAGCTCAAATCGCGACGGGAACCACGATATCTTTCGGCGCGACCTTAAAACGTTTGCGCTCGATAAGCTAACTAACCATCCGAATACTGAAACTTATCCGCGTATTTCCCCAAATGGTGAGTTATTGGTGTTTTCACGTGCGCATCAACCGTGGGTTTCTCAGCGAAACACCGTTGCTTGGGACGTTTACCTATTAAATCTCAAGACAATGCAAGAGCGAAAAATTGCTAGCAACAGCACGGCGCCTCAATGGCTGAGTAACTTTGAAATTAGCTATTTGCGTGATGCCACGGTGGTCGAGCGAGTTAACGTTCAGACGCTAGAGTCTAGTGTGATTTACCAGGGAGGTATCAACAACAATATGCCAGTCGGCGCGCGCTTACAAAACCCTAAATATAACGATATTACTAAGCAGCTTGTGTTTACCGGCCGGCAGAGCGAGATAGGCAGTAATACCGGGCATTGGGGAACTGCAATCGACATTAATGGGGTTCAACGAGGGGTGCTCAATGGCTGTGAACTTAGTTGGACCTCTGACTTAAAAGGATTGTATCAAGTAACTCCCGACGGCCCGGATGGTACGCTGCACATCGTCAGTGTTGACCCGATAACTCTTGAACATAAAACGTTGATCAACCTGCATGGTGAGTTCACTCATGAGTATTGGCCGAAAGATTCGTCTAACGGTGAATACATGGTGTTTGGTGCGAGTAGAGGTAGCGATCAACACGAACACGACACTCAAGACTATGAAATTTTTCTTTGGAAACTCGGCTCCGATTCAAGCAAAGCCACTCGCGTGACATTTCATACCGGCAACGACAATTGGCCGGACGTGTTTGTTCGCTAGGAACTAGTCGCTAGGAACTAGTCGTTAGGAACTGGTTATTTCATCTATTTTGGCAATCTTCTGAGACTTCTAAAAGCCTATAAAAAACGGCTCTCATAGTGGAGAGCCGTTTTGGTGCAATGCCCTAATAAGCAAGGTATTCAGCTTATAGATCAATTAAGTTACTCAGCAATAGACGCCGATTCAATGACTACTGGCTCCATTGGCACATCGCCGTAAGGGCCAACTTGACCGGTTCGCACGGCTTCAATTTTATCGACGATGTCGATGCCTCCGACTACCTTGCCGAATACCGCATAACCCCAACCGTTTTGTGTTTCTGAGGTGAAATTCAAAAAGTCATTGTCTTTAGTATTGATGAAGAATTGAGCGCTCGCTGAATGAGGCTCACTAGTGCGTGCCATCGCCAAAGTGTACTTGTCATTAGTCAGGCCATTGCTTGCTTCGTTAGGGATAGGGCCGCGAGATTTTTTCTCTTTCATATCGGCATCGAAACCGCCGCCTTGAACCATGAAATTATTGATTACGCGATGAAAAATAACACCGTCATAGTGGCCATCTTTTACATATTGTAGAAAATTTTCAACAGTTTTAGGTGCTTTGTCGGCGTTCAATTCAATTTCAATGTCGCCAAAGTTGGTTTTGAGTGTGACCATAGTATTATTGCTTTTAGTTGTTGTGTTTGATTCGGAGTGATGGTCGGCATATGCAGTGCCGGTGATTAGGCACAGCGCGATTAAGCCACTGAGCATCGATTTTGCTAATTTCGTCATTCTGTCTCTTTCAGCTGAATTTGGATGAATTCTCGATCCGTCAGTATAGCATCTAATGGCACATCCCATGGTTCGCGCGCTAGCGAATTAACCTCTTGGAAGTGATGTGCCAAGCCAATTAAGTAGGGCTTGGTGCTAGTCTGATAGTTGAGAGCTTCTAGCGCCCTGTCGTAATACCCTGCGCCCATGCCCATGCGCGTGCCTGAGCGATCGAAAGCGACTAATGGTATTAGTAGCACATCAAAGCGATTGGCCGGTCTGGGTGCACCGATAGGGCGAGGCTCTTGGATGCCATACTTGTTTAAGCTGTCGACCTTATCAGCCGAGTAAAAACGCATTTGGCTGAGCCGAAAGTTGGTGATTCGCGGCAAGTGAACTGTTTCGCAGGCTAGCTTTCGGACTAGTTTTGCCGGTGATATCTCGCCAGCAAAAGGCGCGTAACTCAATATGTGCTGAGCTTGCAGCAAGCGATTCGATTTACGAGCATGCTGCGTAAGGCTGTTTTGAGCCTCCATCAGCTGCGAGTTACTTAAGCTAGCTCTACGCCGACGCATGGCGCGACGAAGTTGGGATTTGTTGACTGGTGCGATCATTCGATAAGAATAATGTAGATGCCCTTAGCGAGTAAATAGTTTATTCGATTTGCTTTTGCCTATTAATGAAAACCAATAACAGAGCCCTCAGCTGGCCTATAAAGAGCCTCAGCCAGTCAGTTCCGCTGACAAGCCGGTAAAAAGAAGCGTTACCCATATGTGCCGTAAGTTCTTGGTGCCTTGAACCAATGGTTCAAGTGGGAGTCTACAAGCCGCATCAGGTGCGCTGGTGGAACTAGACTAACTAATTCTAACCAGAACTCACAACAGCAACTTGGTCTAACACCCGGGTAAAAATACTAGGTTCTAAGGGATTAAAAGACCCTACGAACACCACAGGTAACGCCGAGGGTCGAGTATACCAGTGCAGTTTCAGTCAGGAGTGAAAAATATTTAATTACTCCGATTGAGTAACAAAATGTATGATTTTTAGAGGCCTTCGGCGTCTTTAAGTACTTCGTCAATACGCTCTTGCAGTGAATTTAAACGCTCTTGCACACGTTCTTGGCCAGCGGTGGCACGACGTAACTGAAGTAGATCATTAGTTATATTTAACGCCGCCATAATGGCGCAGCGTTCAGCGCCTATGATTTTGCCGCTTTTTTTAATCTCTTTCATGTTCTTGTCGAGATAACGTGCCGCGTCCATAAGCTCTTCTTGTTCTTCTGGAGGGCAGGCCACGGAGAATTCGCGACCCATGATAGAGATGTTAATGCCTTTTGATTGCATAGGAGTCGACATGAGATGTTGGTGATTGAAGTACGGTTATTGGGAACGAAAATGTGTCAATTTGCTAACCTTTCCGAGCTTACTGATCTTCAAGAGTGCGAAGTTTGGCGACGATTTTTTCCAATCGACTACACGCGAGGCGGTTCTTTTCCTTGAGTTGAGTTTTTTCACTCATCAAAGAATGCTGTTCAGTTTTTAGGTTTCGGTTTTCGCTACTAAGGCGTTTGCATTCGCCAATTAAGGTTTCAATGCGTTGTTCTAGGCCGAGCATGTTGGCTTCCATTCGAAAGACCCCTTGTTTTTTGTATCAACGCTATATTAGGCGCGCAGTGTGAGCACGTCAACTCGCTAACCCTGCTGAAGCTAACAAAACCATACTTTTGAGTACGTCCAAGCCAGTCAACTCAGTCAATAGCGTTTCATATTCGAGGCTTCATTGTGTTCAAATGGTGACACCTTTGACGCGCAACAAGGTAGAATTAAGAATAGATAATTTCGGTCTTTTGGCGATGTAAATTTACGGCCCATAAAGTCGACGGTGTGTTTTAGCAAAAAAGTGGTTTACCTAAGCCGCGAGCGATGAAAAATTATGACGAATTTAGTTGACCGCTTCACTCAGATTGAAGCGACCCTAGACTTAGCTGGTATTGAGGGGCTTACGCCAAGCGAGGTGCACGGAACCATTGTTGGTGCCATGTGTAACCATATGAAGTCAGGTGTCACGCCTGATTTGCTCAAATTAGTTGAGCCTGGAGCAGACGCAAATGATGGACGTTTCAGCCAACTCACCGCGATGCTGTATGAACTGTATCGTGAAACCAGCGAATTGCTAATCGAGACCAAAGACGGCTTTGATTTGATCTTGCCAACCGAAGATGAGGCGATAGATGTTCGAGTTGATGGCGTTGCTAGTTGGTGTAAAGGTTTTATTTTGGGCTTGCTTTATAACAATACGTTTAGCATTGATCAAATACCCGAAAGTGGCTCTGAAATTGCTCGAGATTTAATGGAAATCGCCGAGGCAGCGGCTGGGTCCAGTGAGGAAAACGAAGAAGATTGGGCATTGTCTGAACTACACGAGTACATCAAAGTCGGCTCGCAATTGATCTTCGAATTCATTTACTCTGAAAGCTCGGCTAAAGAGTCTGAACAAGCCTAGCTAAACTGATTAAAAAATTTCTATATGAATGCAGACATATATGCCCGGCGACGAGCCGAATTGGTAAATCAAATCGGCGAGAACGATGTTGTTATTGTGGCTACTTCGCCAGTCAGATCTCGTAATAGTGATGTCGAATACCAGTTTAGAGCTGACAGCGATTTTTATTATCTAAGCGGATTTAACGAGCCCGATGCAGTGTTGGTGATCAGTCCTGGCAGAGCGCAAGGCGAGTACGTGATGTTCTGTCGCGAAAAAGACCGTACTCGGGAAATGTGGGATGGCCGGCGGGTTGGGCTTGATGGCGTTATAGAAACTTATGGGGCGGACGATGCTTTCCCAATTGATGATATTAATGATATTTTGCCAGGGTTGATGGAAGAGAAGGCAAAAGTATTTACCACCGTAGGCCGCTACCCAGACTTCGATTCTCAGTTGCTTGGTTGGATGAATAAGATCAAACAAGATAAGCAGCTTGGTAAGCATGCTCCATATGAGTTTGTCGACTTGAATCATATTTTGCATGAGCAACGCTTAATTAAACGTCAAGATGAAATCGCTTTGATGCGCAAAGCGGGAAAAATGTCAGCGACCGGTCATGCGCGAGCAATGCAGGTTTGTCGGCCAGGACTATTTGAGTATCAGGTTCAAGCCGAGATGGAGTGCGAATTCCGTAAGGCTGGCAGTCACTATAACGCCTATCCATCGATTGTGGCGGGTGGCGAAAATGCCTGTATTTTGCACTATACTGAAAACCAAGATGTGCTTAAAAGTGGCGATTTGTTATTGATTGACGCCGGCGCCGAATTCGGCTGTTATGCGGCCGATATTAGCCGAACGATTCCTGTGAATGGACGCTTTAGCCCCGAGCAATTAGCTCTCTATGAAATTGTCTTAGCGGCTCAAGCAGCCGCTTTTGAACGCTGTAGCCCCGGTCACGGCTGGAATGAGCCACATGAAGCGGCGGTGAATGTGATCGCACAAGGCTTATTGGACGAGGGGTTGCTCAGAGGGTCGTTAGAGCAAGTGCTAGAGACTCAGAGTTATACGCAATTTTATATGCATCGCACCGGCCACTGGCTTGGGATGGATGTGCATGATGTTGGCGACTATCAAGTTGACGAAGTATGGCGTGAGCTTGAGCCTGGCATGGTGTTTACCGTCGAGCCGGGTATTTATGTTAATCCAGTCGATGATGTTGACGAGCGTTGGCATCATATTGGTATTCGCATTGAAGATAATATCCTTGTGCGCCGTGGTGGCTACGAAAACCTTACCGAAGCGGCCCCTAAAAAGCCTACCGACATTGAAGCCTTGATGGCATCTTAATACGGAGCCTTAAATCATTTTGATTACCCCTAATTCAGCTGTCCATAAATCGGATATCGTCATTGTTGGCGCTGGGTTAATTGGTTCGGCAATGGCATTGTGGTTAGCTAAACATACTGATTATTCGATCAGTCTTGTTGAACGCAATTTGGCGATGCCTTTACCCGAACAAGCTAACCAGAGAGTGGTCGCACTGGGAACCTTAGCGACCGATTTTTTAGATGATATCGGCGTTTTTTCTAAACTTGATAGCGAGCATTGTAACGCCTATAAAAAAATGTTGGTCTGGGACGATAATTCTGATGGTGAGCTTGTGTTCGATGCGGCGAGCACCGGCCGAGTTAGCTTAGGTCATA
Organism: Arenicella sp.; assembly: GCA_047629535.1. GTDB lineage: Bacteria > Pseudomonadota > Gammaproteobacteria > Arenicellales > Arenicellaceae > Arenicella. The sequence goes on along the minus strand of JBLHXJ010000058.1, from coordinate 2,547 downwards.
TGATCGACAGTGAGATGTGCACTTATCAGTTACAACAAGCCGTATTGAGCAGCCGCGTGCATTGTCACTTTGCGGTCCGAGCGACTAGTGTTGAATTAAGTCAAACGGGCGCCCGCATCAATATCGATGCGGGTCACTTTGATACCAAGTTGCTTATTGCCGCCGACGGAAGCCGTTCGTGGGTGCGGCAACAAGCGAAGATATTTGCCAATCATCAGGGCTATGGCCAGCGCGCTATCGTAGCCAAGATTGAAACCAGCAAGTCAAATCAAGATTGTGCTTGGCAATGCTTTTTATCGAGTGGCCCGGTTGCAATATTGCCGCTCTCAGCCAATCAAAGCTCAATCGTTTGGAGTGCCGACAGCGCCTTGGCGGAACAGTTAATGTCAACCGATGATGAGGCCTTTGAAAATGCCTTGAGTAAAGCTCTGCAAGGTCGTTTGGGAAGCGTCAAGCTACTCTCGAGCCGCCAATCGTTTGAACTGGTTAGTCTGCGAGCCGAGCAGTATTACAAGCGAAATTTAGTTTTGTTGGGAGATGCGGCTCACAGTATCCATCCGATGGCTGGCCAGGGAGCAAATCTAGGCTTTAAAGACGCACTGGTGTTAGCTGAGTTGTTGGCGAACAGTCAGCCTTCAGAGTTTGGTAGCCCCAGACTTCTTGCCTCCTACCAAGATAAGCGACAGCCCGATAACAATCAAACGGATGCTTTGATGAGCGCGCTACACCAAGCGTATAAATTCGACTTGCCTGTTTGGATGCTGGCGCGTGGCTTGGGAATGAATGTCATCAATGATTTAGATATACTGCGCAACGCACTAGCTCGTCAAGCTATGGGCTTGTAACGCAACGGGCTTGCAATACTCACGGCTATTTAGGCAACTGACGAACTCAAGGTGCTTGGTCGGCGCCCCAATATTTTACCAACGGCGACATTTGTGATGTTGGGTAGTGATTTGCTCTAGCGCGAATTAGGCGTGGCTCCGCTGAAAACAATTGGTACATCGGCTCTAAAGTTTGCTCAACAGCCTTAGTTTTTAGCAGTTTGACTAATGCTGTGGTTGTCTGTTGTGACACTTTAGGATGAATCATATAAGCGTAATTTGAAAATTCATTGCTCTGTTGCAGCCGAATAAATTCATACGGTTGATCGGACGCTATTTTTACAAATAGATGCTCGCTCAAAGAAAATGCATGGCATTGCCTGCTGTCTCGCCCCATTTGTTCAAGCACTGATGATACTCGCCTAGTTTTAGCCGATAACACACTGCGCGGCATAGACGCTTTTACCAGTAAAAAACCGATGCCCATAGTGGCACTAGTGCATACGGTTTTATTGGCCAAGTCATTGACTTCAAAGATACCTGAATCGGCGCGTCTTGCGGCTAAAACGTAACGCAATGTACCCGCTAGTTTGAGTTGAGGGTTAAAACCATGCTTGTTTACTAACCACGAGGCGAAGTGTGGAGCCGTCAAATAAATGCCGATTCGTCCTTGGCGAATGCCGTTTTGATAAGGGTGCCAGTAGTCCGTTGTCATTAGTTTTATATGACTAAGGTTGGCGGCAATTAGTGTGGCTTCGAGTTTGTCAATGAGACCAGGAAACTGCGTTTTAGTTATTGGCAAATAGAACGGAATGATTTTTTCTTCAGATTCTGTGGGCTGTTTCGATGTTGCTTCGGCGCTCGCCTTAAAGCCCATGCTGATTAGGCAGCTAAGTAGAAAAAATATTAGGAGTTTGGTAAATCTCATTGCGCTATTGTAAACGTATATTGGTCTAAACGTATATTGCTCAGGTGTTTAGCGAGTTTTTTAAAACTAGCCAATGGCGTTGCTGAAAACCGCTAACGGCGTATTGGAAAACTGATAAACTAAGCTACTCTTATTTTATCATCTTGGCGCCGATAATTCGCCGAATCGAGAATATCATCATGCCATCAAGCAAAGAACTCAAAGACGCTGGTCTAAAGACAACCTTACCTCGCTTACGTATCTTATCTATCTTAGAAGAGAGTAAGGGGCGCCATTATACCGCCGAAGATGTCTATAAAGAGTTGCTCGATGCGGGTGAAGAAATTGCATTCGCGACGGTGTACCGAGTGTTGACTCAATTTGAAAATGCGGGTTTAGTTTTACGCCACAACTTTGAAGGCGGTCGCTCGGTATTTGAATTGGATGATGGCCAGCATCATGACCACATGGTGTGCGCTAAATGCAATATAGTGACCGAATTTTATGACGCTGAAATAGAAGAGCGTCAGCGTATCGTTGCTGAGAAATATAACTTCAAACTTGAAGATCACTCTTTGTATATGTACGGCCTTTGTTGCGATTGCCAGAAGTCGTAGCTTTATAGCTAGTTTGCTTTTTGGCTAACACGACTTAATAATATAACCGGCAGCAGGCCGGCAAGGACAATCGTAATGGATGGTAAGGCGGCCTCCGCTAGACGCTCATCAGAGGCGAGTTCATAGGCCCTAACCGCCAAGGTGTTGAAGTTGAACGGTCGTAGCACCAAGGTTGCTGTTAACTCTTTCATTACATCCA
>JBLHXJ010000057.1:0-13569 GCA_047629535.1 Arenicella sp. | reverse complement strand
AGCGTTTACATGATGGTCTTAAGCATACAATGATGCGCTTACTAAGGTAGAGTCTAACTATGAATAGCACCAAACTCGAGTCGCTAAACAACTCATCTGAATCATCTAAACGAGCACCGCTACGTTTTGTCACGGCCGCTAGTTTGTTCGATGGGCATGACGCATCGATTAATATAATGCGGCGCATTCTACAGTCACTGGGGGTTGAAGTAATTCACCTTGCGCACAATCGTTCGGTCGCTGAAGTGGTGCAGGCGGCGCTGCAAGAAGATGTTCAAGGCATTGCCATGAGCTCTTATCAAGGCGGTCATGTTGAGTACTTTAAGTACATGATCGACATGCTCAAAGACAACGGTGCCGAGCATATCAAGGTGTTCGGCGGCGGCGGTGGGGTTATTATTCCTGACGAAATTAAGGAGCTTGAAGAATATGGTGTGACCCGAATTTACTCTCCGCAAGACGGCATGGAACTCGGCTTGGTAGGTATGATTCAAGACATGATTGATCGCTGTGATGGGCAAGCGCCAGCAGCAATATCGGTGGCTGATTTGAGCAACGACTCTGGAGACTACTTAGCGCTTTCAAGACTGATTTCGAAACTCGAGACTAATGCCGCGGACGCGGCTGCTGTTGAAACGCTCACTCATGCTTCGACTTCAAAGATTCCGGTATTGGGTATCACCGGCACAGGCGGTGCGGGTAAGTCATCTCTAACCGACGAAATGATTCGACGTTTTAGAATCGATTCTGGTGATACTGCGCGCATCGCGGTACTAGCCATTGACCCGACACGACGTAAAACTGGTGGCGCGTTATTGGGTGATCGTATTCGCATGAATGCGATTTATCAGCAGAATATTTATATGCGCTCTATCGCCACCCGTGGTTCGAGTGGCGAGATTCCTAGCTATTTGAGTGATATCATTGCCGCTGTTAAGTTGTTCGACTTCGATTTAATCGTAGTTGAGACGCCCGGCATTGGCCAAGGCGATGCCGGCATAGTGCCGTTTGTCGATGCGTCTATGTACGTTATGACGCCAGAATTTGGTGCACAAAGCCAACTCGAAAAAATTGATATGCTCGATTTTGCTGATGTGGTTGTGATCAACAAGTTTGATCGTAAGGGGTCGGCTGATGCTTTGAGGGATGTCTCGAAACAGGTGCAACGTAATCAACAAGCGTGGGACAAATCACCATCAGAGCTAGCTGTATTTGGCTCGATAGCCTCGCGCTTCGGCGATGATGGTGTTACCGCGGCTTATCACGGCCTGTTGTCGGTGTTGAGAGCAAAGGGCTTGCGCCAATGGGAGTCTCAATTACCGTTCAATGATAACCGAGTGCCATCAGAGCGCTCAGTCATTGTGCCAAGCTCTCGCCAGCGCTATCTGGCCGAGATCAGTGAAGCGGTTCGAGCCTATCATCAAAAAAATGATGCTCAAGCGTTATTGGCTAGCGAGCGGCAAGCGCTGGAAACAGCCAATTCATTGCTCGATAACGGTAATGCCGATATCGAGCAATTGATAGAGCACCGCAGCCAGTCTATCAGTACCGAAAATAATAACTTGCTGAGTAATTGGGATACGGTTAAACAAGGTTATCAAGGCCATACTCGAGTGGATATGCTTGCTAACGGTAAGCAGGTTACCACTGAACTGACACGCGAAAGCCTATCTGGCACACATGTGCCGCGTGTGTCTTTGCCTAAATATCGAGACGCTGGCGAATTGCTACGTTGGATGAAGCGTGAGAACTTACCCGGTTTCTTCCCGTACACGGCGGGCGTGTTTCCGTTTAAGCGTGAGGGCGAAGACCCTGCACGTATGTTCGCTGGGGAAGGCGACCCTAAACGGACTAACTTACGTTTTAAAAGGCTGTCTGAGCATGCTCCTGCTAACCGCTTGTCGACCGCCTTTGATTCAGTCACCTTATACGGCTTTGATCCCGCTACTCGACCTGATATTTACGGCAAAATTGGTAACTCGGGCGTCTCGGTTGCCACCCTTGATGATATGAAACAGTTGTTTGACGGTTTTGATCTATGTTCGCCGTCGACCTCTGTTTCGATGACGATTAATGGCCCCGCGCCTACTATTTTGGCGATGTTCTTAAATACGGCTATCGATCAACAAGTTGATTTATTTGCGCTCGAGAACAATCGTCAGCCAAATGCCGATGAGCATCAGGCGTTGAAGGCTAATGCACTGAGGCAAGTCCGTGGCACGGTTCAAGCGGACATTTTAAAAGAGGATCAAGGCCAAAATACCTGTATCTTTTCGACCGAATTTAGCCTCAGAATGATGGGTGACATTCAGCAGTACTTTATCGACAACGAGGTACGAAACTTCTACTCTGTGTCGATCTCTGGATATCACATCGCCGAAGCTGGAGCCAACCCTATCTCACAATTGGCATTTACCTTGTCAAACGGCTTTACCTTTGTTGAAACCTATCTTGCGCGCGGTATGCATATTGATGAGTTCGCCAGTAATCTGTCGTTTTTCTTTTCCAATGGTATGGACCCTGAATACACCGTTATCGGCCGTGTTGCGCGGCGTATTTGGGCGGTCGCCATGCGTGAAAAGTATGGTGCTAATGCTAAGAGCCAAAAACTTAAATACCATATTCAAACATCAGGTCGCTCATTGCATGCACAAGAAATGCAGTTCAATGATATTCGTACTACCTTGCAGGCTTTGCTCGCGATTAATGATAACTGCAATAGCTTGCACACCAATGCCTACGACGAAGCGATTACTACGCCTACCGAAGAGTCGGTGCGAAGAGCGCTCGCTATCCAATTGATTATTAACCGAGAATTCGGTTTATCGAAGAATGAAAACCCGAGTCAAGGTGCCTTTATAGTTGATGAACTAACCGATTTGGTCGAAGAGGCAGTGCTGCAAGAATTCGAAAGGATTTCTGATCGTGGCGGTGTATTGGGTGCCATGGAGACAGGCTATCAACGCAGCCGAATTCAAGAAGAGTCGATGAAGTATGAGACCAAAAAGCATGATGGAAGTTATCCGTTAATCGGCGTTAACACCTTTTTGCCAGATGGCGAAGAAGAAGAGTTTAAGGTTGAATTGGCGCGCTCAACTGAGTATGAAAAGCAAAGTCAGATACAGCGCCTAGCTGATTTTCAACAGCGGCATGCCGATCAATCTGAGCAAACATTGGCTGGTATAAAACAAACCATCAGTGAAAATGGCAATGGTTTCGAAGCGTTAATGGACGCTGTGCGAACCTGTTCATTGGGTCAAATAACAGACGCCTTCTTTGAGGTCGGCGGACAATATCGGCGCAGCACGTAAACGGTTTTAGAAGCCAAGATTGAAAAAATTTGAACTCAAGAAGTAGATTTTATGAAAAATGACAATACCGCAGCAGCTAATGCGTCCCGGAACCTCTCTTGGCCTATCCCCGTGCTCAAGGAGAGTCTCCACTACTACATGGAAAACGGCTTCATGGTTTTTACCGAAGCCTACCACTCAGCGCGTGGGCGATGCTGTGGTAACGCCTGTCGCCACTGTCCGTTTGAACACGCTAATGTGAGAAAGAAATGAGTAACAAAATTTCAACCCCAGACCTCTGTGATGCCTACGAAGACGAAATTGCCGCTGGCACGATTGGCATATTAGATGCCATCTTTAATAACTACGGTGGCCTTGATACTTTCTATGGCGAAGCGGTAACGATTAAGTGTTTTGAAGACAATTCAATCGTCAAGCAGTTAGTTGGCACGCCCGGCAAGGGTCGGGTAATTGTGATGGACGGAGGGGGCTCGCTGCGCAGGGCTATACTGGGCGACATGTTGGCCGAGAAGGCTGCTATCAACGGTTGGGCTGGTTTAGTGATCAATGGCTGCATTCGAGATTGCGACGAGATAGCGGCCACTCAATTAGGTGTAAAGGCGTTGAACATACACCCAATGAAAACCGACAAGCGCGGCCTGGGTGATTTGAACGTTGATGTTACCTTTGCAGGGCAAACTATGCGTAACGGTGATTGGATTTATTCGGATAATAACGGAATCTTGGTAAGCGACAGCGAGCTGACGCTATAGCCAAGGCTAGAACCCAAATAGTAAAAAAGCCCGCTGGCAGATTGCTGCCAGCGGTTTTTTTACTGCCCAGCTTAACTACTTGCTAAACCCAGCTAATACTTGCTTGGTCATTTTCTCAGTGGTAATAAAACCCCAGCTATAAGACTCGTAAGCGCTTAGCGGGTTGGCTTTAACAACCTCTTCATCGCTTTTTCCAGCCTCGACCATCTTGCCGACTAAGGCTTTAGCATCTTTGACCATTGCCAAAGTTCGTAGAACATCGTCTTTATTGGCCAGTGGGCCGTGGCCTGGGATAACTTTAGTCTCGTCATTGATCATCGCAGCAATGCTTTCTAAAGCTCGGATTACACCGTCAACACCACCACCATTACTGCCATCAATAAACGGAAAAACCTTATTAAACATAATGTCGCCGGTGTGCAGAACATTATCATTTTGAAAATATACTACGGCATCGCCATCGGTATGAGCATTCGCAAAATGGATGATTTGCGCGGCGTCACCGTTTAGGTGAATTGTCATTTTGTCGCTAAAAGTAAGTACTGGAAAAGAGCTAGGCCCGCCGTTTTTCTCATCTTTAATCAGCGACGCTCTGAGGTTTTCATGACTTACAATCTTGGCACCATCTTCGCCGAAAACATGATTGTTGCCGATGTGGTCGCCATGAATATGCGTATTAATCATGTAGTCGATCGGTTGTTCGGTTATCTCAGCAATCTCAGCCTTCAAAATGTCGATCACGCTAGAAACGCCATTATCGATCATTGCTACACCGTCGCTACCGACACTTAAGGCTACATTGCCACCGGTAAAGCCGCCTTCGCCCGAGAGCATATAAATGGTGTCGGTAATTTTCTCTGTTTTATAGCTTAGCGTTGCCTGATCTTGAGCTACAGCACTCACTGATAACATGCTTATGGCGGCAAACATTGCCGGAATAATGGTCTTCTTCAAGAGGTTTATAAGGTTCATTATCGTATTTTGTTAGTTTTTGTGCTCGTATTATAGAACAACCGATGTTCAAATTAGTCTCACATTACTGGGCTACACCGGCAGATGCGCAGCATATTCAGTATTGCGCTAAGGTTTATTCGTCAATAAGGCTGTTATTGCTCGATAGTGGCTTCGAGAAAGGTCGAAAATCAGCTAGAATTCAGCGCGATTTGAACAACTAACGATAGCATTTACAGTGAATAAATATAAAATTGCCATTTTGGCCGGCGACGGCATCGGCCCTGAAATCATGAAAGAGGGCATCAAAGTCCTTAAAGTTATCGAAGCTCGTAACGACGTAGAGTTCGAGTTAGTAGAAGCGCCGTTTGGTGCTGGTGCATGGTTTAGCCATGGCAGCTCTTTCCCCGACGAGACTAAGGCTTTAGTCGACCAAGCTGATGCGGTAGTCAAAGGCCCAATTGGTTTGAATCATGAGGATTCAAAGCAAATTCCGATTGACGAGCAGCCTGAGCGTGGTGCTTTACTGCCATTGCGCAAACGTCTAAATACCTACGCCAACTTTCGTCCAGTTTATTTACCCAAGGCCTTAGCGCATTTTTCGCCGCTGAAGGCTGAAGTGATTGGCGACGGCATTGATATGATCATGGTTCGTGAATTGGTCGGTGGTTTGTATTTTGGCGAAAAAGAAACTGGCGTTGACGAAAACGGTAAGCGTTTCGTGCGTGAAGTGTTGGAGTACGACGAGGATCAAATTAGCAACATATTGCACAGAGGCTTTAAGCTTGCACAAGGCCGCAAAAAAGTTCTGCATAATATTCATAAAAGTAACGTATTGAAATCAAGCGTGCTATGGAATGAAGTGCTCGAAGAAATAGCGCCTCAGTACCCAGACGTCACGGTGGTACATAACTTGGTTGACGCGGCGGCGACGGCTCTTTGTTTAAACCCGACGCAATTCGATGTAATGGTGATGGAAAATATGTTTGGCGATATCCTCAGCGATCAAGGTGGCGGCATTTTGGGTTCGCTAGGGCTTATGCCATCAGCGTGTCTTGGCCACAATGGTAAAGCGTATTACGAGCCATCACATGGTTCAGCTCCGGATATCGCTGGCAAGCAAGTGGCTAACCCATATTCAATGATTGGCTCTATGGCGATGATGTTGGAGTATAGCTTCGACATGGTCGATGAAGCCCGCAACGTCTGGGATGCGATGCAAAGCGTATTCGCCGATGGTTTTTCGACCTCAGATCTATCTAAACCAGGCAGTGGTGTAACGATGTTATCGACCGAAGAATTTGGCGATAAAGTTGTCGCACACTTGCAGGCGAATGCTTAACATCTGATGAGTAGCGCACTGGCGATTGTATCGTCAGTGCCGGGGCAGCGAATACAGTACAGATAAAAAAACACCTCGGTAAGCCGAGGTGTTTTTTTATTGTCAAATGATTACTGGCGGTTAAACCAGGCGAAGCTAGACGCACAAAATCTACAACTTAGCTAAACGCTCCCAGGTTTCGACAACTGAGTCAGGGTTAAGTGATACCGAATCAATACCTTGCTTAAACAACCACTCGGCAAGCTCAGGATGATCACTCGGCCCTTGGCCGCAAATGCCGACGTATTTACCGGCTTTGTTACACGCCGTAATCGCCATAGATATCATCTTCATAACCGCAGGATTACGCTCATCGAAAAGGTGTGACACAATGCCTGAGTCACGATCTAACCCGAGTGTTAGCTGGGTCATATCGTTCGAACCAATCGAGAAACCGTCGAAGTATTCTAAGAATTCTTCAGCCAGTAGCGCGTTAGCCGGTAGCTCACACATCATGATTATTCGGAGGCCATTTTCGCCACGTTTCAAACCGTTTTTTTCTAACAGATCGATGACTTGAGATGCTTCGTCTGTAGTTCTGACGAACGGGATCATGATTTCAATATTGGTCAAGCCCATCTCATCACGTACGTACTTAACCGCTTTACATTCCATCTCAAAGCAATCTTGCATACTTGGTGCAATATAACGAGACGCGCCACGAAAACCCAGCATCGGGTTTTCCTCATTTGGCTCGTAGTCGTGGCCGCCGACCATGTGCGCGTATTCGTTTGACTTAAAATCAGACAAACGTACGATCACTGGCTTAGGGCTAAAGGCACATCCTAAAGTGGCAATCCCTTCTGACAGCTTTTTAACGAAGAAGTCAGTAGGGGAGTCGTAACCGGCTTTGTATTCGTCAATGATGGACTTAACGTCTGGTGACTGCTTGTCGTATTCGATCAACGCTTTTGGGTGTACGCCAATCATACGATTGATGATGAATTCCAAGCGCGCCAGGCCAATGCCCTCATGTGGTAACTGCGCGAAACTAAAGGCGCGATCAGGGTTGCCGACGTTCTGCATAATCTTGAACGGGATATCCGGCATTTTGTCTAATCGCGTGACTTGTTTTTCAAAGTCTAGCTCGCCAGCATAGATAAAGCCGGTATCGCCTTCGGCACACGAAATGGTAACAGACGCGCCGTCTTCAAGTTTTTCGGTGGCATCGCCACAACCAACAATCGCCGCCACACCGAGTTCACGAGCGATAATAGCCGCGTGACAGGTTCGGCCACCGCGATTGGTGACAATCGCCGAGGCTCGCTTCATTACCGGTTCCCAATCTGGGTCGGTCATGTCAGTGACTAATATATCGCCTTCTTGCACGATGTCCATTTCGGCAATGCTCAAAACTTTACGAACCTTGCCCGAGGCAATGCGTTGGCCTATTGATCGGCCTTCGGCAAGCACTTCGCTATGTTCTTTTAGCTTGTAACTAATCTTAACGTTGACATCAGCTTGGCTAGTGACTGTCTCAGGTCGGGCCTGAACAATATAAAGTTGCTGGTCATCACCATCTTTAGCCCACTCGATATCCATTGGGCGGCCATAGTGCTTTTCGATAATAAGTGCTTGCTTGGCTAAAGATTCGACATCGGCGTCGTTAATCGAGAACTGTTGACGCTCGGCAACATCGACATCTACAGTATCAACTGAGCGGCCAGCGGTGGTCTCGTTTGAGTAGATCATTTTGATCAGCTTGCTACCCAAATTGCGGCGCACAACCGCAGGGCGACCAGCCTTTAAGGTTGGCTTGTGTACATAGAATTCGTCTGGATTAACTGAGCCCTGTACGACCGTCTCACCAAGGCCATAAGACGATGTTATAAACACCACGTCATCAAAGCCTGACTCGGTGTCAAGCGTAAACATTACCCCAGCCGAACCAGTTTCGCTGCGCACCATACGTTGAATGCCGGCTGATAATGCAACGTTCTCATGTGCATATCCTTGGTGTACACGGTAGGAAATTGCTCGATCATTAAACAACGAAGCAAAGACTTCATGCACCGCATGTTTAACGGCGCTTAAGCCTTCAATATTTAAGAAAGTTTCTTGTTGGCCCGCAAACGAAGCATCGGGTAAATCTTCGGCTGTGGCCGAAGAGCGTACCGCTACCTTCAGATTTTCGTTGCCGCCTTGCATCGCCGTGAAGGCAATGTCTAATGCACTATCGAATGCGGCTGGAAATGGGGTGTCAATAATCCACTGGCGGATGTCCGAACCGGCCGAGGTTAAGTCGGCAATGTTATCAACATTGAGCGCGTCCAACCGAGCGTTAATTCGTTTGTCTAAACCGTCTGTCGCGAGGAACTCTCTATAGGCGTCAGCGCTAGTGGCAAAGCCGTTTGGTACCGAAACACCAAGTGCGGTTAAGTTACCGATCATCTCGCCCAATGAGGCGTTTTTGCCACCGACTCTTTCAACGTCGTTTATGGTAAGCTGATCGAATTCTAGAATGTACTGCATGTCAACCGTAGTCAAAATCTAATCCTCTGTAGTGGATTACTTAATTCATGGAGTAGTAGTTTACCATGGGCGCGCGCTGACAGAAGCTATAGCCAACATTTCACACAACTATTTTTACCTAATATTTTCACTCAATTTTTGAAAAAGACTAACTGATGAAACGTAAAGTATTCTTCCTTTCTGACAGCACAGGCATAACCGCTGAAAACCTTGGCCGCAGTTTATTAGCGCAGTTCCCGAATATACAGTTCGAGAGCGTAACCAAGCCGTTTATTGACACCCAAGAGAAAGCGCAGCACATAGCAAATGAAATAAATCAGGCAGCGCAAACGTCAGCCGCGCGACCTATCGTTATTGACACGATTTTAAATACCGAGGCCAGCGATCTACTGCGCAGCGCCGATTGTTTTTATATCGACATTTTCTCAACCTTTTTGTCACCGTTGGAAGAAGAGCTAGGTGTGCGTTCATCACATACGGTTGGCCATCCAGCAATTTTTAAAGAAGATAGTCGTGTGGCAGACGAGAACTATATGCAACGTATAGACGCGGTGCACTTCGCTTTAGCCAATGACGACGGCATGCATCTTCATCGTTATGCCGATGCTGACATCATCTTGATTGGCGTATCTCGCACCGGCAAGACACCATCGAGTGTTTACTTAGGCATGCAATACGGTATTAAAGCAGCGAACTATCCGCTAATTCCAGACGACCTTGAGCTGAATAAAATTCCCAATGCTCTAAAAGACCACACCAAGAAGCTGTTCGGACTAACCATTCGTCCCGCTCGTTTAGCTGAGATTCGTAATGAGCGAAAGCCGAATAGCCATTACGCGGCGCTGCGTACTTGCGTAGATGAAATTCGCCAGGCTGAAGCCTTGTACCGTCAATATCGGATTCCGTATATCGACACTACTTTATTGTCAATCGAAGAAATCGCTGCGCGAATGCTGCAACGAGCAGGCATTGAACGTCGTGTCGCGAGCCTATAAAAGATCAAGGTAAGTAGCATGGATGATCATAAATGGATGGCTCGAGCCTTAGCCTTGGCCGACGCGGCTGGGGCTATTGGTGAAGTGCCAGTTGGCGCAGTATTGGTTCGAGATAATAAGGTTATTGGTGAAGCTCACAATGCGCCTATCACCAGTAACGACGCCTGCGCTCACGCTGAAATTTTGGCTATACGGGCGGCGTGCCAGGCTGAGAAAAATTATCGATTACCCAACACCACCTTGTATGTCAGCTTAGAGCCATGCGCGATGTGTGCTGGTGCACTGGTGCATGCAAGGGTTGAACGCGTTGTTATTGCCACTCGAGAGCCCCGAGCAGGGGCCGCCGGTTCGGTGCTAAACGTGTTGCAGCATGAACAGCTAAATCATCGCTGTGATGTTGAGTTTGGCCTGATGCAAGAGCAAAGTGCAGCTATGCTGAAGGCATTTTTTCGCGCTCGTAGGTAGCCGCTATTTGTTAACTAGTCGTGTGGCATGCGATTAATATCTAGAGCATTACTCTAGTTGATTAGACAGCAAAAGCCTGCCTAATCTTGTTCGCCACTACTTCCAGTTCAGCCGGATCAGAACTCACACTAGCATGTGCTTTAGCGTTGACAATACTGCCGGGTAAAACATGAAAATGGATGTGTGGCACCGTTTGTCCGGCCGCTTCTCCGTTCAGCTGGAAGAGCGTAATACCCTCGGCATCGAGCCCGTTTTTGACCGCATTGGCGATTAATTTTACTTTTTTGATCAAATCAACGGCGGCGTCATCAGAAAGATCATGAATCGTCACCGCCGCTTCTTTAGGGATCACCAAGGTGTGCCCGATGGCTTGAGGCATGATGTCCATAAAGGCCAGCGTTTGCTCGTCTTCATACACTTTAATGCATGGAATTTCGCCGCGTAAAATTTTGGCGAAGATATTATTGTTGTCGTATGTCATTAATCAGCACTAAAGTGTCTAAAAAGAATAGAAATCAACCATAGCTAATAGCGCGTTTGGTTTCAATCATCGGCGAAAAGGTTGATAATGCCGTTTGATAAAAATGATAAGTAAATAACAATGACTGAAGTCAAACAACATCGTTCACTGCGTGATGCATTTGGGCAATTTGCTACTGGTGTGACGGTAGTTACCACTCGAGATAAAGACGGCAAGCCGGTAGGCATGACGGCTAATAGTTTTGCCTCGGTGTCACTTGACCCGCCGCTGGTCTCTTGGTGCGTTGATAAATCATCAACTCGCTTTGCGGAGTTCACTGATGCTAAGCATTTTACCATTAGTGTACTGACCGCTGGCCAGAAAGAGACCTCTAATCTGTTTGCGATGCGAAGCTGGGACGCAACTGTATTTGAAGACGCCGAGTGGTTTGAAGGCCTAAATAAGGTGCCGCAGTTGCCCCATGTGAGCGCTCGTTTTCATTGCCAAACGGCGCATTTGTATGAGGGCGGGGATCATATTATTATTGTTGGTTCGGTGCTCGAATACGAGAGTGAAGCCGACCAGCCATTGGTTTTTTTCCAAGGCGATTACCGTCAATTGACTTAAGCCGTTGTGGTGGCAAAATAATGCATAAATTAGAAAACCTAATTCCACCGCCAGCGGTTTTACTAATAACCTTACTGGTGATGTTTGTGATTTCTCGTTTTGACCATGTACGGTTTCTAAGAGCCGATGCTTTCGGATTAAATACATTGCTGGCGATAGGCTTAGTGGTGCTTGGCATCGGCTTAGCTGTGTTGGGCATCAAACAGTTTCGCCAGGCACAAACGACGGTTAATCCGCTGCGACCAGATACCGCCACGAAGCTAGTTACATCAGGGGTGTTTAAGCTGACTAGGAACCCAATGTATTTAGGTATGGTTATGCTCGCACTTAGTGCTGTTGTATTTTATGGTAGCGCTTGGTGTCTACTTGTTGTTGCCGCATTTATCGCTTTTATTTCACGATTTCAAATCGCTCCAGAAGAAAGAGCCATGGAGGCTCTTTTTGGAAACCAGTTCGCGGCGTATAAAGCCTCGACACGTCGTTGGATATAAGCGCGTAAAAACTACTTAACGATATTAACGATGTTCAGTTTAATCGTCTTGGTATTCGTGTTCTTGGTGGAGACTACATCAGACTGCAAATCGCCTGCTTGGGCAATTGGTTGACCTGATTTTGATACTCGGGCACTCACGATTACATCTTCGAATTTAGACAGCATCATTGGTGCCACCATCGCATCTGAATCAGTTAATGTGACCGTCGTCGGCAAGTCTGCAACGCGCAAACGTTTTACCGCTAGTGGGGCAGGTGGGCCTTGTAATGCTCTGGCAAAGATAAACACAAAGTCGTTGGCTTCGGCCAGTTGTGATATTTCTGTACCGAGACTGACGCTAATTGTAAGGCCACCTTGGGTATTCGCCACGGCCGCTGTTGACATTGCAGCAGGAGCAGGCTCTGGAGATGCAGCACCGGCTAGCGGCGAGTCACCACCGAAGTTATCTCGAATAATGTCGCGAAGTTCTTGTTGCTGCTGTGGAGCGTCGTCTAGTAATGGTACTAAACGGCCCCAGTGTTTTTTAGCGGCTACTTGATCGCCAGTCTGGGCCGCGCCTAAGCCTGCCAGCCATAACGCTTGGCGGTTGTCAGGGCTAATAGTAAGTGCTCGCTGAACATAGCCAGAGACTTCTTCGGTGATTTGGCCGCCAGCAGCCAAGGCTGTAGCGTCTGCCAAAGAGGCGTAGGCATAGGCTGTCTCTCCACCCAGTGTAAGAACACGCTGATATCCTCTTTTAGCATCGTCATAACGGCCAAGGGTAAGGTAGGTTTGAGACAATATTTGCCAACCTTCTAAGTCATTTGGGTTTTCTTCTAAGCGTTTCTCAATATCGCCGATTAGATTATCCACTTGTTCTTGGTTGGGCCGAGCTTGCGCCACTGGATCGATTGCTTCAGGGGTGCCAACCAGCAAGTAAAAACCAATCGCCGAAAGCGGCAAGAAAATCGAGAGTAGAGCAATAGCCGGTTTATTTGAACGTCTTGGACCAGCGACTTTGGAGTCGTTTGAGTTGTTTACGATGTCTATGTCGTGCGCCAGTGTGCTTTCGATTTCTAGCTTAAGCGCTTCGTAATCGGTGGCAGAGATACTGGCGTTTTCTAATTGTGCTTCTAATTCTTCTAAACGTTCTTTGGCGTAGTGAATATTTTGCGCTTGACGCTCATAAGACACGGTGTTGCGAGTACGTAGTAGCGGCATAATCAGAATGCCCAGGGCAATAAGGGTAATTACCGCAGCGGCTATAATGAATGTGATCATGAGGGTTTACTCTAATTGGTTACGGGTGTTATGGCGTTGGTTTTTCGCTGTCCTTGGATGTTAGCGACGGTGTATCACGCATTAAATTGCGCACTTTAACTTGTTCTGCGTCGTTGGTCGCACGATTTGGATGGAATAGTTCCTCTTGCTGTCGACGCCTAATATTCAGTACCAAGCCTATAATCACAAGCAATAGCAGTGCGAAAGGGCCTAGCCAGAGAAATGCGGTCGACCAATTAAATGGCGGCTCGTACAATACAAAATCGCCGTATCTCGAACGCATAAATTTTTTGATTTCAGCATCGCTATCACCTTGTTTAATCATCTTTTCGGTGATCTCTCTCAAGTCTTTAGCCAATGGCGCGTCCGACCCCGCGAGGTTCTGGTTTTGGCATACTAGGC
>JBLHXJ010000056.1:0-13578 GCA_047629535.1 Arenicella sp. | reverse complement strand
CTCAGCACTTTGGTCATTTTTTAGGTCGGCCTGAGCGCGTCGGAGCTGCTGCTGGGAATCCTTTAAAGCTCTCTTGGCTAAGGCAATGTTTGATTTCGATGCTACTAATTTATCGCGTTTCTTAGTGGTCGCGCTCTTGGCTTTTTGTAGCTCTCCTTTTAATACTTCAAGCTCTTGAATTGCTTCCCTCGTCAACCTGCTATTGTCTCCTAATTTTGTTTCCAACTGTTCACGCTTACTATCTCGTGTGGCAATCTGCGCGCCAACTTTAGCCCAATCGTCTTGCTCATTAAGCATCTTCGTTTTCAGTGCTTGCAGTTGTTTGCGCAAATCTAGTAACGCTGAGGTTTGCGCGCTAATTTTCTCTTGCTTACGTGCTAAGGTCTGTTCAAACTCAGCTTCGCTTTGTCTGAGCTGTTGGGTTTGTTGCTCGCGTTGTTGTGATTGTTGGTATGCCGTTTCGAGAATGCTTTTGAGTCGCTCAAGCTCTGGTGTTGACTCATCGATTGACGCGTTAACGGTTCTAGTTTCAACTTCGAGCTGTTCAATATTTACCGCTTGCTTGGCCAGCGAATCAAGACTCAAGCGTGTTTGCTTTTCAAGATTGTCTATTTCTTTTTTAGCTTGCTGTAATTCTTGTTGGCTAGTTATCAGTATTCGATTGCTACGTTCTAATTGATTCTTGCTCTGCAGCAGACGGGCTTGCGACGAATCGACAATTGTTGCCAGTGTAGATAGTTCGGTTGCGTCTTGCGCAGCACGCGCCTTAACTTCTTGAGTTTCAGCTTGATTAGCGGGAACATCACGCCATAACAGTTGCTCGATGAATTTTTCGGTTGTTTTTAGCGAATTTTCAGCCTTCTCAATTTGTTGTTCTATTAGCTCAAGGTTGGTTTGCCCCAAGGCTGAAGCGGAGTTGAATATGAGCACTGAAAACACAAGTAATACGCGGCTCTTAATTTTAGCTGCTGCGCCCTTGGTCTTGAAGGTTGCGCTATTGTATTTCGGTGAGAGGTTGTTGTTCATGGCTAATACGCGCTGTTAATGCTGAGGTTATAATATTCACTTGGATAGAGCGGGCTCGAGTCTTAGCCCAAGCTACACAGAAGTTGGCTTAATCACTATATTCTCAGTCATTTTCATTGATAGAGCAATGAGACCAATGTCTAATTTTCACCTGATTGAGTTGCCATAGTGACGCCAATGGTAAAGTCAGGTTTAAGCGCTTATGATGTTTGTTTGGTAGCTTGGTAATTATTTTTGGAAAGGTGTTTTTTATTATTGTGTGCGTTTGGTTTGAGAGCCTTCCGCTGCCAGCCCGGGCAAGTACTTACGAGTAGTGGTCGTTTGTGTCGAATCAGCAAGCAAACTATCGAGTGCAGAGCTCGACCGAAGCTCAAGATCGCATACGTTTGCTAGTAATGATTTCTGGTTTTGCCCGTGGCATAAATCCTAATTTTTCTAAAATGGAAAAGCACTTTGCCGATTATTATGAGGGTGACCAGCAAGCTAGCCTAGTCAGTTTTCTTGGAAACTTTAATGCCTCTGATAAGGCTCGAGCAAGCAAACGTTTTAAGCTGACTGACGATCAACAGTATCAACAAAAGCGGCTAGAATTTGGTGAATTTATTCGACGTTCTTATAAAGACTCTGAGCATGGAATAGCTGTTCTATTAGATATGGGGCGTATGCTTAGGGGTAAACCTGATATGCAATGGCATGCTCCTACCCCATTCGGGGCGCCACGTTTGAATCAACTTTGGAATCGGTTTAATGTAGAGGTTAGTATTTCAGAGAACTGTAAGTCAATTAGCATTATTTTATGGCAACGCGGCGTGAGCATTACCGAGTTCGATCATTTGGCCGTATCAGAGCAAGGCGATGCGGTTGATGGCAGTCGTGCTAATTTCAATTTGGACGCCCAAACATTGATGCAAGAGATCGCCGTCAACGACGTTGTAGCAACCCGTTTTTTGAATTTGAGCTTTGAATGAAAATGAAGAAATCTACTATCGAAGTTTATTCTGATATCGTCAATAACAGTGTCGTGAGAATGCCTGAGCGAGATTATCTTGGCTCGGTTATTCAGGGTGATGCGCTCTTTCTATTGCATGGCGAGGCGATGGATCTGCTGGAAGAGCTTAAGCACAACCCAGGTAGCTATGCCTTTTATAAAGCCTACTCAGTTGCCAAGAGTCTTGAAGGCCGGCTCGATCATTATATCGACGTCTGTAATCAGCACGATGTTAAGTTGGATTTTAGAATCGAGTGCAGTGTTTATGATTACGATGAGCCTATCTAGATATCCGGCGGGGGGCAGTTGTAGCCGGTATTTTAATCTAGGCTATTCGTGCTCCTTGAGCAATCAGACGTTTTTGTACGGCCTTAATATCTACTTGACCGAAGTCCTTATTGCTCTCGATTGAAACCGCCGCCGCAACACCCGCACCTTGGCCGTTAACCGCACAACACATCATATTTCTAACCGCCGCGTGCGAATCCCGATCACCGCCGGTGCTTCGTCCGGTAACAATCAGATGGCCAATTTTTTTTGGCAGCATCGCGCGGTACGGCAGCTGGAAGTAGCGACCGGTCGTCGGTAAAATTAGAATGCCGTAGCCATCAATGAATTCTGGGAAGATACCAATGCTGTCCTCAAAGCGGCCTTGCTCCCGAACGTCAAGCGCGGTCATGTTGTAATGCGCGTCTATTTTTCGAGTATCTCGAATACCTAGGGTTAAGCCGAAATTTCTTAACTTGGCATTCTCGCAACCAGGGTTGTAACGCTTGAGTGCTTCTATCGCTAGCATTGCTTGTCGGCGACCCTCAATTTCACCGCGTGTCAGATCGTCGGCATTGGTGCCATCGATGCCCGCTAGGTGCACCAAATTTAGGTAGGTCAGGTCACCTTGCTCAGTGACCGCGCCCCAGGTGCCAGCAATGGTGCTTAAATTCTTCGGTATTAAACCCGCATTTCTGGCTTTATCGAACGGCTTTTTTAGAAACGGCGAAAACATCTCGTCTTCTTTGCCAGTGGTTTCTATAGTCCATTCACCACCAGCCCAGTCGGCATAGGTATGTGGGTCAGCTTTGACGTTGTCGATAAATTTTTGTTTGTTAACACCGTTCATCGAGAACATGACTGAGGCCGCCATCATCTCTTCTTTTGGAGTTTTATGAACGATTGCACCAGCACGATAAGCAATGTCGGCATCACCAGTAGCATCGATCACTCGCTTAGCCAAAATGGCCTCACGGCCAGACTTACTTTCGACGATCACTCCCTTGATAATACCGTCTTCGACAATTGGAGCTACTACGGTTCGGTGCAGCATCGGTGTTATTCCCGCTTCTTCAACAAGCACGTCGGCTACATATTTAAACGCTTCACCGTCAATCGCATGGCTGTCTGACTGAGGCTCTGGTGTGGCGGCACCCATGCTTTTAGCACGCTCTTCAAATTCAATCCCAATGCCTTCGCTGTCGACCGTTTTAGGGTGGCGATACCAGGCGAAACCTTCCACCCCAACTTGCGTTATGTTGCCTCCAAAACAGCCATAGCGTTCTAGCAAGGTTGTCTCAGCGCCTTCGCGTGACGCCGCTATCGCGGCGGCGAGCCCAGCGGGACCACTGCCAACTACTAACACGTCAGTAGTATGAATAACCGGGGTTTGGCGTGCAATTTCGTTAATAAAGCTCATTCGGCGTGTCAATCAATATTATTGCTAAAAGAGCTCTTAGTGTAGACCGTTAGCAATCAATATAGTGTTAACTCTTTACATCGAGATGTGTCGCTCCAGCGTGGTTGCTCAAATTAATAGATAATGGCGCCTATTTAGCAAGAAATTGCGTTTCTCTGAAGATCGGATGCGGGTTACTATTTCAACATAATGTTTGAACTACTTGGTAGTTCAAGACTACAACTCTTTTGTTTATTTATTTAAAGGACACGCCATGTTTAAAAACTCGATGCTCTTATGTTTAAGTTTGTTGTTACTCAGTGCTTGCGCTGATAGTGAGACAAGTAAATCGGATACTCTGCCGGCCAAGCCCGCCGCTCAACAACTTGATGTTGCAGAGCAAAGTTCGTCTGCGCAGGCGGTTGACGCTGTGCTTGAAAGCATTGACGTTGGCAAGGACTACCATTCATTGTCAAATCCCGAGCAAGTGCGGGTTACCCATATCGCTTTGGACTTAAGCATAGATTTTGATCAGAAGGTGATGCATGGTACCGCCGCTTTGGATTACCGGAAAATCAATTCTGCTGCGCAAGTTTTGATTCTAGATACCAACGATTTAACCATCCATAAAGTGACTAGTGACGGTCAGGAGTTGGTGTTTACTTTGCAGTCTGACGATTCGTTTTTGGGTTCGGCTTTAGAAATCAACTTGCCTGAAAACGATGCTCGAATCGTGATTGATTACTCAACCTCGCCACAGGCCAGCGGTGTGCAATGGTTGACCCCAGTACAAACGGCCGGCGGTAAGCAGCCGTTTTTGTTTACTCAAGCGCAAGCAACACATGCACGTAGTTTTATCCCTCTGCAAGACTCTCCTCAGGTACGCGTAACCTATGAAGCGATAATTCGCACACCAAAAGAATTGTTGGCGGTAATGAGCGCCTCGAATGATCCACAAACAGAGCGCGATGGTGTCTACGAGTTTAAGATGCCTCAGGCGGTTCCTTCTTATTTAATTGCCTTGGCCGTAGGCGATCTAGAGTTCAAAGCGATGGGTGAACGAACCGGTGTTTACGCTGAGCCAAGTGTTTTAGATGCCGCGGCGGCCGAGTTTGAAGACACCGAGTCTATGCTGATTGCGACTGAAAAAACCTATGGGCCGTATAGTTGGGATCGCTATGATTTGCTGATTTTACCGCCGTCGTTCCCGTTTGGTGGCATGGAGAACCCACGGCTTTCGTTTATCACACCAACCGTTATCGCTGGTGATAAAAGCTTGGTGTCACTGATTGCTCATGAGCTTGCTCACTCTTGGTCAGGTAATGCGGTGACCAATGCAACCTGGCGAGACCTATGGTTAAATGAGGGTTTTACCACCTATCTGACCTATAGAATCATGGAGATTGTCTACGGCACTGATCGCTTCAATATGGAGGCTGTATTGGGTTATCAGGATTTAGAATCGGACTTAAACAGTTTGGACGCGAATGACCAAATATTGGCAATTGATTTACGTGGTCGCGACCCAGACGACGTTTTTTCGAATATTCCTTACGAAAAGGGCGCTTTATTTTTACGCGAGATAGAGCACAAGATCGGTCGAGATAATTTTGATGCGTTCTTAAAAGATTATTTTAAAGAGTTCGCTTTTCAAAGCATTACTACCGATCAGTTTATTGGCCATCTTAAAAAAACGTTATTGCTGGATTATGCTGATAAATTAGATATCGAGCGAATTAACCAATGGATTTTCACCGCTGGCTTGCCCGATGCAGCGCCTGTTCCTGAGTCTGACGCATTCGTAATTGTTGATGCTGCCCGAGCTAATTGGCTTGCCGGAAAGCTGGCTGTAGATGAAATTGAAACCTCAGATTGGACCGTGCATCAATGGCTGTACTTTTTAAACAATATGCCGGAGATTATGAGTCAAGAAAATATGGTTGCTTTGGATAAGACGTTTGATCTTACCGGTTCGAAAAATAATGAGATTGCTCATAGTTGGTTGCTGATGTCGGTCAAAAACTGGTATACGCCAGCGCTGCCGCGATTACATGAGTACTTAACCACTATTGGTCGTAACAAATTAGTAAAGCCGCTGTACCGTGAGCTGTCTAAAACCGTCCAAGGTAAGGCTCTAGGTAGCAAAGCGTTTGCCCAAGCCAAGCCAGGTTATCACCCTCTAACAGTCAAAGCCAACCAAGGTTTTGTTGATTAGATGACTTAATAAGAGCAAGCCATTGACGCGTAATGGCTTGCTCTATCAAACTAATGTCGCTGTTTACTTCGGCTAATTAGGGGTAACGGTTATTCGGGACGAATGAAGCCCGCATCGAGTTCTAATATGTGCGTATCTGTAAGCGGCCAGCCGGGCTTCTTAGGGTCCGGTTTAAAGTACTTCAGATTGTCTGTTAGGAAGTCGTTAAAGATCGAGCCGTTTAGATGAAGGCTAAATGCCTCCGCGTCGCGGTAGGCTTCGATAAAAGTTATGTCGGTTTGTTGCTTGTTTGGAATCGGGCGAGGTAATGGCGCTAATACCTTACCTGAGCTATCAAGTGGAAACGGTGCTTCCAGCTGTATTAAGTATATTAAGGTGCCTAATTCTTTAGACTGAATTAGCTCCGCTACCGCTGCCAGGTTATGTAAAAGCTCCGGTGTTAAGCCGTTTTTAAGCTTCCATTTTGATGTTAATCTAACCATGTCGTTTGCCCTCCTGAGCTACTGATTGTATTTTCTTACCCTGTTTATATCGTTGAACAGTATCTTATTTAGTCAAAGCTGATCTGCCTGCAATACACACAGATTAGACTAATGTCAATTATTCGGCTCGACAAGTGGTGAATTACAGTGATTGGTAAATACGACATAATCTAGCCTTTATTGAACCTATCTTGAGATAGCTTGGCCGCGTAAAGTGCGCAGCTAGCCCTTATTAAGACGCGTATACATCAGGAATCAACAATGGCTCACTCATCGGCCAAAAATATAACCATATATTCAAAAGATTATTGCCCGTATTGCAAATCGACAAAGCAAATTTTGCAGGCGCGAGGTACCGAGTATACTGAGATAGATGTTCAAACTCAGCCACAAAAATTAGCTGAGATGGTTATCCTTAGTGGGCGACGAACTGTGCCTCAAATTTTTTTTGGTGATCAGCATATAGGCGGCCATGAAGATCTGGTTCGTTATTTCAAGGATAAAGCCGCTTAGGGTGTCTTGCCGTGTTGGCCAAATTGATCGGATGATGCGTTATCGGATGTAGGCAAGTAAGCCGCTTTAGACTAGGCTCAAGGTATTAACCTATAGACGATCACCTTAAGAGTCACCATGAACCACGACACACAACTCGCGCATCACGCAGAGCATACTGAAGAAACCATCTGTCCATTAGATTGTGCCGATACCTGTAGCTTGAAAGTTGATATTCGAGATGATCAAGTGGTACGTGTGCGGGGGTCCAAAGCGAACCCATTCACCAACGGTAAGATTTGCAGCAAAGTGGCTAAAGGAATGGTTGAATGGGTGCATGGTGATAAGCGAATCAGAACGCCGCTGCGTCGAGTTGGACAAAAAGGCGAGGCTCTGTTTGAACCCATTTCTTGGCCGCAAGCGTTATCGACTATTAAGCAAAACTTCGACGCTATTGCCGAGAAATATGGTTCTCAAGCAATATTGCCGCTTAAATATGCGGGCCCGATGGGCGTACTGTCAGTTGGCTCGATGGATTCACGGTTTTTTAATCGCCTTGGAGCTTCGCAATTAGATAGCGCGCCATTATGCGCCGGTGTATCGGCGGCGGCATGGAAATCAGTGCTCGGTGAGGTTGGTGGTATTGCTCATGCTGAGATGGCCGATTCCAAGCTAATCGTTATTTGGGCTAACAATATCACTATTGGGCACCTTCATCTTATCAAGCTTATACGCACCGCGAGAAACGGCGGCGCTAAAGTTGTGGTGATTGATCCAAAGCGTATTCGAATTGCCGATGATGCCGATCTGTTTTTGCAAATCAAGCCGGGTACTGACGTGGTATTAGCCTATGCGGTGGCCAATCAAATTCGCAAGATGGGCGGCTTAGACAAGGCGTTTATAGCCGAAAACATCAGTGGCGCAGAACAATTCTTAGCTGAGGCGCAGAATTGGACGCTCGAGAAGGCCAGCGTTGAATGTGGGCTTAGCGAAGATTTGATTCATCAGTTTGCTCGCTATTGGTGTTCGCTGAAGCCGGCCTCATTGAGTATTGGGGTCGCTATGGAGCGTAATCGTAATGGCGGCTCAGCGATTCGGGCGGCGATGGCTTTACCGTTATTAACTGGTAATTTCGGCCCCAGTGGCGCTGGTATTTGTGACCCATCATCTTATTTCGATATTGATCGCGATATTTTGAAACGCCCTGATTGGATAAAGCCAGGCACTCGAACGATCAATATTCTCGATGTTGGTCAGCATATTGTAGAGGATGATTTAGACATACCAATCAAGGCATTGTTTATTTACAACCACAACCCACTCGCGGTGCATCCACGCCAAGCGTTGCTGAAACGAGCTTTGAGTGACGATGATGTATTTATCGTTGGCTTTGATCTGACAATGACCGACTCGATGGCCTTTGCTGACATTGTCTTACCCGCTTGCAGTTCGATGGAGTACGGCGATGCTTACAAGGCCTATGGCCACACTATTATGCAACGCTCGGCGGCGATTATCCCACCGGTCGCCGAGTCTCGACCGAACACGCAAGTCTTTCGAGAGCTAGCCCAAGTCTTTGGATTTGACGAACCAGAGTTTCGAGAAAGCGATGAACAAATGCTGGCGGCGGCGATTACTGATTTGCCCGATATTGGCAAGTCTGTCGATGGTAGTTTGAGTGAGAATTCTAATTCGGCGTTTCGCGGCGTTAAGCCAAATGCGCCGATTGGCCGAGCGATGCTGTTTAATCAAGCTGAGCAGCAGCGTGCTGGCTTGGGCGTGCCCAGGTATCAAACGCTTAAAAAAACGGGCGAATTTACTTTAGTTAGCCCTAGCTCGGATAAACGCATCAACTCAACCTTGGGCGGGTCGCAAGCAAATGATGAGCTGTACCAAGTAGAGATGAATCAGCATGACGCCAACGCTAAAGGTTTGGTCAATGGTCAAAAGGTAGTGTTAAGTAATGATCAGGCGCAAGTGGTGTTGCACTTGTTTTTGTCGGACAAGGTTAAGCCTGGATTGTTATATGTACCAAAGGGCGCATGGCTGGCGAGTAGTCACTCGAGTTTATCGGTTAATGCTCTTATTCCGGGGCACAAAGCCGACATGGCCGATGGTGCTTGCTATAATGACACCCAAGTCGATATTGCCTCGGCGAGTTGATTTTCTTTAGCCCAATTGGGTTTTTTAGTGAACTATGTTGTAAGGTTTAGGCGGTTAATGATTAACCAAACTCGCGTAATTAAGCAATGGTGTTCACTTCTGCGCTTGCTCACATGTGTAGAATTATCGGCTAAGGGTAATTGCACAAAATAATTTTCGCAAATCAGCCTTTAGTAAAATTAACTTATGAGATAGCCCAATGGAAGAAAAACGTAAAGACCTAACTGCCTCTAAGCAAAAACAACTTATCAATACCATTGTCGCAAGGCTGAGTGAGTTGCATCCCTCATTTTACTATTCTGCAACCAGCGAAATAGCCTATGAAATTGAGCTCTATATTGGCAACGGAGACGGACTAAGCCATGACGAGACCGAGATATTAAAAGGCTTAAGTCGCAACGATATTCAAATGATATTGAGTCTTCACAGTGACTAACATGTTGACTGTTTTTTGACCTAATGGCTGGGTGTAGGCTTAAGTAGAAATAACGCGATTAAGGCAATGGCGGCAAGCACCGAAGAGAGGATAAATGGCGCTCCAGGGAAATAAGTTGAGTTTTCGGCAGCGGTAAAATAGGCAAGACTAGTGTTATAAATCAGCGGCGCGGCCAACGCCGCCAATGCGGCAATACTGCCATTAAACCCCTGCAACTCGCCTTGTGCTTGAGCTGGAGTGCGGCGGCTCATCATGGCGTTTATGCAGGGCATCACCATGCCTTGAAAGCCAACAAACAAACAGCCGATCAAGGCATAGATGGGGTTGTTTACAAAAGCAAAAAACAGCATGCCGACGATTGCCGCAAACAGGCCAATAATGCCGGTAATTCTCTCGCCAAAGCGATCGACAACTCGGCTCAATACAAACACTTGGACCAAGGCCATGGAGATTCCGACGATGCTCAATGACAGGCCAACAGTACCGCTGTTCCAGGAGAATTTAATTGCCGAAAAATAAGCCCAAATTATAGGGTAAACATTAGTGCTGGTAACCCAAACGAAATAGATAACAGCGATGCCTAACACTCCAGGCAGTTGTCGCAGCGCTATCAGCGCGCCAATCGGGTTAGCGCGTTTCCATGAAAACGATCGTCTAGACTCTTCTGTCATCGTTTCAGGAAACCAAAACCAGCCATAAACGAAGGTCATCGCGGCCATTGCCGAGGCGACAAAAAATGGAGTTCTAGTGCCATACTCACCGAGCAGTCCGCCGATTGCAGGGCCGATCATAAAGCCAATGCCAAAAGCAGCACTGACTAGGCCAAAGCCTTTAGCTCTATCTTTTGCGTCAGAAATATCCGCCATCACAGCATTTGCTGGGCCAAATATAGCTCCCAAACCGCCGGCGATTGAACGACCAATAAATAACCATAATATCGATGGTGCAAAGCCCATCAATAGAAAGTCGATACTAAAGCCTGCAAGTGACAAAAGGAATACTGGGCGCCTTCCAAAGCGGTCTCCTAAATTGCCTACCAAGGGGCCCATTAAAAACTGAAATACGGCGTAGGCCGAAGCGATAAAGCCACCAATAAGCGTCGCTTCAGATAGGCTCACGCCCTCTAATTCAACAATCAGATCGGGTAGTACCGGCATAATAATACCGAAGCCCATTGAGTAGGCGCAAACAGTAATCAGCACAAAGCGTGTTGCATTGGCCTTTTCTGTTGCTGATATCATTTTGCTCGACAATAGAGCTTAGCTGGCGACAAATATTTCTTCGGGTGAGCAATTAAGGTATTTTGACATCTCGACCTTATATAAACTCTCACAGCGTTCGATTAAGCTCGGCAGATCAGCCTCAGTCATGCCGATAGTGCTAATAGGCTCTAATATTTTTATTTCGTGTAAACCGCCTTTAGCGATTTTACTCGGAACATCGAGTACCGCTTTTAGCGGTTTTGAAACCATTGGAATAATTGGAACTTGCGCGCGAATAGCCATTTGAAAGGCGCCACGTTTAAAGTCCTTCATTTTGCCGCCCTGACTACGAGTGCCCTCTGGGAATATCCAGATATAGCAGTCATCAGCTTGTAATCTCTCTACCGCCAGCTCGATACTTGAGCTATTTTTACCCTTGGCGTTGCGGTCAACCATGATGTTATTCGAGGCATGAAATAGCCGGCCCCACAGTGGAATCTTCATTAGCTCTTTCTTGCCAATAATAACCGCGTTTTTAGGGAAAACCGGGCCCTGCAATAGAGGGTCAAAGTTTGATTGGTGGTTGACTATAACCACTGCCGGTCCGGCAATCATGTTCTCGCGACCGACAACACTAACCTTAATCCCTAAGGCGATACGAACACCAAAATTAAGTGACTGAGCATAAGCCCAAGCAAGCCACTTTTTGTGGTTAAAAGGGAAAGATAATAGATAAAAAGTAATGGTGACGAATGTGCACCAGATGGCTACTAAGCCGATTTTAAGATTGTATTGAATGCGTCTAAGAATACTGATCATACTGTAGCGAGTGAGGGTGAAAAGAAACGAATGTAATGGCGTTAGCCAGTTGATAGAGATAGCTTAGTTGCTAACTCACGTAGGTATATTTCTATAATAGAGCTAGTTTATCCTTTTGCTGTAACATAAGGGTGAGGTAGGGAGGTTTAATTTAGAAGCTCAGGAATAAAATGTCTGAAAAATATCAATATCAAGAGCGACAGGTCGAACAATGCCGAGCAAAGAGTTCGGTGTCGGCCGTGGTCGCACCAGCGGTTACGCCTCGTTTTTCTTAGGCTTTCTGAGCTTATTAGGGGGGCTTGCTTTTCTCTCTCCTGAGTAACTGACAACGGCTGAACTGCGAGAAGTGTACGATGCCCAAGTACTGCAAAATATACTCAAGTATGCCATGTACTTCTCATTATTTTTTGGCCTGGTCACCTTCTTTCTTCGTAAGCGCCGGCTGATGGGCTTTGCTGGCATCGCCTTAACCGCAGTGGCGTTTGCTCTAGGCGGCTATTCGGTGCCGATTGGTGATGTGGAGCAAAAGCCACTAGCGCTCGGTGTAGACTGGCTAATATTGGCATTTTTGGTGTCAACACTTGTCTTCACGAGACTCGAGAAACTTTTTCCTAAATACAAAGAGCACGTGATTTTACGCAAAGAATGGCCGCTAGATTTCTTTTATTTTTGTATAAATCACTTGCTGATCTCGGTGGTTATTTTAGTCGGTAACTATGTCGCGAGTGTGTTTGATGTCGCGGTTAGCGATAGTCTTAGACAAACGGTTCAGTCCTTAGCGCTAGCGGTGCAGGTATTAACGGTGCTGGTGATTGCTGATTTTATTCTTTATTGGGAGCATCGAATGTTCCATGAATCGCCCAAGTTGTGGCGGGTTCATTCGGTATATCATTCTGTCGAAACGATGGATTAGTTGGCTGGATCACGCGGTCATGTTATTCATGTGTTTATAGAGCGTACCTTGGTGATTGTTCCTCTATACCTGATTGGCCCCGACAAAGCGGCGCTGGGTATCTACGTGACTTTCGCTGCACTGCAAGCTATCGTGATTCATTGTAACTTAGGCATTTCATTCGGGCCGTTGAAATATATTTTTGTTACTCCGCAGTTCCATCACTGGCATCATAGTTCTGAACAGCCAGCAATCGACACCAACTATGCCGCTCACACGACATTTTTCGATCGCCTGTTTGGCACTTACCACTTTCCTGGTAAGCATTGGCCTGCTTATTACGGTACCACCGAGCGTTTGCCGAGAGACTATATTGGGCAAATGAAATATCCATTTTCTAGAGATTAGTAAGGGCTTGGCTTAATGATTAATAGAGCAGACATCAAAAAGCCTCTAGCTATATATATGCTAGAGGCTTTTTTTACCGCTAATGCTATCGATTTAAATATTCTATCTCGACTCCTACAAATCCGCTGCGGCTACGTTTTCAATGATTGTCCATTGCTTGTCACCTTCGACAATATTTTCCGATTTGTCTTCAACCCATACCTCATAGACGTCTAGGTTTTTATTGACGTAAAGCTTGCGATCAACAACTTCAAAAGCTTTTCCATCGATTTCAAACTTTTTACCCAATGCTGCTCCATAAGCGCAGAAACCGCCAAATTGTGGAGCATACTTGCTTGGGTTGGCGCTAAATAAATCACGGTTAGCCGCGCTAGAAAAACGGTAAATGGCATTGTTATGTACGGCTGTAAATTCAGCTCTGCCTTCAACCGCGGCGTTTTCGGTGAAATAGGCGACGGCATCGTGGCCTGCCAAAATCACTCCGTTGGCATCTATTTCACTGTCGTTTCCTGCGAAACTCAAGGTGCTGAAAAGAATCGCTGAAACGGCGACTAGGCGGGCTAATAAATTGGTTTTTTTCATCTTAGTTCTCCGAAAATGTTAGTGTATTAATTGTGCAGTCGAGTGAGCCAATTATTGCCTCACTTCGAGTTACTTGAATTTTACTGATAAGCAAATTAATAAATATGCTCGGTCTGCCGAGACTTATGTCGGATCGTTTATGAATGCTGTTAATCAACTTTTTGCTCCGTTAAAACTTGAAGCCAATGTGTTTCATAATGGACAGTA
>JBLHXJ010000055.1:0-13654 GCA_047629535.1 Arenicella sp. | reverse complement strand
TCGAACAAGATAAGAATGAGGCCGACACTCTGCTTCGACACATAGAGAAGCATGGCCGAGACTTAATCATTATGGGCGGTTATGGTCATTCGCGCTTACGCGAAATTGTACTTGGAGGCGTGACTAGAGCGTTAATTAAGAAAAGTCCTGTGCCTATTTTACTCGCGCACTAGGCTCACTGAGCCTAGGTTTAGTAGCTTTGGGGCCGGTAGCTTTAGGGTTTAGCCTTGCTTGCTAACCAGCGTTATGAGCATCGAATCGCCGATCGATTATTTCAAATACAATATTGGCATTCAACCACCGCTTTTGTCGCTAGCCTATATTGCCTAACACCAACAACACTTCGCTAGGGCGTAACAATCGGAAAATCAGGCTTGCCTGCTGACAGTGAGCTAAAAAAGCTGATTAGGTCAAGTAAACTCCCATCAATTGATAAATCGTCACTCAATAGTATTGTCCTTAAATTACCGGTGCCGCTAATCAACCGTAAGAACATTGCTTTGGTCAGGGTTAGGGTGGTTGTCGGTTGCAGCTGATTGTTGACCGCCAGCGGGCGTTGATAAAAATTGAGTACAGAGTGCCTTAAAGAGAGTACGTAGGATTGCTCGAGATCGGTGAACACGAACTCAATCACCAACTCTTTGGCTTCGGCTTTTTGGCTATCAACAGTGACAGCAATTGCTTCTAAGAATGTTGATATCGGCGTGTGGGCGAGCAAACCTGCGGCATCAGCGGCACTGATGATGTCCGCGGTAATGCCATGGCGTAATTCATGCGCCGCGGTTAAATATTCGCTACGCCAAGGTCCAGATTCCGCTTGGTATGCCATTTGATCGTAGGCTTTTGCTAATAATTGTTTAGCGCCTTTATGCTTCGGATTGGCAAACACCGCGTGGTTTAGTAACTCGGCTACCCATTGGTATTCACCCTTGTCGTAAAAGCCTTGGGCCTTGTCTACCACCACATCAATGCCGCCCATCAATTCTAGGTATTTTGGCGCTGTATCCTCTACCGCAAGTGGGTGAAGATTGGCTGGGTTGCCATCGAACCAGCCCATATAGTGTTGATAAACCGCTTTAGCATTGTGTTGTACGGTGCCGTAATAACCACGCGAGTAGAAGTTTTGACCAAGGCCTTCGGGTAAGGTGATCGTATTGGCGATTTCATTAGGTGTCATGCCTTGTAAGATCATATTCACAGTTTGGTCGTGAATATATTTGTAGGTATCGCGCTGGCTTTGCAGATAAGTACGAATACGTTGTTGTCCCCATACCGGCCAGTGGTGACTATTAAAAATTACGTCGGACTGGCCATAGTCTTGTAAAATATCATCGATCACCTGACTCCATAGTAGAGCATCGCGGACTTTTGCTCCTCTCAAGGTATACACATTGTGCAGCGTTCGGCTGATAACTTCCGCGCCACAAAAAGCATTGTGCTCTGGTAAATAGAAAGTGAACTCTGCGGGGGCTTCGGTGCCAGAGGCTATCTGAAAAATAAAGCTCACGCCGTCAAGCGTATGTGTTTCACCGGTTTCTTTGATAATTAGGTTTGGCAGTAATAATGAGGTTCTACCAAAAGGCACTGATTTACCTAACCCCAAATCGATATTGCCACGCGGCCCGGGTTTTAGCGAAGACCCATATTGGTAACCTGCACGTCTCCCCATCGCCTTACCCAGCATAATATTTTCGCTGGCCGCCTCTTTAACAAAACCTTCAGGCGCAACAACCGTTATTTCACCGGACTGATATTGCTCATCACTTATATACGCCGCAACACCACCAAAGTGGTCGATATGACTATGGGTGAAAATAATAGTGGAGATAGGTTTGTCTTTGAATAAATGTTGTTGAAGAAATTGTCGAGCGGCCTTGCCAGTTTCGATAGTGGTATTGGGGTCGACCAGTATCCAACCTTTGTCCCCCTCGATAATGGATAAAGTCGAGAGGTCAAAATTGCGCAACTGCCAAATGCCATCTTTGACTTTATATAAACCTGGCGTGCCATTGAGTTTGGCTTGACGCCATAGACTGGGATTAACCGAGGCCGGAGATTCTCCAACAATAAAATCGTAGGCCGGCATATCCCAAATAACATTTCCGGTGGTTGAGTGCCTAACGACTAAGTTTTCAGCAGCGACGACTAAGCCTCTTTCGGCCTCTTGAAAATCCCTAACATCAGAGAAGGGTAGTTGCTCGAATACGGCTTGATTGTGTTCAAGGGTGTAACGACTGGGTGCGCTATTACCGGTAGCAGAAACGCTACTATCTAACGGTATAGGTGCTGGTTTGCAGGCGGAGATCAATACCAGCGAAATTAAAGTCAGTAGCTTAGTCGTCGTTTTGAGGTTTATCATTGCTTTATCACTAAGGGTAGTATTCAGCCTTCATCATCGTTATTACCTAGCATATTGTCAAAAAAGCCTTCTACCGGTAGATGGATGGTTGTTTAAATCAAATTTTATAATGGCTTCAGAGAACACTAATAGCCCTAGACCGAAGTGGGTTTGAGCGCGGTCTGCCGTGGTTTTTTATGCTGCGCTATTGAATTGCCTCGACATGGGCGCATCAATAAAAAATGACTTCGTATGCGCTCTTTCATTCCATCAGCCCAAAAAAATGCCAAGAATTCAACTTGGTACTGCAAGCAATGAATTTTGACAGTCAGGTAGTGCATCAAGATAACCGCTTCTATCTTCTGGTTGACGAGCAACGAGCGCAGCAAGCGTACCGGCAGCTAAAGCTCTACGTAAGCGAAAATATAGAACAAGAAATCATCGCAAAACCGCTAAGACCAATGTCTGAGGGCTTTGTTGGGGCATATCTCTATGCTCTGTATTTGTTGATTATCGCGGCGTTTAATAGTACCAAGGCATTCGGATTGAATTGGCACGCTAACGGTCTAGCAAACTCTGAAAACATAGCCGATGGTGAGTGGTGGCGCACAATCACCGCATTAAGCCTGCACGCAGACTCGGCTCACCTAATCGGTAACATCGGCTTTGGTGCGGTGTTTGGTCTGCTGGTCTCACAATATATTGGCAGTGGTGCTGCATGGTTCAGCATTTTGCTCGCTGGCGCGTTCGGCAACGCCCTCAATGCGTATTTCTATCAAACCCTGCATTTGTCGATTGGCGCTTCCACCATGGTATTCGCGGCTCTGGGTATGCTCGGTGTATTTGCCTTAAATGCCGGACACACCTACGCTCAGCGAGGCATTCGACGTTGGGCACCACTAATGGCGACACTTGCGTTACTGGGCTTTCTCGGCACATCGGGTGAACGCACCGACATCATGGCGCATCTTGCCGGCTACATCAGCGGCTGTATCACAGCTGTTCTATGGATGATTGCATTGCGCCGCACCGACCACGATATTCCAGCCCAGAGCTCGTTCGCCTTCGCCAGCGCCACCCTAGTAACCGTAGCCTGGGCGATAGCCCTTGCAAGATAAGCCGGTTCTGTATGCAGGCTTATAAGAAAAAGCCGGTGGTAACCGGCATTTGTCACCGACCCTCTATGGTTTAAACGACTAAGTAATATTATTTAGCCACAAACTCCAACAACAGTGTGGCCAGCTCCTCATTTTCAGATTCACGCACCCATGCTAGCAGGGTCATATCGTCAATCGAAAAGTCTACCGATGCGCCCTTAGCAAGCAATGCCCTAATCACCGTAAGGCTTTCAGAGTCTTGTAAAGCGTACTTAAATGGCGAGCTGCCATCTACGCCAGTCCTTTGGTTAACGTCGGCTCCCTGCTCAATTAACTTCAGAATCAGTGATTCTTGGTCCGAATACATGGCGGTATACAGAGCCGTTTCACCGTGTTGGTCACGAATATTAATGTCAGCTCCTCGATCAATAAATTTAGCAACATCGTCAACCTCAAGCTCACCGTCATTGATATGTTGAACGATACCATTTGGCCCATAACTGTCTGAGACTCCGCCATAAATGCCGATGCCGATGGCGAGTAACACTAGGTAAGAAAATACGCTTTTAACAACCGACCATGTTTTTCGTAAATGCCTTCCCTAAACCGACCATCGTGTTACCTCTGGTGGGCTGGCAAGCCGAGTAAACAACATATACACACTTCCTAGAGCCCATAAACCGCCGATAATAATTGCCGGCCAGCGCAGCTTATCAAAGAAGAAGTAAACTATTGCCAGGCCTATAAGCATACTTACTAAGGGACTGATAGAGGCGACCAGCGCATTTTGCTGCACCACTTTTTTGCTAAGAGTGTCTGGTAGAACTCTTGACAGTAATTTCAAAAAGCTTGCCTTCTGATCGACCGAGTCGAAGTCGACTGTCTTATCTTCAATTTCTTTCTTGGTCTTATATCGAACGTCGGCGTCTCTATCGGTACTGCGACTCACCACACTTTGAATAATATTCAGCGGAATAATGGTCATACCATCGGTGCCGAACACTTCGATTGGGTTAGCGTCGGTTTCAAGCTTCTTAACTGTAGACTCGATGTGCTCTTCATCGACTGATGCTAAAAATAAAGCGCTCGCCGACAACACAACCACATTGTCGACTCCTGAATTTGTATCAATCCAATGTTTAAACTTCATCCTTAACTCCGTTATTTATTATTATTTTTCCCCTTGTTGTGCAATATAAATACCTTGAAGTGTAGATTTCAAATAAAAAATAAAACGGCTATGACTGCTTTGGCTCTAACCCCTCTAAGTTATCCTCAATTAATAATCAAATCACAAAACCAGCTCGCCTCGGACGCCATTGGTGTGACCGCAACATGCCATATGCATTCGCTCTCGTCGTACCTCAAGCATGTAACAGTCTGATTGGTTTTTGCTTTTTTCCTAAGATCAAATTTATCGATGACATAATTCGTGTACTCCAGCAGTTCTTCTTGCGGGGAATATTGTTTCTTAAAGGTATAAGGAATACAAACCAGTTGGAATATCTACCTCGGCTCCCAGATACGAATTATCTCGCCAGGTACCACCTAGACCCGAGCCTCTCTCCAACAAGACAAAGTCACTAATATTTTTCTTCTTTAACCTTATCGCCGCTAACAAACCCGAAAAGCCGGTGCCGATAGTTATGCTTTCAAAATACTCAGAGTTGTTTGCCATGACGATATTCCCTTGTTTTAATTAACAGGTGAACTTGCCTGCAGTATAGGGAGAGACGCTTAAGACAAACTTAAGATGAGCCTATATTATAGGCTTTGGTATTTTAGACTTTGTTAGGTCTGATGTTATCGATTCTAAATATCGGTGTGCTATTCGCAGATGTCCGATACCAGCTGATCAAAGGGCCACGATCCAGTTTTAGATCGAGTTCAAGTTAACAAAAAAATAGGTGATTACCCTTTCAATTGCTCGTGCTAGCTCGGTTACATTTATTGTGTTTGCGCTAAGATTCTTACTTACCTAGACATCATCCACCTTAACAGCGACTCTTGCTTTATGTTAAAGCCAGCGACGGGTATCCAGCTTAGTTTGCCGTTTACGTTTTAGTACTAGAATTTCGACATTATTTTACAGCCGCAAATAATTTTTCATTATTGTGAAAATTTCAGGTTGGGTTATCATCGCTGGCACCAGATCTCGCCCTACCTTGTTAGTGAAAACCGGGACATTAACACCGGTATGCTCGGCTTGCATAAAGTCATTGGTGGCGTAATTAACCACTAGTAAAGCATTTTCGGGAGTTCGAATTCGAACGATTTTTCCAGGTGTATTGACCGGCAAACCAAAACTACTGAACAAACTTAATTCGGGCACCAATTGCGCCGCTTGTCCATGATCAGCGGTGACAATAATCAAGGTTTGCGGATGAGTTTCAGCAAAGGCTAAAGCACTATCAAGCGCTTCGTTTAACTGAGCCACTTCGCCAATGCTGCCACAGGCTTTTCGCGCATGCGATTGCTTGTCGATTGATGCGGATTCAATCATCAGAAAAAAACCTCTATCGTTGTCGTGACTCAATCGCGATAGCGCTCTTTCTGTCATTAGTTTCAAATCCGGCACGGCGGCGAATTTCGGCTCTTGCTCGCACGACATCGGCTGCGGTTTTTCCAATCCATTCGTTCCAAGTATGGGTTTTTCTGCAGCCCTCGCATCTTCGCCACGCAGACGAACCGGCATTGTGCTTGACGAAAAAAGACCTAACCATCGCATATTCATTTCAGCGTGCTGCAACTGCTCGACCGACGTCATGACCTTGAATCCAGCCACATTAGAAAATTGTAAAACAGACAATTCACTGCCTTCAGCGTTCGCCTCAAAGTGCTTTAGACCACCGCCCAGAGCTAAGTCCAATTTCGAATTGAGTAGTTGTTCAGAGATAGAGCCGAGGCCGCCATTAGCCTTCAAGTCCTGCGAACAATCTACTTTAATACGTCCGTAGAGCAGCGCATCCTTCATCATCAAAGGGTTCTCACAACCGCGTGAGCTTACGTGTGCATAAAACGATGCGGGTGTGGCATCGGTGATACTTGCGGTGCTTACCAAACCAGTTTTAAGTCCTGCTGCCGCGGCTAACTCGACAATCGTGGCAATATCCAGGTCAGTGCCTGCAGTAGTCGCGATTCTACCGCGACTGGTAATTTTACCGGTAGCCATTGCCGTTGCACTATTGGCAGAATCAGCCACGTAGCGCACCTGGCTCGGATCAGCATCAGTTACCGTGAGAATCTGCGATACCCCTCGGTGCGGCAGCTTATCTAGGGTCAAACGACCCTGAGCGCCGACCAAGTAGTTACGGGCGATGGTGATTTGATGATCGTCCATTCCATCACCAATTATCAGAATCACGTTTTTGGCTAGAGCAGTTTCTGATGGCGAGCCGCGCTGGCCAGATTTAGTGACCAAGGTTACAGGGCTACAGGCAACTAAACAGAGCGCGCAGACAAGGACAATGTTTTTCATATGAGAAGCTTGGCAATTGATTAGCAAACCAACTTATCACTATTGTGTAGAATAATCACTAGGCGCTGATTGCATCGAATTCGATAGCTGTATAAGCCTAGCAATATCTAACGTCATTGGTGCTCTTAAAAACAAACGGCCTTGGCCTCTTTAATTTATCTTCATGCTCTCTTACTATAGCTGTTCACCTATTGTCACCCAGCAGGCCGCTCATGAAAAAAACAGACCTCTACTCAGCAGCGCAATTTTTTGCATTGGCCATCTTGGATCCCCAGTATGATTAAACCAATAAGCACCTATGTCGGACTATTTATGACGGTGGTCACTGGCGGTATTTTATTGGCTTGGGTCAGCTCTCCAGACCCGAAATTAAATCACGCCAGTTTTGAGAAAACAGCGGTCATCGAAGCTGTTGCTCCTTTAGATGAAGCCACAACATTGGCTCAATTTATCGACGAAAATGGGCAGATCGTGACTCTACAGGTCGTCAGTTTTTCTGGCGAGACGGTCACAGGGATCAATCTCACCGAGCTCGGAGCACGGCCCAATGACCACCCTCTTGTAGCCCTGTCCTCGATCGATACTGCGGCGTTAAGCACAGAAAATATAAATAGTTTTCCGAGCATAGAAATCGAAATGTCCAAGCTGTTGCCATCCGGCAGCACCGGCTCCAGGCACATCGGTACGGGAACCAACTTTCCAGAACATGCAGAGGAGGCTGGCAGTCAGTCTGTGTTTAGCTTTCCTAAATTTGGTGCTGCTACCGCAGCACGCACTGAGGTGGCGACAACTCAGAGTGTAATGCTGGATTATGAAGTAGAGCTCTGCATGCGTTTTGACCGCGATGTCGCCTCAGTTGAAGATTTTGACACGGCGCTAAAGGGTGTATTTCTTTGCGGCGATTTCACTAATAGAAATGCATTGGTGGAGCTTGTTGATCCGGACAATCTTGATTCGGGATATGGCTTCAGTGATTCGAAAAGCGGGCCAGATTTTTTCCCAACCGGGCCTTTTTTGGTGGTTCCCAAAGATTGGGCTGCCTTGGTTGCTAATTTACGCATGACAACAAGCGTCAATGGCCAGGCCCGCCAAGATGCAAGAGGTCGAGAGATGACGTTGGGCTTCAGACAGCTAGCGGAAAAATCGCTAGCTGACATGCAAGAAAAAAGATTTTTCTACGCTGAAGAATTCTATTTTTTAGCGCCTAGTAAGAAAATTGATAGGGCCATGACACTGATGTCTGGAACCGCTGAGGGTGTGATTTTTACACCGCCAACGCGGCGAGATATGATCGATGGGATGCTCCACTATGTAACATCCGGTGGGCCGTTTTCAAAAAACACATTGATTGATGCGGTCAAACAGACCTTTATCCAAAATGAAATTGAATCTGGTCATTTTCTGCAACCAGGCGATGTGGTTGATTATCGTTCTTCATATCTCGGAAACATTCAGATTACGGTTACCGAATAATTGGCTAGCCGATATGACAGGCGGTTAAAAGAGTCTAAGCTCTTTAACTGAAAACCGACTCATGGCTAAATAAGCAAAGACAGAGCTTGCACAGCATTAAGGCTACGCTGTGTAAAACGTCGGAGACAACATGACCTCAATCGATCTCAAACCACCCTCTTTTATAACCACCGCTAAAGAGCTGCTGACGCCGCTTGAACTTGCTAGGCTGGTTGCCGCGACACCAGCGCTAAGCCAACAAGTGCGTGGCAATCGAGAGCCTATAATGGTATTGCCTGGACTAGGCACTAGCGATGTATCGACATTAATTATGCGCAAATACCTTTCGTGGCTGGGCTACGACGTCCGTGGCTGGGATCTCGGTCGCAACACCGGAGATGTAGGTCGCCTCCTCCCCCAAGTGACCGAACAAATCAACAGACACTATGCTCTAAGCAATACTAAGGTAAGTTTAATTGGCTGGAGTCTGGGCGGGGTTCTAGCCAGAGAAATTGCGCGCGATCACCCTGCGCTGATTCGGCAAATCATCACCCTTGGAAGTCCGGTAGTTGGCGGCCCAAAATACACCAGTTTTGGAAGACTCTACCAAGCAAGAGGTGCAAATCTAGACGCGATTGAAGCTAGAATCGCAGAACGAGAGCGACGACCAATCTCGGTGCCAATTACATCAATCTACTCTAAACGAGATGGCATCGTTGGCTGGCAAGCGAGCATAGACAAGTTTAACCGCCAGGCCGAACATGTAGAAGTTAAAGCCACTCATTTAGGGCTTGGCGTCTCACCTGAGGTGTTCAAGGTACTGGCAAGAAAGCTGGCCCAAAGCGTCTAGCTAGGTGCGAGGGGTGGCCGCGAATTAAAGCGTCGCTGCTTAATCTTAGGTTTAAAAACTAACGTTGCTACTAATCAGAATGTGTTTCAACGGATTGCCAAACACGCAATAAATTTTCACCTAGAATTTTCTCTATATCTGATTCCTTATAACCACGCTTGATCATACCTTCGATAAGTTTTGGATAGTCAGCTACGGACTTAAGGTTGTTTGGTAGAGAATCACCCACGCCATCATAGTCTGAACCTAGACCTACCGCATCAATCCCGGCGATTTTGACAATGTGATCTATATGATCCAAAACATCACTCAAATCAGCAAACGGCAGAGGGTGTTTAGCTCGATATCTTTTGGAAAAATCTTTAAGCTCTGGACTGTCTTTGCCCATTTCTTTTTCTAATTTTTGTTTCGCTAAGGTTTGTGCATCACTCCAATCTCGTGCATTTTTGGTCAAAAAAGTTGAGCCGAAATTTACCATGATAATGCCGTCGGCACTGGCCAATGCTTGAATCATCTTGTCACTCATATTACGTTCGAACCCTGGGGTAAAATGACGGGCAGAAGAATGTGAGGCAATCATCGGTGACTTGCTGATTTTTAAAGCGTCCCAGAAAGCCTCGTCCGACACGTGTGATATATCAACCATGATCCCCAAGCGATTCATTTCGCCAACCACCTGTTCACCAAATGGACTAAGCCCTTGCCATTTCTTATCATCATCGTAAGACGAGTCTGAAATATGGTTAGACTTTGCATGGGTCAGTGTGATGTATCGAACACCTCGGTCATAAAACGTTTTCAATCGCGAAAGTTCACCCTGTATCGGCGAGCCATTCTCCATGCCTAATGGTAATGAAATCATATTTTGACGATGCTGCTCGCGAATATCCTTGGGTGACCTTGCTATCGCAAATTTCCCCTGACTTCGTTGAACCAAGGCTTCAATAGAATCTATTAACACATGGGCTGTTTGCATCGATTGCTTTGAGTCATCTTGCGAAGCCGGTATATAGATCGACATAAACGGCGCGTTCAAGCCCCCTGCTTTTGCCCTAGGGTAATCAAAGTCACCTGATTCGGTTGCAATGCTAACGTCCTCCCATTGATCAAAAACTCGATAAGGAACGTCAATATGCCCATCAACAATAATCATTTGCTGAGCCATTTGATTCGCACGCTCCGCAACTTCGCTTACAGATTGACTCCATGCAGGAAGGACGACTAAGGTAGTTACAAATAGAAAGATAAGATTTTTCATAGTATTAAAAGTCGAAAGTTCAAAAACCAGAATAGGTCTTCGACACTCTATTAACAAGGAGCTACTTCGGGAAAATACCGATCAAACTAGAAATACTAGTCCTTATGGTTTCTAATTTAGTCTGTTTTACACTCAGGCGACTGTGGCGAAAGCATGGTCGGTGTACGGTTTATTACTCTTCGAATTTGCCAATATGCATACTTAACTTATCAGTACCTACACATAAGTCTTTATATAATGCGGCTCGACGTTTTAAGTAGAACAATGCATTTTTAGGGATCAACGATATGTACATGATAGTTAAGAACACCCACCTGAGCATAATTGCGCTTACCTTTATTTTTTTCATAATCAGCTTCGTATTGACGATGAAAGGATCGGACAAGGTCAACAATAAACTGCTGAAGATTGGGCCACATATTTTGTACACCCTATTTATCGGCACTATGATTTATCTAGTTACCGTTAACCCACTCAACTTGTACCCCTTGGTAAATGGTTGGGCGTCCTCTAAATTAGCTGGTTTTATTTTCTATGTACTCTCCATTACTTTTGCGCTTACCTGGGCAAAGTCAACACCATGGCGCATTGCCGGCTTCATTAGTGCGGTGTTTTGGTTCGTTATGAGTGCACGGCTTGGTTTTGCCGATCATCTTAAATTCAAAGGCCATAGCGAAGATACTAGTACCTATATTGAGCTAGGGCGGTCTATGTTGACGGCAATTTGCTAGATTCTTTTAGTCCGGCTAGACATCGATCGGTCATAAATCCAAGGCCTGACTCTATTAATGCGCAGATAGAGGGTCAGGTCGTGGCGTTTGCCTTAACCTAAATTCGCTACGACGGCAGCTATTTCCAAGCAAGTTCAAGACCGACAACTTGGCCCCCTTATTGTTTACTCGCTGTGCTAGAATTCTCTCCCGTTTTGAAAGGTAAAACTCGGTAATTTCACTTTAACGAGGGCAATCAGCTGTCTAAAAAGGCTCTCGCTGAAGGTTGATATTCAATCTCGAACTACTCGAAATTTCTGGCTAAAACGGCGACCAAGAAAGCATCGCTTTCAAAGCATAAAAACAGTGGCGGACTTAAGCCGCCTACTCACCTGAGATAAACAATCTATGTGGTTTAAAAATCTACGCATATACCGCCTTACTGATAGTGTTAAATACACGCCAGAAGAACTGAACCAAGCACTGGCTAAATTTGAATTCAAGCCTTGCGGCAACTTAGAACCCCTAACCTATGGCTGGACCTCGCCACTTGGGCGTGATGGCAGCGAATATGTTCACGCCGCCAACGGCTATATAATGGTGTGTGCAAAGCGCCAAGAGAAGGTCTTACCTAGCTCAATTGTAAAAGAAACTGTCGACGAAAAAGTCGCCGAAATTTCATCCAGCGAGGCTAGGTTTGTCGGCAAAGCAGAAAAACAAAATATAAAAGAAGAGATCATCTTCTCGTTAATGCCCAAAGCGTTAGTTAAGTCCTCATATGTGTTCGCTTATATTGATATTCAAAACCAATTGATTGTTGTTAACACCAGCTCGGCAAATCGTTCAGAAGAACTGCTCAGTGCACTACGTGAGGCATTAGGCTCACTTAAGGCCGTGCCGCTAACGCCGTTGAATACCCCGCGCGATGTGCTTACTGGTTGGCTTACTGGAAGTGAAATCCCAGAGGAGTTCGAAGTAGGCGAAGAATGCGAGCTAACATCATTAGACGAAGGCCGTAGCGTTAAGTTCAAACATCAGGATTTATGGATTAAAGAAGTCGGCCGACACATAGACTCAGGCCTACAAGTAGCAAAGCTGGCGGTTACTTGGAAAGACACCATTGACTGCATAATCGACGATCAATTTTCCGTTAAGCGTATCAAATACGGCAGTGAAATAACCGAACAAGCTGACGATCATAATAGCGAAACAGCCGTAGAGCAGTTTGATATCGAATTTTCTATTATGACTCTCGAACTGTCGGCTTTTATAAGCGCAATCAGCAGCGCTTTTGGTGGTATCGATGAGCAAGGCTTTGGTTTGCGGTTACAGACCAAAGAGTAATACACCATTTAATCTATTCTACTTGAAAGATTAAACCAGGCTTAGCTTGGTTTA
This sequence comes from Arenicella sp., assembly GCA_047629535.1. Taxonomy (GTDB): domain Bacteria; phylum Pseudomonadota; class Gammaproteobacteria; order Arenicellales; family Arenicellaceae; genus Arenicella. The sequence goes on along the minus strand of JBLHXJ010000055.1, from coordinate 1,073 downwards.
ATCTTTGATCGCTAAGAACAGAGTGAACGTCAAACAAGAGTTAATTTTAATTATGAGCCAGCAACACGAAATTTCACCAGAGAGTGGTGTCGACTCTCAACACCAAACGATTATGCAGGGCGGCAAAATAGAAGAGTTTGCCGACGCGCTAGGCCGCTTTTGTCGTGTTGAAGGTTGGAAAAAGTTAAAAGATGAAAATGGCGATTCGTTTCGTTCTCTGCGACATTATGTAGAGGCTAAACCTCCGTTTGGCGCCGGCTACTCGGGTAAAGCTGGGATGGAAAAGATCGAAGCGTACTTATCATTGAACCCGCGAGTTAAAGATTTTTTTCAACATTGTCACGCAAACTGCCTTTCTGATATGGCGCAAGAGCAAGGCGTTAGTCCGGCCGCTGTTTCTAAGAAAGAATTTAACGATGTTAAGGGGGCTAGGCTAGCTAGGGTCATAGAGTCAAACCCTGAGGAGGCCTATGAGGAAAAGGCCGCTGCCTATGTAGAGGACAAAGAGCGAATAAAGCCTGCACCTAGGCTGCTTAATGAATATTCGCCAATTAGAATGAGTTATCGGCCGACCTACACATACGCATTTGCAGAAAAATTAAAAGAAAGCATTACATCAGCCGATTTAGCTCTTCTGATAGAGGCACTCAGTTCTACAGATTTAGACGACCTGGTGGAGTTTGAAAAATACTACAACTTAGCCCTAACAGCATTTAACCGTGCTAAGAGCGAGTCAGGTTGGGGCCCAGCGGCCCTAAAGGCGCCGAAAGAGCATGAACACCGAGCCCCTGACATTAAGCTATCAAAGTGGCTAGAAGACGATAAAGGCGACAGCACACAATTCAGTTTGCGCGATGAGTCTGGAGCTATAGTGATAATTGAAATGTCCAAGGCTGGCGGGGTTAAGAGCCTTTCTTTTAGTTAGCCTAGTGGTCAGCCATTAACTCAATGGCAAACCGCAAGACCAGATTCAAATAGTTAAACCCTAGTTACAGAATAGTGTCAAAGCCTTCACTTATATGCTGATAGATTATTTACCATCGCAGCAACCTTTGGTCGGAGTAAGATACTGG
>JBLHXJ010000054.1:0-13733 GCA_047629535.1 Arenicella sp. | reverse complement strand
AAAATCATCGGCACTGAGGCTGGCAAAATTATTTTTCGGATGTGCGTTGTTGCTGGCAGCTTGATAACACGACTAACGTTGAGTAGGTCTTTATCAACGTTGGCGACGCCAACGGCAGTATTGATTAGGGTTGGCCACAGACAACAAAGAGAGACTGTGAAAGCAGAGACCAAAAATGATTTATCGAAAAATGGTGATTCTGAGACATAGGTCGCACTCACAACCATGGTGATAAGTGGCAACCAAGCAAGTGGAGACACCGGCTTGAAAATCTGAATCAGCGGATTCATCGCCTTGTACACCCCGTCACTTAAACCACACGCGATACCGGCAGGTATGGCTATTACTGAGGCCACTATAAAGCCAAATAATACGGTTTTTAGACTGGTAACGATTTGCTCAAAGAATGTTTCTTTACCCGTGTAGTTACGAATTTTGGTTTTTGCCTCTGGGTTTTTAGCCAACTTTTTAGCATTACGTGTTTCTTGCCGCTGGTAGAACGCTGTCTCTTTTACTCGTTCAGCCTGATGTTCATCTACCAGCACTAAGGCTTGCGAATAGACCTGACTAGGGCCAGGAAATTGACCGAGAGAGGTATCAATACGGCTAGCAGCAAGACTCCAGAGAAGGCAAAACATAACAATGCCAAGCAATGGATAAACTACACCTTTGATGTCGAATGATTTAACCCACTTTGACAAGCTCTGGGTGAGCAGAGCTATACGGCTATCGCTTTTGGAAGTAGTCATACTCATAATGGATTATCAGAGCTGGTTTCTATGTCGGGCCTAAAGCACATCTTGTTTTAAGCCGATTTTAAATTTTTCAAGATACTCATTCGGCTTAGAACCGTCATAGCTAATACCGTCTATAAACTCAGTCTGCTCTGGTTTAAAGCCAGATTCATTATCTAAATCTGGAACCTCTGAAGCCTCAAGCAAGCCTTCAGCAATTAGCTCTTTCGCGGCAATAGCGTATATCTCAGGCTTATATACATCAGCTGCTACTTGTTTATACCAAGCGTCTGACTGAGGTTCGGAAATTTGTCCCCAACGACGCATTTGCGTTAGATACCAAATCGCATCTGAGTAATACGGGTAAGTCGCGTTATAGCGAAAGAAGACGTTAAAATCTGGTACTTCTCGCTGGTCACCTTTTTCATATTCAAAGGTACCAGTCATTGAGTTGGCGATGACTTCATAATCAGCACCTACATAGTTTGATTGCGCTAGTATTTTCACTGCCGCAGGTCGATTAGCATTGTTATCGGCGTCTAACCACTTGCCCGCTCTAATAAGAGCCTTGACCACCCGCGCAGTAGTGTTTGGGTACTTTTCAGTAAATTCCTTAGTCATACCGAAAACTTTTTCGGGGTTATTTTTCCATATCTCATAGTCGGTGATCACTGGCACACCGATACCCTTGAATACCGCTTGCTGATTCCAAGGTTCACCAACACAATAGCCGTGAATAGTGCCTGCCTCTAGGGTCGATGGCATTTGTGGCGGAGGGGTTACCGAAAGCAAGGCTTGAGCATCAATGGTGCCAGTGGTATCGCCTTTATGCGGAGCATAGTAACCAGGGTGGATATTGCCCGCAGCTAACCAATAACGCAGTTCATAGTTGTGCGTCGACACAGGAAACACCATACCCATTTTGAATGCCTCGCCCCGATCAGCCATATTTTCGACCACAGGTTTTAAATAGTCAGCCTTGATTGGGTGCACAGGCTTGCCATTTTCGGTCGGCACGTATTCTTTCATCTGCTCCCATATATCATTTGAAACAGTAATGCCATTGCCGTTTAAGTCCATTGAGAACGGCGTAACGATGTGAGCCTTAGTGCCATAGCCTATGGTTGCCGCAAGTGGCTGGCCAGCAAGCATATGCGCGCCGTCGAGCTTGCCATCAATCACACCGTCTAACAAAACCTTCCAGTTAGCCTGAGCTTCGATGGTGACGTATAAACCCTCGTCTTCAAAGTAACCGTTTTCATAGGCGATCGCGATTGGCGCCATGTCGGTAAGTTTAATGAAGCCGAAGGTTAGTTCGTCTTTTTCAGGTTCACCTAGCTCGGCAAACGCAGTAGTCGGTGACAAAGCAACAACTATGCTAAGCGCTAGTGTGCCTAGAGTGTTTGCTACGAAATGTGGTTTATTAAATGATAAATGCATAAATTTTCTCGTTGTTATTGGTTTCATCGCCGACTTTAATCCTATGGGCAGGTGAACTAACTCTTACTGAGTCTTCTTGCTTGCGTAGGGTTTTTAGGGGTAAGTCGAATGGTAATTGCGATGACAAAACAACCTCGTTGTTACTTTGCCTTATTTATCTGCTAGCGCTGTTTAGGCGCTCCTTACTTAACTAGCTTTGTTAACTAGCCTTCTTAACTAGCCTTAGCACGAAGTGTGCCAAGAAATTTTAAGTTTACTCAAGCACCCTATGCGCCTGCTTCGGCAGCGCAATCTCAGCCTTTGCGCTAAAGTTGTGCAGAGCATGCACGCTTGCACACATTTGTTGCCAGCCAAGGTGGCATTGATATTCAATTTTGGGTCTAAGGTCAGTCTTAGTCTAAAATCGTATCGAACGCGACTATAATTTTTCTAGCAAGCTCAGCCATGGTCTTACCTTGGTTCATCGCAGACTTGCGCAACTCCATATACGCTTGCTCTTCAGTAAAATTTTTCTGTCGCATGATAATGCCTTTGGCTCTTTCGATAAGCTTACGCTCCGACAGTTTCTTTTTGGTTTGCAATAGCTCGTTACTGACACTTTGCATTTGACTGAAGCGCTCAAAAGCCAAATCTAAAATAACTGGCAGCCGCTGAGGCGCAACGTTATCGACGATATAGGTACACACGCCCGCCGCAACCACCGATTTAACCGCACAAGGGCTATTCTGATGCGCAAACACCACCACAGGAATAGGGTTATTAATGTTTAACCAAATCACTGGGTCTAGATCAATGTCAGTCAACGCGTTAACCGATAAAATCAGCATCTCAGGCTGACTAGCATCAACAATTGCAGGTATAGATTCAAGCCGATTGGCCTTCTCAATTTGAAAGTGGCCTAGCACAGCTAGCTTTTCAAGCATGGACACCGAACTAGAAGTCGCAGGCTCGACTAAGAGTAAACGACGCAATGAGATAACAGGCGCAGAAACAGCCTTAGCGATGTTCGAGTTTGATAATGAGTAATTCATGCATTTTGCAAAGCATGAATCATGCCAACTTAATCTCGAACACCAATCCAAGAATTAGAAAATTCTTATAGCCAAGCGCAAGATGATTTTTCAGAGTAATTCTACTCGGCCAAAAATTCGTCGACCCAGAGCGGCAACACGTCTCCAGCTTTACCATAAACGGCTTGATCAAAATCATTGGCGATCAACGATCTTTGCAAATTTACTTCTAAGGTTGTCGCGCCTGATTGCTTGGCGATTTGCACAAAGCCGGCCGCTGGATACACATTGCCAGAGGTTCCAATAGAGATAAATAGGTCACAATTCGAAATTGCTGAGGAAATTTCATCCATGTAAAGGGGCATTTCGCCAAACCAAACAATATGTGGCCGAAGCTGATTGGGTTCACCGCAGCAATCGCATAAGTCAGCCACCTCGATGTCGTAATAGCAGTCGAAAACTCTAGAGCTTTGTTTACAGCGCATCTTCAACACTTCGCCATGCATATGCAATACGTCCTTTGAACCGCCGAGTTCGTGCAGATTATCGATATTTTGGGTAACTAACATAAAGTCACCCTCAAATTCCCGTTCAAGTTTAGCCAGTGCTTGATGTGCCGGATTAGGCTGAACTTGATGGTTAAGCAATGGCCTGCGGCGTTCGTTATAAAACTTCTGGACCAGCCAAGGGTTACGCTCAAAGGCTTCTGGTGTGGCCACGTCTTCAATCTTGTGATCCTCCCACAAGCCATCATCGGCACGAAAAGTTTTGATTCCTGATTCGGCTGAAATGCCAGCGCCAGTTAACACTACAATTGATTTCACAGGCTTCATTTTGGTTCAGTTAGGGTTAATGTCAGATCGGCTAGAGTACATTTATCGTAACAAATAGGAGTAACCTATGAAACTTTCCGCTAAGCATTTATTCGCCACCCTCGGCATGGCTACAGTGATGGTTGTGGCGCCAACTAGCGCTGCAGCAAAAGGCAGTATACATCTCGACTTGCCAAGCCTAAGCATCGGCTTGCATGACGATCACCGCTCTCACAAGCGCCATCGCAAGCATCAGAACAAACATTATCGTAGTCACTACAACGATCATTATGACAACCGCCGATACGAAAGACGCCATCATCGCCGCGACCGAAATCGTTACTATAATAATCATCGCTACAACGACAACTACTCGAGCGGTCGACAATATAATCAACGTCATGACCGACGCCATAATAGTTATCCTAACGATAGTTATCGTAACGACAGTTACCGAGCAGAAGTATGCCCAATTGATGGCTATTCACGCTACTACGACCGCGGGCGCAATTGCTATCAACACAAGGGACATTTCCATTGCTCATAAGCGCTTGATATAAAAACTAAAACTGGGTCGCAAGGCTCCCTCGGGTAGTACTAAACCGTGGTTGTAAAAAGCCTTCCAAAGAATCTCGCGTTGCAGCGCAATAAGCAGCGCGATTTTTTTACACGATTTAGCTACATAAGCCGTGTTTAAAATCTGGGTATAACAACTCATAACCCAAACCTTCGAGTATTTTCCGATTGCTTATTTTTCGCGACTCGCTCAAATACGACAACATACCTAGCGACAATTCTTGCTGAGCTTGACTCATACTAATTTCAGGCAAGGGCGGATAGTCAAGGGCTTGCGCAACCGCTTGTAGGTATTCAGATATCTTGCCAGGTGTGCCATCGGTAGCATTATAAACCTCACCAGCCGGTGCCTTGCGCATGGCCATGACACACATGCTGGCTAGATCGTCGGCATGCACACGGTTAGAAAAACCGCATTCACTGGCTCGAACCACCGGTGTTTTCCTCTCTATACGAGCTCTAGGGAGTCGGCTAAAGGCATAGATGCCCGGCGCTCTAAGCACCACTACTGCTATGTCTTGAGATTTGCCCCAAGCTAACCACTGACGCTCTGAATCAAGGCGTCGCTGCCCTCGTACAGTTTGCGGCTCAGTGACACTCAATTCAGACACCCATTCGCCATCGTAGTCGCCATAGACACCGGTAGTACTTATCAAGACTACTTTGGCGGGGCGTATCCCTAAAGCCATAAACCGCTTAATAAGCGCACGCGACCGTTGATCACTAAGACCTTGTTTTTGCGGCGCCACGGTATAATAAAGTTTAGCCGCATGACAAGCAGTGAACGCCATTGCTGAATTAGTCTCAAGATTATCTAAATCGGTCACCTCACAATGCACACCCAGTGAGGCCGCCTGCTGCTGACTGTCGATGGAATTCACATAACCGATAATAGAGCCGGTACTTGAATGCTCTTTATTTAACGCATTGACTATACGCCGGCCCACATCGCCACAGCCGAAAATTACACTTGCTTCTAAATACCTGTCGGACATGCATTAGTCTCGACGAAGGCGGTCTGATACAGCAACCGGAGTTGGGTATCGCAACACGATTGAATAACTGGAGCCAATAAAGGTTACAAGTGTAGCGAGTTGTACAAAGTACACCGTGGTCTGATCAATCAAGTAACTTTGGGCCGCTACAAAAACGATCAATAAGCTAAATTCGCTCATCTGCCCTAAACGAAAGCCGGTTTCCCAACCGAGCTTCTTAGTTTCGGAAACTCGATGCAGCGCGAAACGAAATACTACTGGCTTGAGTACCAACATCGCGGCGCCTAATAAGATCGCGGGCAACCATATTTGATCGAGCGCGGAAATATTCAAACTCGCTCCTAAAGCAAAGAAGAACAATACCAAGAAGAAGTCTCTTAATGGCTTTAAACTTTCAGCAATAAAAAGCGCTATAGGGCTTGTGGCAATGGTGATACCAGCTATAAAGGCTCCAGTTTCATAGGAAAAACCGATACTGTGAGCTAGCTGTGCAATCCCTAGACACCAGGCTAAGGCCAATAGAAACACATATTCTTGAATACGATCAAATTTGGCGAAAAGCTTTAAAAGCACAAAGTGCTTCAGGCCCCAAGAAACACCGATCAAGACCGGCAGCAGCACGACTAATTTAGCTAACTCAAACATTGTATTTTGATCAGATGACATTGCCTGAAACGCAAGTAAGACGACGATCGCAATTAAATCTTGTAATAGCAGCACACTAACGATCACCTCACCGGTGTGTTTATGATGCAAAACCGTTGTTGGTAATAGCTTTAGACCTATGATGGTGCTCGAAAACATACATGCAACGCCAACGATTACCGAATTTATGGTATCGAAGCCCGCCAATACTGCAAATCCCCAACCTACCGTTGCGAACACCGCTGATGTCAATATGGTGACGATGGTGGTCTGCTTTAGTAGCTCCAACAACTTTCTAGGGCTAAGATTTAAGCCCAATAGAAAGAGAAGAAAGATGATTCCAATATTCGAAATATCTTGTATTAGCTGAGTATCAGAGACTAGTGCTAGGCCCCATTGACCGAGCACGATGCCAAGCACAATATAACCAATAATTAGCGACTGGCGGGCTAGCAAAGCGAGCGTGCCAAACACAGCCGCGCCAACAAATATTAAGAACAAAGAATAGACCATGGGTCGATATTACCTCATGTGCTGGTTTATGAAAGCGCTGAATTACCTGGGTGGTCGCATTAAACAACTAGCCACCGGAAATAGGCTTATGAATGTCGAAGAAAGATGGGTCAACGCTATCGTCATACGGCGAGATACGTCGTTGCGCTAGGCAAGAGCAGATTTTAGTTGTTGCTTGCTAAAGATGATTAATCATCCGTGATGCCTTGACTGTATTCTTCATCAACATCGCGACCGTCATTGGCCCAACCCCACCCGGTACCGGGGTTATTGCACCCGCAACGTCTCTGACGTTATCAAAGTCAACGTCGCCAACTAAGCGATATCCTCGAGAGTGTTGCAGGTCATCCACACGGTTGATACCAACGTCGATAACCGTCGCCCCTTCTTTAACCATGCCAGAGGTAACGAATTTGGGGACGCCTATGGCCGCAATCAAAATATCAGCTTGGCGTGTGTAGTTAGCGAGGTGATCGGTGCCGCTATGGCAACAGGTGACGGTACAGTTGGCCTTTATGCCTTTTTGCACCAAGAGATTCATCATTGGCTTGCCGAGAATATTGCTTCGACCAATAATCACAGCGTGTTTTGCTGACATGCCAATGCCGCTGCGAGTAATTAATTCTGGTATTCCAGACGCCGTGCAGGGGGCTAAGCAGTCAATGCCTAGGCTGAGTTTACCGATATTTTCAGGGTGAACCCCATCAACATCTTTACTCGGTTCGATTCTCTCAATGACACGCTCTTGGCTCATGTGATGGGGCAGTGGCAACTGCACCAATATTCCGTGAACACTTGTATCGCGGTTCAATTTATCAACTTGGTCTAGAAGATCTTGCTCGCTAACGGTCGCCGCCATCTCGATTTTTATTGATCTAATTCCCGTTTCCTCACAGGCTCTCACTTTACTGCGCAGGTAGGACTTGGAGGCAAGATTCATGCCGACCAAAATTACCGCTAAACAAGGCCTAATATCGTGTTTTCGCAATTCCTTTACTTGGCTCTTCACTTCGGCTCTAACATCAGCCGAAATCACATTCCCATCGATTATTTGTACTGGCATCTAGATTTACCTGACTAATGTAAAGTTACTCTGATACCTCTGACTTTAGATCATTTTTTTCGAGTTTTCTAGCGACAAACAAGCCAAGCTCGAATAATAAACACACCGGCACCGCCATCATGACCTGCGAAAACGGGTCTGGAGGCGTCATTAGCATGGCTAAAACAAACGCGCCCAAAATAAAATACGGTCGCTGTTTGGCAACTGTTTCTGCCGAAAGCACGCCAATTCTAGTCAGTAAAACGATCGCCACCGGCACTTCAAAGGCGACACCAAAAGCAAAAAACAAGCTCAAAGCGAAGCTCATGTAAGAGCCAATATCAGGTGTTAGAGCAACACCTTCGGGGGTCATTTTAGCGAAGAACTCAAACATCAAGGGAAACACTACGAAGTAAGCAAACAGTATCCCAAGGTAAAATAGGGCGGTGGTCGAAACCACTAGTGGCAGCACAATACGCTTCTCTTTAGAGTACAAGCCGGGTGCGATAAACGACCAAACTTGATATAAGACAAACGGTATCGCGATAGCAAATGCCACAGCAAACGCTAACTTGAATGGAATAAAGAAGGTGCCATGCGGATCTATCGCTATCATGCTGCCGCCTTCTGGCAGGCTAGCGAGCAATGGTTCAGCAAACCAAGAATAGATTTGCCCCGCAAACGGAACCAAACAGATAAATACTAGAAGTACCGCGCCGAGCGCCCATACCAAACGATTTCGCAATTCTATAAGGTGCGAAACAAAAGGCTCTGGTTTTTTAATTTCTTGATTCATCTATTATTTCGTGACGAGTCGACTTTGTTTAATTTTTATGACGGCTATCTGACCGCCACTTTAAGCTTAACTGAGAGTCTAGTCAGCTTTACTGGTCTTTTTTTCTGCATCGTCAGGCATTGGCTGACCAGTCATTTCAGCAGCCGACTTCTCTTCAGGTAGTTTTTGTTCAACTGAATCGACGACCTCGCGACCGAACTGTCGCAGATCGTTTTTCAAATCAGCCATTTCCTGTTTGGCTTTTTCTAAATCAGCAAATGGCGTTCCTTGAATCTCGTTTTGCATTTCACTGCGCAAGCGAAACATGCCCTGGCGCGCTTTGCGAATAAAAAACGCGGCCTGTCTGGCAACCTCAGGCAAGCGCTCAGGACCCATCACAATGATGAGCACCACTCCGACTACCAGTAATTCGAAAAAGCCAATGTCTAACATAGCGTTTGACTATTTTTCAGCTTTCTCAGACTTGCCATCACTTGACGCCTTCTCAGCTTGGTCGACGGCTTCATCGTTTTGTTTGCTGTCATCGTCGATAGCTTTCTTGAAACCCTTAATTGCACCACCAAGATCACCGCCGATGCCGCGTAAGCGCTTAGTACCAAAAATCAGCGCTACAATCAGCAAAATGATTATTAGCGACCATATATTAATTCCACCTAAACCCATTATTTTATCCTCAATATTTGCTCACGATGTCCGTGACGCTTTTTCTTCGATTCCCGAGACGCCAATGCGCCGCGCTAATTCATCGATTACTTGTTGTGGTTCTAAACCTTGATGTGCCAGGAGCACCATACTATGAAACCATAAATCTGCCACTTCATAGACAATCTTTTCGGCATCGCCGTCTTTTGCAGCCATGACTGTTTCAGTTGCTTCTTCGCCTATTTTCTTAAGAATAGCATCAAGGCCTTTAGCATACAGAGACGCAACATAAGAAGTATCAGCCTCAGCTTCTAATCGCGACACCAAGGTGTGATGAATCTGCGCTAATGTATCGTTATTGTTGCCCATGCTACTCTATTTAGTGACCAATACTCATTTATAAATAAGCGCTGGGTCTTTAATTATCGGCTCGACTTCTTGCCATTGATCATCATTATAAACACGATAGAAGCAATTATGCCTGCCAGTATGACAGGCGATACCGCCTTTTTGATGAACCGTTAACAAGATAACATCTGCATCGCAGTCTAAACGAACTTCAACAACTTCTTGATGATGGCCCGACTCTTCGCCTTTACGCCATAACTTTTGACGCGATCGGGAGAAATAGACCGCTCGCTTAGTATCAACCGTCTCCTGCAATGCGTCACGATTCATCCAAGCAACCATCAAATTACGACCGCTGTCGGCGTCTTGTGCTATAGCCGGCACTAAACCGACATCATTCCACTTAAGTTGTTCTAACCAATTAGTCATTATATCTCAAGCCTCTACAGCCGAATTTCAATGCCCGCATCGAGCATCGCTTGTTTAGCTTGTTGCACGGTGTACTCGCCAAAATGAAAAATACTGGCCGCCAGTACAGCGTCGGCACCGCCTAGTTTAACACCGTCAATCAAATGCTCTAAATTACCAACGCCTCCGGAGGCAATGATCGGAATTAAGACTGCATCAGACACGGCTTTAGTCAGCTTTAAATCGTAACCTGCTTTAGTACCGTCACCGTCCATGCTAGTTAATAATATTTCACCAGCACCGTAATCGGCCATCTTCACAGCCCAGGCAACGGCATCAATACCGGTAGCTTTACGACCGCCATGAGTAAAAATCTCCCATCGGTCCTGACCATCCCCATTGGCTAAAAATTGTGTTTGCTTGGCATCAATTGCCACCACAATACATTGCGAACCGAAGTGCGCAGAAGCTTGTTTAATAAAATCCGGATTAAAAACAGCGGTGCTATTAACCGATATTTTATCAGCTCCCGCGTTGAGTAAGTTATGCACATCTTGCAGTTCACGAACACCGCCACCTACGGTCAACGGAATAAACACTTCTCTGGCAACTTCTTCGACCACGTGCAACAAGGTATCGCGCTTATTAGATGTGGCGGTAATATCTAAAAAGGTAATTTCGTCTGCGCCTTGTTGGTTGTAACGCTTAGCCACCTCAACCGGGTCACCAGCGTCGCGGATGCCGACAAAATTTACACCTTTGACCACACGGCCATTGTCGACGTCTAAACAAGGAATGATACGTTTGGCTAATGGCATGACATAAACCTAACTTAATTTCGAATCCAAGTAGGCTTGGCCTTCGGCGAAATCTAAACTGCCTTCGTAGATTGCTCTACCTGTAATTACACCAGAAATGCCAGAGCTTTCGATTTTTTGAAGCTCAATCAGGTCGTCCATATTCGTAACACCACCAGAGGCGATAATCGGAATATTCACCGCTTCGGCCAACTGCTTAGTGGCTTCTAAATTCACTCCTTGCATCATGCCATCGCGTGCAATGTCGGTATAAATAATAGCTTGCACCCCATCATTTTCAAAGCGCTTGGCTAAATCTATTACTTTGTGGTCCGTTAACTTAGCCCAACCATCGACCGCTACCATGCCATCTTTAGCATCTAAACCAATGATTAAATTCTTACCGTACTGCTCGGCAATTTGACCAATAAATTCAGGTTCATTGGCGGCACGCGTACCGATAATTACGTATTCAACCCCAGCATCTAAATACGCTTGTATTGTTTTCTCATCACGAATCCCACCGCCAATTTGGATCGGCACATTGGGGTGTTTTTCGGCGATTGCGTGAATAACATCGGCATTCGCTGGCTTGCCGGCAAACGCACCGTCTAAGTCGACTAAATGTATTCGTTTAGCGCCTAACTCTACCCACTTATCAGCCATCGCTAAAGGGCTATCGCTAAATACGGTTGAGTCTTCCATTAGGCCCTGACGTAAACGCACGCACTTGCCTTCTTTTATATCAATTGCAGGTATTAATAACATGATTTAGACAGCTGTTTCAGCCGTTCCATTGAGTGAAGTTTTTAAGTAGTTTTAAGCCATCATCGTGGCTTTTCTCAGGGTGAAACTGAACTGCGAAGACATTGTCACGAGCAACCGCGGCAATAAAATCGTGCCCATAATTAGCTTCACCATAAATAAAATGTGAATCAGTATCAGACGCCATATTGGCGCAAAAACTGTGTACAAAATAGAAATGTGATTGGTCTTTAATACCATGCCATAGAGCATGGTCTTGAGTTTGGATAACTTGATTCCAGCCCATTTGAGGAATTTTCAAACGCGACCTACTACTCGAATCTGTATGAAAATTTGAAAAATGACGCACCGAGCCTTGAAACAAGCCTAAACCGTCAATACCGCCGTCTTCTTCACAGTAGTCAAAGAGTGCCTGCATGCCTACACAAATACCCAGCATTGGTTTGTTGGCCAAACTAGAACGGACTACCGCTTCGAGCTGGCGATCATGTAGGGCTGCAAACCATGTGCCTACGGCACCTTGCCCTGGCATAACCACTCGGTCCGCTGAATCAATAACGGCTGGATCACTGGTGACCACAACATCAGCATCGGCAGCGACCGCGTTTAACGCCTGCTTGACCGACCGTAAGTTACCGACACCTAAATCTATAACCGCTATTTGCATGATGATTTACGACATTGACGATACCTTCGCCAATGCTATAAGCTACCCTTAGTCGAGGGAATAACACCCATGCTACGATCATCGTACTCGAGAGCCATGCGTAAAGAACGACCAAATGCTTTGAAAATAGTCTCGGCAATATGGTGCGCGTTTTTACCGCGAATGCTATCGATATGAATGGTCATACGAGCATGATTTACAAAGCCATGAAAGAACTCATCAAACAAATCAACGTCGAAGCCGCCGATGCGAGCGCGCCGGTAGTCAACGCGGTGCATTAAGGTTGGTCGGCCAGAGAAATCCACCACCACCCGGCTTAGCGCCTCGTCAAGTGGTACATAGGCATGCCCATATCGGCGAATACCCTTTTTGTCACCCAAAGCCTGAGCAAAAGCTTGCCCAAGAGTGATGCCTATATCTTCGGTTGTATGATGATCGTCAATGTGTAAATCGCCTTTACATTCAATCTCGAGATCGATCAGTCCATGACGACCAATTTGGTCCATCATGTGCTCCAAAAAAGGCACGCCGGTATCAAAGCTACATTTTCCGGTGCCGTCTAAATTCAACTTTACAGATATTTGAGTTTCGCCCGTATCGCGCGATACTTGGGCGATTCTCGGCGTAATTGGAGAGGCATTGCTGGTCATAATAAGGGTCGCTAAGCAATCAAAAGTTAATTAGTGGTTTATGTACCATTATACGCCTCACTTGCATTTGCGATGTATGGCATACATATATAGAAAATCTATCTTGGTATTTAGGGCGCGAATATTAACAAAATTTCGGCTTTTCACCTACCTATAAAACGCATTCAAAGCAAGAGATGCTAATATGAATTTACCTATTACCGATCAGCCTGCTAAAACAGAGCTTAACGACAATACGATTAACGGCACTAGCAACGACACTAGCAACGACACTATGAAACCAATTCCATACGTGGGCGCGGTTCCGCTCAAATACAAGCGCTATATCCGCAACAAAGCCATAGAACGGGCTAGAACTCGAATTATCGTTGCCGGCAATGATCCGCGAAAACTGAGTCAGCAAGATTTAGAGGTTGTTGTTCGCGAGGAAGAAGACAAGATCAAGGGTTCGGTAAAAGAAAAAGGCTTGATGGCAGTGCTAGCATTACTTGGCCTCAACCTATTTGTATAGGCAAACAATCAGATGGTATTTAAGCAAATTTTCAGAGTCGCGTTCATCACCCTTATTTGGAAACAATATAAGGCCTTGATCGTATCCACATTTTTACTAGTCGCCTACTTACTGCTGGTCGGAAGCCTACATAACGACTTCCTAACCCATAGCCAGCTACAAAAAGACACTTCGGGTAGCGGCATCAGCTTCGTCTATAAATGGCTCGCTTACACCGTGGGCATCGTGCTCTATTTCGGCTTTCACGCACTCCGAAACTCGCGACCAAAAAAGCAAGCTTTACAACAAAAGGCCAAGCAAGCAAACAAACAAGCCAAGCACGATTCAGAAGACCCTTTTGCCAGCATCAGAGAAAAAGATACGCTGAGAAGCAGAGCAGATT
>JBLHXJ010000053.1:0-13812 GCA_047629535.1 Arenicella sp. | reverse complement strand
ATCTTTTTGTGCGTAATATCCGGCAAGGTTAGTTGCAATGGTGGTCTTGCCGCAGCCGCCTTTCGGGTTAACGACTAAAATTGATCTCATTCTTTGATGTTGTTGTATGTTTTAGACTGTTAATAAAGATAGCAGCTAATGCTAGAAAATTATTCAGTATTAGAGTAAAAAAATAGCAAAATAGTGACAAACACTGCCGCCGATGACAAATAAATGCCAAATTTCATGGCACCAAGGGTACCAATGATCGAGAACGTAGAACACCACTCCAGCTGAGTAGACGATTCCGCCAGCAATTAAGAAGCCAAAGCCCAGTTCTGACATGCCGGCCATCATTGAGTCTAGTGTGAATACGCAGGCCCAACCCATCATCAAATAGATCGCTATTGGAATGATTCGTGGGCCTTTGATCGGTAAATTTTCGATAATCATGCCGATGACCGCTAGCGACCAAACTACGCCGAAAAGCCACCAGCCAGTAGCGCCCTTGATCGCGATCAGGGCGAAGGGCGTGTAAGTACCAGCGATAAGTAAGTAGATTGCTAAGTGGTCAAAGCGCTGAAAAACGTTTTTACTCGGACCTTGGAAGCTGTGGTAAAGAGTGGAGGCGAGATAGAGTAAAAACAGGGTAACGCTGTAGACGCTATAGCTGACAATTTTCAGAACATTGCCCTCAACTGATGCCAGAGTGATTAGCACAGATGCCCCGACTAACGCCAATAAAGCCCCAACTAAGTGGCTGACGCTATTAAAAATTTCACCTTTATACATGTGGTAATGGTATCAGAATCTTGTGTGTTTCTGGCTAGAGACTCGACGCTCTTTTACGCCTCGAATGCTGTTTTATAGATGCTTTTGAGCGGCTTAGCTAAGACTTCCCTAACCATAGGTTCAAACTGCTTTAACGACAACTTGGGCTTGCTGTTGTCAAACGCCAAGTCATCGTAATTATTAACAAAGCGCAGAGTATGTTGGTAATGCGGATGGTCTTGCAATTTCTCACGCATGTTTCGATCAATACCTAAGTGGTGAAAAAAATTGTAGCCTTGAACGATTGCATGATGTTTTATCATCCATAGGTTTTCGTCACTGATAAACGGCTCTAGAATAGCCGCCGCTACATCAGCGTGATTGGTGCTACCCAGTGTGTCGCCAATGTCGTGCAGCAGTGCACACACCACATATTGATTGTCTTCACCTGCTTCAGCGGCTAATTCCGCGGTTTGCAAGCTATGCTGTAATCGGTCTACCGGAAAGCCACCGTAATCCTCGTCGAGGAGTTGCATATGAGCTAAAATTCGGTCGGGCAATTTATTAAAGAATGCCATTTGCTCGCCCATGATCGACTGCCAATCTTCGGCCGTACTATCGGACATCTTGGTGAAATTTGCTTGCATCGTTTTCTCCGGTAGCAACTTGCTCTGATAATATGATAGTAACCAATTAGAGCGCGTTTGGTGTGTATATCTCTATTTTGTTATTTTGATGTATGATGAACTTTGTCGACAACCAAGTCGTGACAATCAAGCAGTGATAGTCGGTTGTGACAACAAAGCGCCCCCAATAATAGCCGTAATACTATTAATCGTGACACAAATTTGATTCAAATAAGACTAATTTTATTGATGCTATTGTTTGTTTTTCAGTGTTTCGGGTCGACCACGCATGCTCAATGGCAAGACGCTGACCTTGAATGGACGTTAAAACGCGATCGAAATGGAATTCAAGTATTTTTGAGTAAGGTTCCTGGTTCAAAATTTCGAGCCGTGCTTTCAGTGATGGAGCTAGCGGCTGATACCCAGCAATTGACGGCGCTGGCAATGGACTTCGATAACTGCTCGAACTGGGTGGCATTATGCCGCTCAGCTAAGGTTATCGAACGTATATCGCCAAGTGAGAGTTATGTGCACTCGATTAATAATGCGCCATTTCCAGTGCGAAATCGTGACGTCGTTGCACACGTTAGGTGGTCCTACGACAAAGTCAGTGGCAAGGTGCATATGCGTAGCGATGCGACTCCGGATCGTTTACCAAAGCGCAAAGGTTTAATAAGGATAAAAAATGCATCATCAGAATGGCATTTCACACCCAAAGAAGGTGGCGTGGTGTTAGTCGAAAACTATGTACATGTCGACCCGAATGGCAATGTACCTGCCTGGCTAATCAATCTATTGATAGTAGATTCGCCCTATAGAACGTTGAGCAATATGCGCAAGTTAGTGCTGGAAGGTGGCTATAGTGATGCCGAAGTCAGATTTATGGAAACAGACGGACAAGCTGGCGAGTCAGAATTAAATTAAAAAATCTAAATGCAGTGTTGTTGACACAGACTCGATTGCTTTGATTTACACTTAGGGCTGAATGTATCGCCAAGCAGCAATCGCTATTAACAACACCCAAGGAACTTATTATGATTACACTTCATCATTTACGCGTAGGGCGCTCACTTTTCACCGTTTGGTTACTTGAAGAAGCCGCTGCCGAATATGAGTTGAAAGTCTATTTACGTGACCCAGAAACCATGCGTTCGCAAGCCGATATCAAAGCTATACACCCGCTTGGCAAAAGCCCGATCATTGAAGACGGCGACCTAATGCTGACCGAATCCGGTGTGATTACCAATTATATTTTGGAAAAATATGACACCGAGCACACCTTGCACCCGAGTAAAGACGACCTTCGTGAGTGGGCAATCTATAATCAATGGGTGGCTTATTCCGAAGGTTCGGTATTCGCGCCATTGCTACTGAAAATGCTTACCCTTCGAAGTGGCGTTGACCACCCGGTTATTACGCCATTTAGTGATGCCGAAATAAAGCTTCATTACGGTCATATTACCAATCAATTAGCCGACAATGATTATATTCTTGGCGATCAATTCAGCGGCGCAGATTTTGGCACTTGTTATGTTGTATCGATGGGTGAACGTTTAGGCCAATTAGCTGATTATCCGAAGTTACAAGCTTATATGCAGCGCTGCATGAGTCGTCCAGCGTTTCAACGTGCGGTTGCAAAAGCGGTCGAGTAATATCGCAAATACTAAGCGCGAGCGGCCCACATCTGCGGGAGCTCGCGGTTAGCAAAATTGGTATTCTCCGCGCTTAAGCGTGAGTATCTATTTTCATCTGATCGAGGCTTACAGCACATGACTCAAATAGATAAATGAATCTCGAATATCGAAGATAAAAGAAAAGCAAATCACCGCGGTGATTACCCCAGACCACATAGTGAAGGCCGATCTTTGTTCTAGAAATGGCCGTTTAGTGAACAATTGATATAAGGCTGGAGTCCAAAAAAACAGGTGAACCGAGGCAATGAATCCTGAGTAATTGGGCACACCAAATACACCGCCTGCGATAGCTGTGAATATTACTCCAGCGAAAAAGCCACCGACTACCCAGCGGGCAATAACATGATTTTTGACGAAAAAAAGCCCGGCTAAAAATGACGCCATCATCAACGCAAGCCATATTTGAACCCACTGCGGCGCGTTATCAAATCCTTGTTTGTCAAACAACTGCATTGCCTGATGGCCGTGTTCAATTTCTTGTGCTGAGAGCGTGCCGATGCTCAATACCAGTGAAACAATAAAAACGAGTAGAGCATATATATGACGCATTGATGTGCTCACTGGGTTAATTAGTTAGGTCTGGGCAGCCTAATTATTGTTTTAGCGCTGCCATTTAACGGTACCATAGGTCTGGCCAACTGTCTTTTACTTAGCCTTGAGTTATCTTATTCAAGCCAAAATATATCTCCAACCGCCCAATGTCGACTAAATTCCTCCACCGCTATATAGGCTTGTTGCTCTGTTTAATCATGCTTTCGATTAGCCTTACGGGAGTTATTTTGGTTTGGAAAAAGGAGTACCTCTGGTTGAGTGTCGATGGTGCGCGTGAGCAGATCGATACTGGCTTACTCGCCAACGCGATCGAAAAAATTGAAGCCAGTTACGCGGCTGACGAAGTCACATTTGTGCAACTTTACAGTGAGGACCTGAGTATCCATAAGGTATTCCTGAGCGGCCGTCGGTACGCTTGGCACACTCAATATGGTGACAAGGTTCAAATTTGGTCGGGCAACCAACGATGGGAAGACTTTTTTTTAGACCTTCACCATCGTTTCTTGTTGGGTAATACTATTGGTTTGAATATCGCTGGGTTTGGCGGTCTACTCGCCTTGCCCTTGCTGGTGCTAGGGCTAATACTTTGGTGGCCAAGACGTAGGCTTTTATCACTTGGTATCAAGCCGAAATCGTTTAGGCGTGGCGCATTAATGGTGAGTCACGCTAACATCGGCGCAATATTTTCGTTGCCGATTTTATTGCTCACAATCACCGGAGTTATCTTGGTCTACCCAGTAGAGTCGAGGTTTGTATTACTCGACAGTATCGGAGCCAATGGTCCTGCAATTATTGAGAGAAGCACTTTTGACGCGAGTGATGGTTTGCCGACTTGGTCGACAGCGATAGCGTTAGCGCGTCAAACCTTTCCGCAATCAAACATTCGCTCGGTACAACCCAGTTCTACAAAATCGAATAAAATATCGCTCAATATTCAGCAAAAAGACGGTTGGCACCGGCTCGGTCGTAGTTCGTTGAGATTTCATGCCAATGGCGAACTCGTTATTCAAGACGAGCTAGCGCAATGGAAGGCTAAGCGGGTATTTTCTTTTTCATACCCGCTACACACGGCCAAGTTAGGGCTTATTTACCGACTTTTTTTGACTCTGGTCGGCCTCGGGTTTGCCTTACTTAGTCTGCTCGGCGTGCTCTCTTATCTAAAACGTAATTCTTAATCACTATAGTGTATGACTTCTACCTCCAGATTATCGAGTGTGTGAAAGTAGAAATTTGAGCTAGGCTTAGAGCTTGAATCGTGGTTCTGGTAATGGCGGTGATTGTGTGGTTTATAACCAGCCGCCAAAACTTTTTCTTCAATAGACGCTAAGTCACCAACAATAATACCTAGGTGGTTTAAGTTTTTGAGGGTTTCAAAATCATTGTTGACTGAGGTTTTGACTCGATCGTTGGTGTAGATCGCAAGGTAAGAATTATTGCCTCCAACGTGCACAGTGTAACCGTTGTCCATTGCTTCGCCCGACCAACGAATCTGCCAGCCGAATATTTTGCATAAAATGGCCGCTGTTGCATCGGGGTTGCTAACGCTGATGTTGGCGTGTTCTAGGTAAGCTTCTTTCATGAGTTTCTCTAATTGAGTTTTAGTATGGAAGCTAGTTTAATATCTCAAGTTAACTTGAGGTAAAGCGTTTTTTCGAATAATCTCCAGAGTATGAAAAAACCGTTACCTATAGACAAAGCGAAACAATCTGAAAAGGGCACCTTGCTCAGTATCGGCGACGTCGCTAAGCGCACCGGCACTAACGTTTCGACAGTAAGGTTCTACGCCGACCAAGGTTTAATACCCGTCGCTCGTAGTAATAGTGGACACCGGGTGTTTGCGCGAGCGGTAATCAGGAGGGTGTCCTTTATATTGATTGCTCAGAGCCTTGGTTACTCGCTAAAGCAAGTACGAGAAGCGCTGGATTCCTTACCCGAAAGGCGCACACCGACTAAAAGTGACTGGGCGCGACTGAGTAAGAAGTTTAGTAAACAGATAGAGCAGCAGATCCAGCGTTTGAGAACGCTACAATCGAAGTTAGATGGGTGTATAGGTTGCGGATGTTTGTCTCTACAGAACTGCCGACTGTATAACCCTAATGATTCGGCCGCTGAATTTGGCGCTGGCCCAAGGTATTTGCTTGGTGATCGCTACTCACCTGATAAGTAAAGGCTCACTCGAAACGCCGTGCGTGCCAAGTGAGCACTAAATAAGTCGCTTAGTTTTCTGACTTAATCACTGTTTCTTCAGGAATTACTAGGTCAGACTTTGGGAAATCAGCGAACGGGAATGGGCGTTGATCGCTATTAAAGGTCACGTAACGCAATATCTCATGCACGTAAAGGGTAAGACTGTCGCCAAAACTTAATAGCTGTGCATTCGGCCCGCCGCTAATCAACGTGAACGCACATTGAGCGACCACTACCGCAGCGATTACCAGTTGTGACATGTAGAACACTATCCAAAATAGTGCCACGAACAAAACTCGCATCCAGCCTGCATTTCCTTCATATTGGTTAGACATAAAAACCTCGTAGATTGTTTAGTACTTTATATTTAGGGTCATTTACAAAATTTTAAAGTTAACTCAGACTAGATTATTGCCAGCACACTATTTCGAGGCCCTCGAGTTACTAGTTTGATGCTTGATCAAGCGCTCGATTCACTTTGACAGTTTTGCCCTTCCGTTGTAGCATCATATATATCATATAAATAAACAAAGCCAGCTTGATGCTAGATATTACTCTTTATTTTTCAAGAGCTTATCCAAGAGTCTAATGCCAGCTGATGTGAGAATTAGCCTTCTACGGGCGGTTCGAAGGTCTCTTGGAGAATGCAGTATGAAAATCACAAACTTTCGGCTTTATTCGGTTAAGCCCAGATGGCTTTTTCTGGCGATTGATACCGATGAGGGCATTACCGGTTGGGGTGAGCCAGTAATTGAAGGTCGTGCGCACTCGGTTGCTGCTGCGGTTGAAGAGCTATCTAACTACTTGATTGGTAAAGACCCGCGTCGGATTAATGATCATTGGCAAACAATGTATCGAGGAGGCTTTTATCGAGGAGGCCCTATTTTGATGTCTGCTATCGCCGGCATTGACCAGGCCTTGTGGGACATTAAGGGTAAGGCGCTCGACCAACCAGTCTATGAGTTACTCGGTGGTTTGGTACGCGATAAGGTAAAGACTTATTCCTGGGTTGGCGGTGATGATCCGGCGGAAGAAAGTCAACAGATGCGCACACTAATGCAAAGCGGCTGGGATACTTTTAAGTTAAACGGTTGTGGTAGATTGCAAATGATTGATGGCCACAAAGCCGTTGATAAGGTAATTGAGCGGGTGGCTACGATTCGAAATGACTTGGGCAGCTCGGTTGACTTTGGCTTAGATTTTCACGGTCGAGTTTCTGTCCCTATGGCTAAAGTCTTGCTCCGAGAACTGGAACCATTTCGCCCATTATTTGTCGAAGAGCCGGTGTTGGCCGAACACGCTGAGCAATACTCTGAATTGAGTCGTGGCACCAGTATCGTGCTGGCCGCGGGCGAGCGTATGTATAGTCGTTTTGATTTCAAGCGAGTGTTTGAAGCGGGTGGCATTGGTATTATTCAGCCGGATTTATCTCATGCTGGTGGCATTACCGAGTGCATGAAAATTGCTTCGATGGCCGAGGCCTATGATGTTGCGCTGGCCCCGCATTGCCCTCTTGGGCCAATCGCTCTGGCCGCGTGCCTAGCGGTTGATTTTGTTTCTTACAATGCGGTGATCCAAGAGCAATCGATGGGTATTCACTACAACCAAGGCGCTGAGTTATTGGACTATGTTAAAAACAAAGAAGATTTCAAAATCACCGATGGCTACATTAAGCCTCTACCTAAGCCTGGCTTAGGGGTTGACGTTGACGAAGACTATGTAAAAGAAATGGCCAAAGAAGGCTGTGACTGGAAAAATCCGATTTGGCGTCATGAAGATGGTTCAATCGCTGAATGGTGATTATAACTAGCCCAGCGCTTAATGGATAAGCGTCAGCACAACAACAGACTGTCGGGTTCGCATAAGACTTATGCAACACCCTCTTTGAGAGCGGCGACGATAGTCGCCAGTGCGCCGTCCATTAACAGCGTTGCATTATTGGCAGCCTCACGCGGTTGGTTAGCGACAATCGCATCGTAAATTCGTTTGTGCTCAGCATGATTGCCGGCGCGCACACCGGTGCGCATATTGGTAAACCGAATGCTCACTCTTAAAGTGGTGTCGATAATGCGTCCTAATTGTGTAAAGAATCGGTTTTCACTGGCTTCCAGAATGCTTAAGTGAAATGCGATATCGGCTTCAAGAGGATCATCTAAACCGCTCTCAGCCTGTTTCATTCGGTTTAAGGCCTCGCCTATTTTCGCGATTTTCTCGCTATTCTGGCGTTGCGCAGCCAGCATTGCCGCTTCCGGTTCAACCGCGACCCGCAATTCAGCAAACTCGCGCAATAATTCTAAAGAGGGGTTTGAGTCTCGCATCCAGCGCAAGACATCGGCATCGAATAGATTCCATTCTGATTCAGGCAATACCCGTATACCCTGACGCGCTCTTGAGGTTAACAGCCCTTTGGCAGCAAGTGATTTAACCGCTTCACGCGCGGCACTGCGGCTAACTTTAAGCTGCTCACATAACACCGCCTCGCTAGGAACTGGGTTATGCTCACCGTACCTCCCGGTGATGATAGCGCTGCCCAGCGTATCGGCAACTTGCTGGGTGAGGTTCATGCCTCGATTTTGACGGTTCATTTGATGGCTTTGCTGTTGTTTATTTGATTTATACAATTGATTGTATATAAATATGATAATTGCTGCAATTTGCGTTGAGTAAAGCATTGCAATAATTGATATATCGTATTTATCTGATAATATCAGGTGATGCATCGTTTAAAATTTTCTACCCAAGAGCCTGACCTGCGCCGTAAACTGATCATCTAATCAATGATTATGAACTATCAAATCACCAGTAAGGAATTTCAATGACCGCTCATGTTCACGTTTCAAGCGACTCATCACTACCTATGTTCTCACTTTCTAACGACCGAATTAGCTATTTATTTCGAGTCTCGCAAGAAGGGTTTTTGGAACATTTACACTTCGGTTCTAAGGTTGCGCCAGCGGCTAATTACCCTAGTCAGCCCAAGCGTTTGCATCGTGGTTGCGTGTTAGAGTTTCAGGCTTCGAAGTACTACAACCTATCGGATGTGCCACAAGAGTACCCGGTGTTCGGTACTAGTGATAATCGCCACCCGGCGCTGCACATGATCAACGCCAGCGGTAATAGCACGCAGGTGTTTCGCTACGTGAGTTATCAAATCGTTAGTGACAAACCTGCGCTTCATGGCTTGCCGAGTGCTCGCGGAGGGAACAGCCAAAGCTTAATCATCAGTCTAGTCGATGAGGTAACCGATCTGGCCGTAGAACTGAGTTACACGGTGTATGACGAACATGATGTGGTGGCGCGTTCAAACCGTATTATCAACAATAGCGAGGCACGAGTGACCATTGCTCAGGCGATGAGTAGTTGCTTAGATTTGCCCGCCGCTGACTATGACTTATTGCATCTAAAAGGAACTTGGGCTCGCGAACTTAATCAAGACCGAATGCCGGTTCCACAAGGTCGCTTTGTGATCGAATCTTCCACCGGCACCAGTGGCAACGTACACAATCCCTTTATCGCGCTAATGGATCGAAGCGCGAACGAGCAGCAAGGTCGAGTGTTTGCTACCGCCTTTGTTTATAGCGGAAGCTTTGCTATCAGTGTAGAGCAGGGTGAATTCGACTCAGTTCGCATTACCACCGGTATTAATCCATTTAACTTTCAATGGCACCTCGATGCGGGCGAGTCATTTACTACGCCTGAGTCGTTGCAAGTCTTTAGTGACGCAGGCATCAATGGGATGAGCCAAATTTGGCATAAGTTCATTAAAGAAAAAATTAGCCCCGAGCAGTTTAAAGGTCAACCAAGGCCCACCTACTTAAACTCCTGGGAGGCCGCGTATTTTGATATTGATGAAAAAAAAGTGCTCGAGCTTGCTGATCGGACCAAGTCGCTGGGCTTACAGATGTTGGTTGTTGATGATGGCTGGTTCGAAGGCCGCGATGATGACACCACATCACTAGGCGATTGGTATTCGGACAAAGTTAAGTTTCCTAACGGTATAGCGACGGTTGCAGGTAAAGTAAAAGCCAAAGGTCTCAAGTTTGGTTTGTGGTATGAGCCTGAAATGGTTAACCCAGAAAGTCAGTTATACCGTGATCATCCTGACTGGATCATAGGCGTGCCGAATCGAATTAGCTCTAAAGGCCGCAATCAGTTGATACTCGATCTCTCGCGTGACGAGGTGCAAAGCTATTTGTTTGAACGCATCGACAGCGTCTTGAGTTCGGGTAATATCGACTATGTAAAGTGGGATATGAATCGCAGCATGACCGAAATTGGTAGTGCCTGCTTGCCTATCGATCGTCAATTAGAGACGCCACACCGCTACATGCTTGGTTTGTACCGTCTAATCGATAAAATTGTTACTAAGCACCCAACGGTTTTATTTGAAAACTGCGCGTCTGGCGGTAATCGCTTTGACCTCGGTATGTTGCATTACATGTCGCAAGGTTGGGTTAGTGATATGTCTGAACCTATTGGCCGCTTGCCGATTATCAATGGTGCCTCGCATCTGTTTCCACCGTGCGTACTGGCCTCCTATATCTGTCCTGTACCGAGTCATTTGAACGGCCGTCAGGTGTCACTCAAGACCCGCGCTGAGGTTGGCTTTTTCTGCGCTGCGCGTGGCTTGTCACTCAATGCTGAGGATGTCGAAAAAGACTTTGAAGCCTTGCGCCACTATGCCAAGCTCTATCGAGACAGCGCTGACGATGTGGTTAATGGTCAGTTCTATCGCGTGCAATATGAAGAAAACCAAGTGGTTTGGCAACTCAACTCGGCCGACGGAAATACTGTCTATCTAGGTTATTTTCATATTCTATCGGCGGCTAATCTGCCGTTTAGAAAGGCTCGCTTGCTGAGGCTAGATGCGACATCGCAATATTCGCTGCTTGATAAGCAATCAGCCGAAAGTAGTGTGTCATTTGGTGGCGACGCGCTAATGAACATGGGTTTAGACATGCCATATGTCTGCGCTATGCAACCTGATCCGGCGGATTACTTAGAGATGGGCGACTTTGCGTCTCGCTTATTCGTGTTTAAGAAAACCTCATAGTATGAACCCTCAATAGTTAGCGCTAAAGCGCTATTCGCCTCGGACAAAGCTAAGGCCGACGGCCCAACGATCTGGAAAACCCGGCCAAGCGTCGTTCAATTTAGCGTCTTCGCCTTTGGTTTGGATGGCCGATTCACGTTTTAGCAAGTAGTCACCAGCTGTTTTGTCTTGCTTTACGTGATGATCTAAAAATGCCAACACCATGTGTTTATTGATACGCGTGATGGTCTCTGAGTTCCAGCTGGGTTCGAAGTAATGGCCAATGTCCAAATCGTTGTCGTAGGCCGATTTTGGCGCCGGATGTGCGGCGATATTATGACGTGCGTTTTCATATACCAGCATGTATTTGTGTTCAGAGCCAAGCTGCATGAAAAGTTTTGCGACGCCGTCTTCAAAGCCAGAAACATCATCTTGATCGCCCGCAACAAGCATTGTTGGAATGCTGATATTGGCAAGAGAGTCGGCGTCATGTACCGCTTGTTCGCCACCCCATGGGGCGAATGAGAGCATCGCTTTCCAGCGCGGGTCAACGCTATCTCGGCCCGCTGTGCAACTACTAAAGGTAGTTGCTAATGGTTGCCTCGATTGCTCGGGAAACCCTAAGCCAGCTAAGAACTCTGGGCTAAAATTATAGCAGCCTCCAACCGTATTTATGGCCCCATAGCCGCCCATTGAATGGCCGGTAACTGCGGCCGATTTAGGCTCAATCACGGCCGAGAATATCGATGTCTTGTGGCTTAAGTGATCAAGCGCAAATTGTTGATCACGAGCGCGGTTATACAAAGTACTGGCGAAGCCAGCCCCCGCATTTTTACTGAAATGAATCTCTTTGTTAGTTGCGTCTGTATGGTCAATGCTGGCAACAATGTAGCCGTGGCTGGCAAGATGTTCGGCCAAATAAAACATCATGCTACGGTAACCGGTGTAGCCATGCGACAATACAATGAGTGGATACTGGCCTAAAGACTTGTCGATTCCTATATCTCGATATGCATTACCCTGAAGCTCAAATGCGTTTCCTTAACGAGTTTGATCTTTATAAGTGGCCTTTGCCATCGATAGTTTTTTTGAGTTTTCAGACTCTTGGTATGGGTACCAAACCTCAAGTGTTAGCTCACGATCAGACCAGCTTATGAAATCTGAAGTACTGAGTTGGTTTGGATTGACGGCGCTAACGGTTGTTACACCAACATTGTATTTTCCTGACTGAGCGAGCTTAGGAGTAACGCTTTTTTGGGTGGTGAACAATTGCTCAGCTGAGTGTGAGCTAGCAGAGATTAATAAAGTCAGCGCAATTAAGAGTGTGTTGATGGTGTGCATGCTTGGCTCCGTTTTTAATTATTAGTATAGAGGAGTTGCTCGAGCTCGTCGCGACGTCTCACTTAGTAAGTGTATACTGAGCTTTGGCGGCTCCTACTAAGTAGCGGAGCCGGGCATCACACATACGGTGTGAGACTTCTAGCTTAAATCGGAATATGAATCAAAATATAAACTCTGGCTCAGTGAGTAGCCTATTGTGTCAATTTGGCTGTATCTTGACTTTAATCGTAAGCGCTTTTACAACAGCCAGTTTTGCACAAGATAGCCACACTGAATCGTTAGGTTCAGCGAACTCAAAAGTAGCATCTAGTAGGCCAATATTTAGCTCGCGGTTTGGTAACGAAACATTTGAAGACTACTACGATCAGGTCTATCAAATTAGAGTCGTTTCGCCAAAAGCGGGAAGTAAGTCGTCGATTGGATCAGGCTTTCAAATTTCCAGTGATGGCTTAATTGTGACTAATTATCATGTGGTTTCCTCGTTTGTTCAGGCGCCAGAAAATCACAAAATTGAATACCAATCGCATACTGGGCAGACAGGTGACTTAGAGTTATTAGATTTTGATGTGATTAATGATCTTGCCATTCTAAGGCATTCATCGCCCAGCCCTCGATTTCTTAGTTTTAGCGACACCATGCTTAACAAAGGCGAGACAGTGTACGCACTCGGCAACCCTAGAGATTATGGCACTAGCTTGGTAAAAGGCCCTAACAATGGCATGGTCGAGCACAGCTACAATGACCAGATACTATTTTCAGGTAGCCTTAATCCAGGTATGAGCGGCGGGCCGGCGGTTAATGCATTGGGTAAAGTCGTTGGTGTGAATGTGGCGACAGCGGGTAGCCAATTGAGTTTTTTGGTGCCAGCGAACAATGCAATAGAACTTGTTAATACTGGTCGAGTAGTTCAGCAAGCGGACTATCAAAACGAAATCGCGCGTCAAATAAAACAATGGCAGCGACCGCGTATCCAGCAGTTGCTTGACCAAGACTGGCCGGTGGAGCAGTTTTCTGGTCTTGATCTATTTGGTGAAATTCGAAAAGATTTTCAGTGTTGGGGGCAAACTAACGAGTCGAATAAAGCGCGTAATATCGCCTCGGTTTCCAAAAGCTGTCGTGCCGGTAATTCGCTCTATTTAGATGCGTCGTTGAGCGCTGGGGAGCTGTATTTTAGTTTTGACCAAGCCTCTGCCGTGACGCTTGGGGCATTGCAGTTTACCAGTGCCATTCGCCCTTGGATGGCGGCCAACAATACATCGAATTATGAAAACTCTAGTAATTATCGATGTCATGTAGATTTTCTCGAGGGCGATCAAACTAGTCAGGAGTTTGTTCGCGCAACCACCTGTATACGAGCCTTCAAGAAACTGCCCGGCCTCTATGATTCGCTGCTGATGATTGAACGCATAGACGGTTTGCAGCAGTTTGCCACGCACCTCTCTATCTCAGCGATTGAGTCTGATCAAATTTCTTTACTCAATCGCAAGTTTATGGAGAAGTCGCTATGAGGAGACTGGTTGTAGAAATTACCGATAAGCAGGGCGTGCGTATTGATCGCGTTAGTGTGGATGCTAATGGCATATCTATTGGTCGAGCTTGGAATAGCGATGTGATTATTCAAGATCGCTTT
>JBLHXJ010000052.1:0-13876 GCA_047629535.1 Arenicella sp. | reverse complement strand
CGCCACTCGCCGGATGCTCAAATTCTATACCACTAGCGTGCAAGCATAAACGGCTCGAAAGCTTATGAGTATCAACACCCTTAATAACAGCAGAATATAAATCACAACCAATGATTGGGTGCCCCAACTCTTGACTGTGAACGCGTAATTGGTGGGTTCGACCGGTCGTCGGTGAGAAAACAACTCTAGAGGTCTTGATGCCTGAAATACTGCTTACCATACGTTCGACCACTTGGTAGCGGCTTTGCGCGGACTTGCCGCTCTGATGGCATATTTTCTGATGCGGAAAGTCGTCTTTTGCAATTGGTGCATCGATCACGCCTTGCTTATTAAGCAAGTGGCCATACAGCAACGCAACGTATTGCTTGATAACCGTACGCGCTTGAAATTGTTTGGTGAGGTGAGCATTGGCTACCTTATTGCGTGCCAAAATCATCACGCCTGATGTACCAAAATCTAGACGATGAACCATTGTTACCCCGGGATAGCGCTGCACTAGGCGATAATGTACCGAGTCTTTGTTTAGCGGATTTTTACCCGACAAACTAAGCAAACCGCTTGGTTTGTCGATTACCAATAGGTCGTCATCCTCAAATAGCGGGATTATTTCTTTAGCGCAATGTGGCGCAATAAATTCATCAACATTCATTTTTCTAGCCCATTAGCGTATCGCTAAGTAATCATCACGCGGGGTTCAGCCAAGCAACGCATTGACTCCGCCCTTGACCCAACAATCGGTCTCAAATATGATCCGATTACTGCTGAGAATTTGGTCTTACAGTAAAGGGTAAGTTGTATAAAGGAGTCATATTTTGCGCCAAAGTGTTTCATCTATCGCCGCAGCGATCATTCTAATCATTATTCATTATAGTGTTACTAATAACCCACTTTGGCAACACGCGTTAGTTGGCGCCTCGCTTGGGCTTATTGTCGCCGCTGCTCAATCATTAGCAAGCTCTAAACCGTCATCGTTTTGGAAAAAAGTATTCATCGTACTATTGTTCCTAGGGTTCTTCGTGCTCGATAGCATTTACCTACTATCGTCCGTCTTTACCGCTGATGGCATTACCGAACAAGCCCTAGCGCATCTCAATTTACAGTCATTTAACAGCGGCGCTAATAGCGAGCTCGCAAACTATCATTTTGCAGTTGCCGCAATCGCAGCACTTCTAATTCTTGCTTTATTTAGCGTATCGTCAATCACTAATAGGTCGGCGCACGGGGTATCAGCGAAGCGCTCTTCGCTAACGTTTCTGCCACTCGCGCTAGTTGCAATAGCGCTACATCCTGGCAGCTTCGACCTAAGTCAGCATTGGTGGTATTCGGCTCAAACTGGCGATACTGATGTGGTTCTGCTCGATGTAATAGAAAGCGGGTACATCGACAAAAAATCGATTGAAAATATTGTTAAACAACGCTCTAAAGCAAAGAAGAAGAGCGTAGTGCTGATTTACCTAGAAAGTTGGGAGCGGGCTTATCTCGACCAAAACACCTTCCCCAAGTTAGCCTCAAACTTAGCCGCGCTAGATGCCAGAGAACATACCTATGGTCAGTTCAAATCATCATTTTTCGCTAAACACACGATCGCAGGGCTAGTTTCGTCACTCTGTGGTGTGCCCTATGCCGCGACTGGCGGCAGCACCGGTCACGTTATAAATAACGGTGCCGGCGACTATTACATGCCGCATGTGCAGTGCTTAGGCGACATCACCAAGCAGCTTGGTTATCACAATGTGTTCTATCAAGGCGGTGATCTAAGCTTTACTCAAAAAGGCTCGTTCTTTAAATCTCACGGCTTCGATGAAGTTAAAGGGATACACCAACTGATGCCGGATGTCGCCGAAGAAAATCGCAGCAGTTGGGGTTTACACGACGATATCTTATTCGGCTTGGCTAGAGAAAGAATCGATGAGCTAGCGGAAAAAGCATCTACACAGCCATTTTTGTTTACCTTACTAACCTTAGATACGCATGATCCTTATGGCTCCAATAAAACATCGCGATGGTGTAATCGCAACGGCAAGAGCACTTATCCAGGCAGCAAAGATCATAAAATTAAAGATCAGGTTTATTGCTCTGATGCGGTGGTCGGTAAGTTTGTGCAAGAGCTTAGAGACAAGTATGCCGACACGGTCGACATTTACCTAGTTGCTGACCACCTCGCACATGCCCATAGTCTAGGCCCAACGTTACGAAATCAAAAAGATCGAAAGCTAATTTTTATCGGCATCGATGATGCGCAAACTAAGCTCAAAGGTAATCGTAGCTTTACCCATTTAGACATTGCACCAACGATACTCGATCAAATCACTAACGGCTTTATTCGCAGAATGGGCATGGGGGTTTCTGTTGTTGGCCGCGGAGAAACGCTAATTGAAAAATTTGGCGACGAACCCTTTAACCGAAAAATTCGAGACAACCTAAGATCACTCGCCGATCGTTACTGGGAGTATCCGTCGATCGTCGATTCGACGCTGGTGTTTAACCAAGATACCTATGAATTGGCCTTTGCTGGCACCTCGTTTCCATCACCGATTTTATTTAATCTTAATGAAAAAAATGAAATCAGTAGTTATCACTCGTTTGCGATTCACAATTACTTAACCGTATCGACTGATATTGGCCGCGTAGTCTCGGTACAAAAATGCGGCGACCTGGCTATCTACCAAGCCAACACTCATCCTAAAGATGACTTTTGCTTGATGGTCGGCAACCTTGGTTCCGCCTCGCTTTATCTACAACCGATTGTCTCAGGGCAGCCGTATTCATTGCAATCCTTGACTAACTACCTAGACCAACCTGCGAGTAATAGTCGCTTAAGAGAGAGACTTTTTGAGAACCCATCAGCGTCGATCAATTCGGTGGCATCAAGTGCATCAAGTGAGATCAGGCCGCTATCAAGAACTCAGTTTATTACGGGTGCAAGTTCAACCTCGAGAATGGTGACTAACTATTGGAACTTGTCCTTATTTGAAAAATTTAGAGGCTTCAAAAATTATAAGGCCGCAAACAAAGATGGCCTATACTTTTTTGAAGTTAGTCAAGGTCGCGTCGAGTTGCTAAATATTTGGAACGACTGCTCAGAACTGCAAGGCGATAAGTTAAGCTCTGCCATGAGTCAAACCAGTGCCCGAGAGTTTGTATTAATGAGTGGCGGAGTTGGGCTAGATTGCCAAGGAGTACAGAGCAACTCGCAATTCAATCAGCAATTATCTGCGCTGCGGCTCGGACACTCTCTAATCGCACATCTCAATTTTGATAGCGGTAACTATCGATACCTAAAAGACCAACAAGGCAGAAAAGTCGAGCTAAACCTAATCGAAGAAACGCTTTATTCCCACTATCAAGACTAATTACTTACACTTCGATTGGCTGCCAATAAAAAACACCTAGAGCTTGTTATCGACAGCAAGCATCTAGAGGTTCGACCAAGCATCCTGTAGCCGCTGACTCGACTGAGTCGATGCCTAAATTGGAGAGCCTGGTGGCATCTCTGGCAAGCCTATCTGATCACCATCGTCATCTATTGACGCGCCTTCTAATCGCTTGAGTTGGTAAGCATAGAAACCACTATAGCCAAGACCCGGCTTAGAGGACTTTTTCGACAACAGCCGTTGCTCTTTTTCAAGCGCCGCGAGTATTTCTACCTTTACAAGTTTAGGCGTCGTTTCACTGGCCAATAGATTAATGTAATTTGAATAGATTAAGTCGACGACAGACTGATGCAACCTAGCCTTCATTCCTGCGTGACGCTTATCAATAACTGTAGAGTGTAAAGCGTCGGTTAAATCGGTAATCGACGGCTGCTTTTGGTCAGTCGCATGCTGTTGTAATAAGCGAGCTAAACGCTGTGGATGCAACAGCGCGTTCAAGGTGTGCTGGGCAGACGCAGACGCCATACTAAGTTGATCTAAGGTAACACCGGTCTCGCCATTCACCGATTCACGGGTCCGATAATTGTTGCTTGCCTTAGGCACCATCATGGCGACAAGCTTTTGTGGCAACGCCAAGAACTCAGGGTTCAATGTCTCGAGCATGACGTCAATAGCAATATGCTGCTTGGCAGCAGAAACAACCTCAAGCATGGGCGCAGAAGCGACCTCACCTTTAGTTGAATAGTCATAGTCGACTCCGCCTAGCCATTTGGCAGCAGCCTGAATTTGAAATCTATGAAAATAGTAAACCGGCACCAATATTTCTTCTAAGTCAGACCAGTTACGCCCTCGCTTTAGATTGTGGCTGCCAAAATTATTTAGCGCAATTTGGCGTATTTCTATCATCTTCTTTAATTCATCAACCGCATCGGCACCATTATCCCAAAGACTGGCGTAGGCGTGTGCGTCGCCTACCGAACGTGCGTCGGCATCGCTGATATAGCGCAAACCATTGGCATCATTCTGGGCAATCATCGCGTTCAGCTCGACCAGTTCATCCTGTGCTTCAGAGAATTCGGAATAACCATAAGCGATTACCGCTTTATCCCACTTGCCCAGGCCAACAGAATACGCATCTGGCGCGATGATCCGTTGTGCATTGTTCGGATCGATTTCAAATTGCGGATGCGGGTAGTCCATCACCGACGAATGGTCATCGTTGCTGGCGGCAAAATTATGCGCAACACCAATCGTATGCCCTACTTCGTGGGCCGATAGTTGTCTAATTCGAGCCAGCGCGAGATCCATTAATGGCTGATCATTTTGATCCTCGGCGAACGGAGCCATTAGGCCTTGCGCGATCAGGTAATCTTGGCGAACTCGCAACGAACCGAGGGTCACATGGCCTTTAATAATTTCGCCATTTCTTGGGTCGGTTACGCCATAACCATAAGACCAACCGCGCGTCGAGCGATGCACCCATTGAATGACGTTGTAACGAACGTCCATCGGGTCAGCGCCTTCAGGTAACATCTTAACTTGAAACGCATCTTTAAAACCTATCGCTTCAAAGCCTTGATTCCACCAACCGGCGCCATCTATTAAGGCTGAGCGAATCGGCTCTGGCACACCTGGGTCAACATAGTAGATAATTGGCTCAATCGCCTCGCTTAACACCGCGCTTGGGTCTTTCTTTTGTAAACGATGACGACCGATCACCTTGACCTCAATATTCTGGTTGATCGCTCGTGCATAGTCTCTATAGCTCACATCCCAAAAGCCACTCTTGGCGATATACGGCCGGGCTTGATACCCATCGTCTGGTAAGCGCACAAAACTATGATGCATTTTCAAACTAATCGAGTACGGGTTGGGTGCCGTTTCTTTAACAAAATTGCCCGGCTCGCTGCCGACCAAGGTAATCGTGGCTTGTAGCTCTGTGTTATCAGGAAAGGCTTTTGTTCGAGGTAAATCAACCGCCGAACGAGTTGCGTCAACGGTGTAGCCCTTGCCTTGCTTTTGCTCTGAAAGAATGCGCCCAACGCCATGAATATCTTGCAAGATGAATTCACTAGCATCTACTAACACCCAGTCTATAGACCCATCTGAGCCTGAGTCTTCAATCGCAAAACCCCACAGCACCGAAGATGCAAACGCCTCGGAAATTGCCTGGGCTTCTTTTTTATTGTCGGTTATAGCTCGAAACGCGGTCGGCTTCTGCTTTAAAAACACTTTATTGCCTGCGCGCTCGAAAGCCACCAAACTAGTATTGCCAAGTTGTCCGCGATCTAAGCCTATATCATTCGAGCCTAAACCGCTGGGCAGACTAGTTTGATAGATAAAGTCATCATTCAAGTTGTCTATTTTTAAATAGGTTTTTCCCGACTTAGTGTCATAGAGTATATCAACGAAGCCATCATCAACTTGGCTGCTAGATGCTAATTCTTTAAGCGTAATGGCGTTGGCTGTAACACTAACGAAGGCCAGTGAGGCTATCGCTAAACGGAGCAGTGAACTTACTTTCATAGTCATCATTCTCAAAAATGGGTTAAGACAGGTATAAGGTTAGATCCCGTGGTAGACCGCAGCCAATTGTGATTTGGTTTGGTTCCAAGAGTAATTCGATTCAAAGTGAGCAAAATTAGCATCGCCCATGTTCTTCAACAACGCCTCATCACTCAACAGCTCTATAAGTCGCTGTGCCATCGCTTCTACCGTCTTTGGCAGCGTTGCTTCTGATGCTAAGAAGTTACGATTATTCCGGCTATCAAAGGCCAACACCGGCAAGCCACAGGCTAAATAGTTAAGCATTTTGCCGCTGCCTTCACCGGCATCACTGAACTTAGGGTCAATAGCAATGTCGGCCAGCTGAAGATAGCTTGGCAGTTTTTCGAACGCTACTTGCCCAGTTAATGTAGGTACGCCTGTCAGCTCTTGTTGACTTAAAAAACTCTCAAGATCAGCAACCGGGTAACCTATGATCAGAAAGTGCAGCCTCTCATCTTGGCCACACAAAGCGATCAATTGCTTGAGCTCGACTAAGCCCTTGCTATCGAGTAATGCGCCAGAATAGACAACTATTTTCTTGCCCTCAGGTAAGCCTAGTTCGCGACTAAGCTTAATTCGATCACTCTTACTAAGGCGATCAGCAACACGAGCACCGTCTTGAACTAAGCTGATCTTGGCATCGCTCAAGTTAAACTCTGTTTTGATTTTCTCTAGCGAATGACTTGATGAACAGACGATCGTTCGGGCGAAAAACATTAGTCCGGCTTCAACCACTCTAACTGGCCACCTTAACCAAGCCTTGTTGGTAAAACTGCCATGCGTTTCTAACTCACCCAGTAAACTGCCCTGCATGTCGGCGACCAGCGGAATTTTTTTCCAAAATAGTAGCGCCTTTGCAAGCAAGCCGATCATTAGCCCCTCGTGCAAATGCGCGTGAACAACCGCGGGCTTAGTTCGCCTGATTTCTTTGATTACGAGCCAAAGCAATTTCCAATCGGCCCAAAGCTTGTATTTACTCGGCCCAGCTTCGGTCTTAGTGTAATTTTTTATCGGCGAGATGCGCGAGGTTTTAACGCTGGGTACATCACGACCATGGTGATAGCTACAGACTAGGTTTTCATAACCAAGCTCAGCCAAGCAATCGACAATACCTTCGATACGAATATGGCAGCCACGGTCGGAAAAAAAAGGCGTCGGCGCAATATGCAATACCGTTTTAGAGCTCACCGACGGCTAACCGTTAATCGCCAATTGAGTTTGAGCCATGCGCGCAGAGGTAAGGTTTAGCTGACGCTCTGACTCCTCCTCTGACCAACCGAGCCGGACAGTCATTAACTTAGCAATGGCCGATAGTTCATACGACTGCAGACCTAATAAGCCTAAAGAGGTTCGACCAAACACCACGTCATTGAGTGTCACCGCTTGTTCTTTTTCAATAGCCCAAACTAGCTGACCGAATAAGTCTGGTTGGCTTGAACAAATCACCTTCTGTAAATCTTTTTGCCCATCGATACTGGCCAAAAATTTATCGATATCACTGCCGTAGGACATCAGCAAATGTTTGATTGTCTCGTCGTTGTATTGATCTCTATATTGCTCTAACTTGGTCCGCTGAAGCTGTGCCAGACTAGCGTAATCACTGCCACGTAATTTCTGCCTTACAATGCGCTTATGAGAAGCCGATTTGTCGGCGCTAAGCTTTGCATTGACTACCTTCATTGTCTGCGCCGAAACCTTGCGGCCAGTGGTGTATTTAGCACCCAGAGCGGTTACCAAACCATCGACCTTGTTAGCGCTTTGATGATCAATTATTTGATACTCACCTGAGCCTTGGTAGACCGTACTCTTAATGTTGTTGGTACGAAAATCATATAACCCAGAATAGCCAGAAATAATATCGTCACGCGTCAAATTGGCTCGTGGCATGGCATCATTAATAGCGTCAATCAGTTGCTCTACATGCTCAGCTTGTAGCGAAATATCACCATCGGCGCTATCTACTTCATTGTGACTTGTGCCAATCAGAGAGTAACCTCTCCAAGGTATCGCAAACACATGCCGACCACCTCGGTCGATCTTAGAGCCCGCCTGATGTTTGGTGGTCAGGGCGATGGCGTGATCACATATCTGCCGCGTAACAATATGCGAACCGACCGCAAAGCTATTAATACGCGGTGCTTTATCGGCGTTTCTCAATTTGCTATTGAGGCCATCAATCCACGGCCCAGCAGCGTTAATCACCAAACTCGATTTGATTTCGAATTGATCGCCATTAAGTTGGTCGCTGGCAACAACACCCATCACCGTATTGTCGTCGCCTAAGAATTCGGTGGCGGCAACATAATTATGTACCTTTGCGCCAAGCTCTCGAGCGGTTTGAATAATCGCCAACACCATACGTTCGCTGTCGATCATATGGCGCTCATTAAATACCACCGCGCCAGTGTGCGGTTGATTCTCTAAATCGCAAATTTTATTCAGTTCATTGGCACTAATTGAGTGTATGCCATCGAGGCGTTGCTCGTTTGAGTCAATCACTGCGTTTTGCCCTAAGCAAAGTGTTTGATAGGCTAACATTCCGCAACTCAAAAAGAATTTCGAACGCTTAAAGTCTCGATAGGTCGGCACCACAAATGGCACCGAATTTGAAAGATGTGGCGCTGCATAAATAAATTCAGCACGCTCCATTGCCGATTCACGCACTTTATCAAACTGCATTTGCTGTAAATAGCGAATGCCACCGTGCAACAACTTAGACGATGCCGCTGAAGTCTGTGACGCGTAGTCGGCTTTTTCGATAAGCGCTGTTTTATAACCTTGCTGTACACAATGCAGCGATAACCAAGCACCGGTAATACCGCCACCAACGATGACGACATCAAATTTTTGCTTGCTTAACTCGCTGAGATCGCGATTAGAGCAGGTCATTTTGTTGATACCAGGCAATGGTGCGTTTAACCCCTTCTTGGGTGCTGATCTTTGGCGCATAGCCAATCATAGATCTGGCTTTACTATTATCAAAGGCGCGTGACTTGGCAAAAAATTCAACGCGACGAGTATGTAATGGTGGGTCAATACCCAGTGGTTTGCAAATGCTCTCACAAATTTTTGCGGCCAACATTAAAGGCCCAATCGGCGGCGCCAAACTCGGTGCCTTGACCCCTAGCTCGGCGGCGATCATAGCGCTTAGTTGCTTTAATGTACCGTACTCGTTTGAACAGAGAATGAACCGCTCGCCAAGCGCATTCGGATGTTCGCCGCAGAGAATAATGCCGTCGGTCAGATCATCAATATAGGACAAGTGGTAGAGGTTTTTACCGCCGCCAAATAACGGGAAAAAGCCACGTTTAATCTGTTTAAACATCTTCAGTAGACGCATATCTCCGGGGCCATAAATTGCCCCAGGCCGAAAAATCGAGCCCGGCAATCCGGCCGCCATCGCCGTGGCAAAGAGCTCTTCGCCATCGAGTTTAGTGATCTGATAAATATCACCTGGGTTAAATGGAGATTCTTCGTTTGATGGCAACTGCTTAACATCACCATGCACACCGATAGTCGAGCAATGAACCGTTCGCCCGACCTTGTGCTCTAGAGCCGCGTCGACAACATGCTGTACACCAGTGGTATTAACGCACTGGTAATAGCTGTCGGGATGACCTGCGGTTCGATATACGGCAGCTATGTGGTAGATAATATCGCAGTTCGTGGCGGCGCTAATTACCGCCGCTCGATCAGTGATGTCGCCATACGCAAGTTCAACACCTAAATCTTCAAGAGCCTGGGTATTGCCCGTTTTACGAACTAGGGCTACTACTTGATTACCCTGCTCTACCAACTTTCGTGCCAACGCGCCACCGGTAAAACCAGTTGCTCCAGTAACCAGTACGCGTTTGTTATTTTCAGTCATAAGCCAATCTAATACTATTTTCCAATACTGAGCAGTTTAGCCTGCCAATACTGCATTCAATGGCAAGATGGTAACTCAACAATGCGCGTATTTATACAGGCTTGAACTAATCAAACTAGCGCACTCGATTTGGCCCTTGGAAGCACACGCTGAGCCATTTTGATATCGCTATTCCGACCATTTAAATCTTATAACCCTATTCGGAGAGCATTAAGGGCTAATCTACTCATCTAGCAGAAGTAAAAATATCGGAGCAGTAACGTTAATTAGCGGTGGCTTCGGCGGCTCAAGTCCAGTTGTCACATCGCGAGTGGCTGAGTAGCTAGACTCGTTTGACTCGCTCACGGCCTTAATTCGGTAATAGTAAGTAGTTGCCGCCCTTACATTTATATCGGTATAACGAGTAACATTGGCTTCAGGTAAAGCAATCACAGCCCAACTGCCTCTCCCATTCGCGCTCCGCTCCACCACATACCCTGTTTCGTTACTGGCGTTACTCCATCTAAGTAAAACCCCTGTTGAAATTTCTCTTGGCTCGAATAACGTCGGAATAGTTACCATCACAATAGCGGTAGTGATAGTGACAATCTCTGAGTAGCCTGACTCGGTTAACGTGCGTAGTGCCTTAATTCGATAGTAGTAAGTCGCACCTTCATCAACGTTGAAGTCTGTATAGACGGTGGCATCGACCTCAGGTAGTGCAATCACAGCCCAGCTATCACTTCCATTTGGACTTCGTTCTAGCGCATAACCCGTTTCGTTACTGGAATTACTCCATGAGAGTGAAACACCTGCTGAAATTTCAGTTGGCTGAAATAACAGCGGAATAGTTGGAATCAACTTGGCTGTAGTGATAGTGACAACATTTGAGTAGCTTGACTCAGATGACATTCTTATGGCCTTAATTCGATAATAATAAGCGGTGTTCTCTTCAACGTTTATGTCCGTATAAGCAATGACATTGACATTAGGCAATGCAACCACAGCCCAGTTGTCACTTCCGGTTGAGCTTCGCTCCAGTGAATAACCCGTTTCGTTAGCGGCGTTACTCCATGAGACTGATATTCCGGTTGAGGTTTCAGTTGGCTGGAATAACAACGGAATCGTTGGAATCAACTTAGAGGTGGTAATGTTGACAATCGATGAGTAGCTTGACTCGGCTGAGATACCTAGCGCCTTTACTCGGTAGTAATAAGTCGTATTCTCGTCAACGTTTAAGTCTATATAAGCGGTGGCTTCGGTTTCACCCAATGCAATCAGGGCCCAACCGTCAGTTCCATTTAGGCTTCGCTGTAGTTCATAACCGGTTTCGTTACTGGCGTTACTCCATGATAGTGATACGCCTGTTGAAATTTCAGTTGGCTGAAACAATAACGGCACGGTAGGACTCGAGCTGTCCGGAGTAATTGTGACGATGTTACTCCACGCGGAACTGTAATTAGCGGCACTCGCACGAACGCGAAACTCATAAGCCGAACTACCATTTAAATTCAAGGCCGTCCACTTAGTCACGTTGGCGACGCTAATATGAATATCGGCCCAGTTGCTGGTACCTGCCAATCTTTGCTGTAGGAAGAACTGCATTTCTAGCGAATCGTCTGTCCAAATTAGCTCGACAGAGTCAGAAGTTGGTTTCCGTGCGGCAATAATGGGCGTCGACAGAGAGACCGGGGTGGTGAGTTGGTCGAATCTAAAGCCATCGCCAACTTGGGTCACCAGCTTCTTACTGTTCGAGTTATACCCGCTCACATTTGTGTTTGTAGGCATTGCTAAAACCTGACGCCTAAGGTTAACGTCATAGATAGCCGCGTTAGAAAAGGCGTAGCGTCCATCGTCAGTAGTTGAGTAAACAATGTCATTAATACCCCATTCTGTTTCGAGGCTTGAATTCAACGCAACACCGGCCCAGAACACTCTAGAACCATCTTCCGAGACGACAACAGTCCGCGAGCCATAGTAGCTGGAAATTTCAGATGGGCGGATTTCCGCAAGTTGGGTGAATGTATCGCCGCTAGTGTCGAATTTAATAATGGAGGCGCCAGAGGAATTGTTTTCCCCGTGGTAATAATAGCGACCTGTCGGATCAAATGCACCGCCACCTTCACGAACAAAAGTATCATCGACAACAGAGTCAGTATTAGTATTGAAAATACTGATATCAACCCACTGATCTTGTTCCTCAATCACCAGTCTCTGAGACACGCCGGCTGCGACACGGTAAACGTCGCCTTCACCGTAGCCTGTTGCTCCGGCAGGTTGAAAGGCAATACTTTTTCTGAGCTCGAAGGTGTTTTTATCGATAGCGAGGAGATTGCCACTCTTCCAATTGGTCACATAAATTAGGTTGTCGGCATAGTGAAGAGCAACGTCGGTAACAGCGGAACCGACCCGTGTTACACGTTGGATTTTCTCAGATATCGAGTCAACTTCAAGTAAGTAGGCCCGTGGTATATCACTACTGGAATCTTCGCTAATTGCATAGACGTTTCCTGAATTCCGATCACTGCGAATATGCGTAACATTAAGCGGGTCGATCTCAAGTTGTACAGGTATTTGTAACTCCCCCGTAGCACTTGTAAGGATAATCGACGAATTATGGAACCCAGGGGCAAGCGTGGCCGTATCAAGGCGCACTCTTAGAGTAGATGGTGTCGAACCCGAGTGCTCAGCGAAGGTTACCCAAGGGGCTTCAGATGAAGCCATCCAATCAACTCCTGAGGCAGCAGAATCGAGGTTAATATTGACTTGGTAATCAGAATGGCCCGCAATTGTCTGTGCTTTTACTTCAGTTAGGTCAAGCCCAATATCAGACACTGTAAACGTATAGACTATGCCAGTTTCAGGACCAATAGCAGAGATTGGATCTATCCTCCAGAAGTAGTCTGTTCCATTAATTAATATCTGCGCCAAAGCCAAGCTTGTACCCATGATACGCCCAAGGTAAAAGGCTGATGTAGGGTCTGCGGAGGCAATAGCGCTGGCATCGGTGCCCAAATAAATATCGTATTGATCAACTCCCGCCAGAGGTGCCCAAGCCAAAGTGCCCGGAGAATTTACCACAGCACCGTCTTCGGGATTCAGAGATCGCCCTAGCAATTCAAGACCAATTTCGTCTATCAAGTTGACCACATTAAGTGTGCGATTCGAGGCATTGAAATAAACGAAACGAGTAAAATCTGACGTGAATGCTTGAGCCTTAGTATAAATATACCCAGCACCATCAATGCTACCGCCTGGAATCGTGTACAACTCCTTACCCGTTTCATATTCGTAAAGCCGGTCTCCCGTAGCGACAACGCTGCCGCCTGGGTTCATAGACCAAATCGCTGACGGAAATGAACGATCAAGGGCGTCTGTATCTGTTGGGTCAGTCGAGATTGTTTTCATCACTACAAGCTGATCATCATCACCCATGAGCACCGGCGCTTCGAAAGGCTCTCGGCTGAAATTCGAAAGAATCGTTTCTTTGATGAAATTGACAGTACCATCTGGATTAATAGTGTACTGCCCAATTTTGCGAGAATGCGAGCCTGCCGACCATCCCAACTGAGGCATTGCGACCATTCTTGTTTTATCGCTAGTAACCGCAAAATCCATAAAACCCGTGTCATTAGACGGCGATGAGCCATCGAAGGTGATGGACTGCAAAACTTCACCGGCACTTCTTTTAAACACATGAAGCACTGGCCCCCAAGTACCGTCGGTATAGTAAATAATATCGTCAGGCCCTAGATCTATGTTCGCAGTCGTATCATCGGCATCACCCCATGCGCTATAGCTTGGGAGATTAATAGTTTCTTTGAGAGAAAAAGTTTGTAGGTCTATGACGTCTATGCTTTTTCCAACGCTATTGATAACCAGAAGCTCAGTGCTGTCATCGTTGATCACAAAGTCAGTCGGCCCTTCTCCTACAGTAATACAGGAGATCAGGGATTCTTGAATTGGATCAAAAGAAATAATACTGCCGTTTTTAGTACCGTTTCGTTGTATTGCGTATGTCTTCGAACGAAGAGGATCATCAAGCAAGCGAAAAACATCTAACACTGGAACAGTCGCATTGATAAAAATTTCAGTAACTTTTTCTCCA
>JBLHXJ010000051.1:0-13971 GCA_047629535.1 Arenicella sp. | reverse complement strand
ATTTGAATTTAAAAAAGAAAATTAAATGCAATACTTTGTGCCTGTTTTTTCTTACAAAAACAGTAAATAAACGTCATCTATAGTTAACTATCCGTGTTAAGCCAACACGCCAAAAGGTCACTAATGATGCTAAACTTGGGCAAACCAACTCGGTGGAAACTTCGTGCCACGCTTTCTCAGTTAGTATTAAAGAGCCGATGGAAAACATTTTGCATTACGTC
Organism: Arenicella sp.; assembly: GCA_047629535.1. Taxonomy (GTDB): domain Bacteria; phylum Pseudomonadota; class Gammaproteobacteria; order Arenicellales; family Arenicellaceae; genus Arenicella. The sequence goes on along the minus strand of JBLHXJ010000051.1, from coordinate 13,750 downwards.
ATATAACAGCCAGCTACATGAATAAATTATTATCCCTAATAGCGACCCTAGCTCTACTAGCAATGAGCAGCGCCGGCTACTCGCAACCTGGCGCGGCAAGCGAGCTACCAACAACCGAATTCGAAAGCGAATATCAGGAAGAGTTAGATAAGTGGATGTTACAAGCCTACGAGGGTGATCGTGACGCTCAATTTAAGGTTGGGGTATTATTCACCAATGATCAGTTTCAAACCGCAGACATGGAGCAAGCTGTTTATTGGTACAAGCAGGCGGCCCGACAAGGGCATGCATTGTCGCAATACAACTTAGGCCATCAATACCTTACCGGTACCGGCGTAAAGCGCAACGAAAACGAAGCCATGCGCTGGTGGCTCAAAGCCGCCGAGCAAGACCACCCGCTCGCTCAGTTCAATATAGGCCGCGCTTATTACCTAGGCATTGGGCTCGATGAAGACCTCGATCAATCTCGATTTTGGTTTAAACGTGCGGCACAGAACAATGAGCCCAAATCAATTGATATCTTAGAGCAGCTAAAGTGGTCTGAGCCTGGCGAGTATCAAGCCGCCGTCGAACGCGACACTACTGACGCCCTAGTGGCTGAGCAACTAGCACCATCTACGATAACCGCTGAGGCTCTAACACCAACGATAACCGCTGAGGCTCTAACACCAACGACTATCGACGATGTCGCCAACACAGTGGCTGTTAGTGATGCCGCCGAGAGCCCGGCGACGGCAATCGAGATTAGTGATGCGCAAAGCGAGGTAGCAACAAGCACGGTTGCCACGGACCTCAAGAGCCCAATCGCCTTGTACACCAACCCAGCCAAACGAAGCGTGTTGATCTCTATATTCGATGCTCGTGAGCAGCTAACCATTATTAGCACTGCGCCCGAGTGGACTAAGGTTGCTAGCGACACCGGCTTTCGAGTTTGGGTGCACCAAGACTACATTGTGGTGGCAGATGATATTGGCACCATCAGCGGCAATGCGGTTAATGCGCGCGCGGTGCCACTGATTATTAATGGCACCATTGTTGGCCGTTTAAACGATGCTGAAATGCTCGAGGTATTGGATAAGAAAAATGCTTGGTATCGCGTGACCTCGCCGAGTCGCTTTAAGGCATGGGTAAAAACAGATGAATTCAATCGTAACAAGACACTAACCACCATTGCTCAAAGCCCCGCATCTCGCAGTGACGCTGATGGTCAAGCCGACTCCAAGGGTGGCTTGCAGAATAGCCAAAACGAATCCATAACCGATGACAATAAGTGGCTGTTTAGTCAGCCAGCGGATGGCTATACCTTGCAATTAGCAAGTTTTGACGATACTGAAAACGTCGCTGCGTTCAAATCTCGAAAGAAATTTCGCAACAACCGAGAGCTGCATAGCTTTACCTCTTCGGCTAAAGACATTCAGTGGACTTACTTTTTATACGGCGCCTTTGAGTCAAGCGAGGCCGCCAAGCAAAGTCGCATTGAAATCGGTCAAAAGCTAGCGTGGGTAAGAAGTTTTGGTAAGCTCCAACAGAACCGCTGCTTAGCTTGGAAGAAGAAAATACCGACACCTAAACAACTGAATAAGTACTGCGCATAATGACCATAGGCAAACACGTAATATCGCCGTTTCTTGGCGAACACGATCACAGTCACTGCCAAGCACAGGCGCTTGAATCGGCTATTACTGAATGCGCTAAACAAGGCTTGCGGCTAACCAAAATACGCCAGCAAGTGCTGGAGATAATTTGGGCTCAACACAACCCTATCGGCGCTTACGATGTGCTGCAAAAATTACAACAAGCCGGTCATAAGCCAGCGCCACCAACGGCCTATAGAGCGCTCGAATTTTTGGTTTCGGCCAAGCTGATTCATCGAGTTGAATCGTTAAATGCGTATATTGGCTGCCCTTCGCCAAACGCCAATCATCAATGCCAATTTTACATTTGCAGCGAATGCGGTCACGTTGCTGAGGTGAGTAATGCAGCGGTATCAGAAGCGCTTATTAGCGGTGCCAACGAGCTTGGATTTGTAAGTCATCAGCCGGTTATTGAAGTACACGGCATCTGCAAAAACTGTCTCGACTAAACCTCTCCACCCACCAGCCTAAGCCACACAAGCTTGGCCGCTGCAGTTTAACGCTTCTTATCTAACTGGCGAAGGTGGTCGAGCTTTTGCTTAATCTTGATCTCTAGGCCTCGCTCAACCGGATGGTAAAATTGCTGACCGGCTAGCTCATCAGGCAAATACACCTCGCCGGCGGCATAACCATCAGCCTCGTCGTGCGCATATCGGTAGCCTTTACCGTAATCTAGCTCTTTCATTAATGATGTTGGTGCATTGCGAATATGCATTGGCACTTCTAAGGAGCCAGTTTGCTTAACCACCGACATAGCCTGCTTGTAAGCCACATAGACGGCGTTGCTTTTGGCCGCGATGGCCAAATAGGTAACCGCCTGCGCCAATGCGAGCTCGCCCTCTGGGCTGCCTAGTCGCTCTTGAGACTCCCACGCATCGAGGCATATGCGTAAGGCTCTGGGGTCGGCATTACCAATGTCTTCGGTGGCCATTCTCAAAACTCGTCGTGCAATGTATTTTGGATCACAGCCACCATCGATCATTCGACAAAGCCAATACAATGCGGCATCGGGATCCGAGCCACGTACCGATTTATGTAGGGCTGAAATCTGATCATAAAAAGCGTCACCGCCTTTATCAAAACGACGAGTGCTGCCGCCAGCCAATATATCGTTGATAAGCTCACTGTTGATAACCCCTTCTTCGGCTAGATCAGCGGCGATCTCTAACATGGTCAAAGCGCGGCGAGCATCACCATCGACCAGTTCGGCGAGGTGCAATTTATCATCTTCGGCCATACTCAACTTTTGAGCGCCTAAGCCTAACTCGCTATCGTCAAGCGCCCGGTTGATTAAGCCGACGATGTCTTGCGGAGCAAGCGACTGCAACACATAAACCCGCACCCGCGACAGCAAGGCATTGTTAAGCTCAAACGAAGGGTTCTCGGTGGTGGCGCCAACAAAAAGGATGGTGCCGTTTTCAATATGCGGCAAAAAAGCGTCTTGCTGAGCCTTGTTGAAGCGATGCACCTCATCAACAAACAATACTGTATTGCCGAGGCCTGCTTGCTGGCGATCGTGTGCCGTTTGCACCGCTTGGCGAATATCTTTGACCCCTGACAGCACCGCGGATAGCGAGACAAATTCGGCCTCACTTTGAGCTGCCAGTAACTTAGCCAGGGTGGTTTTACCTGTCCCAGGAGGCCCCCAGAACACCATCGAGTGGAGCTTGCCGCTTTCGATCGCGGTACGCAGAGGCTTGTTCGGCGCTAGCAACTGATGCTGCCCTGCGACCTCATCTAATCGACGCGGACGCAAGCGATCGGCCAGCGGCCTATAACTATTACTGGCGTTAATCGGAGTTTCTCGGCAGTCTTGAATCAATCATGGTTAATGCCGACTACTGCGGCAACTCGACTTCAGAGGTGATTTTCCATGCACCTTGCTCTTTAACCAAGCTGAGACGTTTGCGTGAGTTTTCGACATAGTCACCGGACTGATAGCGTTGATTAAATTCGACAACACCAGAATTTAGTTGGTCGAGCATGGCAACTTCAAAATCACCCAGCTCAACAGAGATTTTTTTCTGAGGGCTAACCCGAGACTTTCGGACGTCTTTCCATTGCGCAAAGCTTAGCTCATTTGATGGCTTAAACTCTGCGCTATAGCTTAATAAATAAGCGCTCAGATCGCCTGCCGACCACGCTTCGCGCCATCGTTCTAGCATATACCCAAGTTCAATTTTCACCAACGACTCTAACTCTTGCTCAGCTGGCAACAATGCTTGTTCTAGTTGCGCGACTCTCGCTTGACTCAGTTGCGCCGCCGCCTTGGCTTGTTGTTTAGCCTGCAATAGCTGTCTAGCTCGCTGCTCTGGGGTAAGCAATTTATCGGGCGCTTGAGTAAATTCCCGTGTCGAGCTTGGGGCGGCCTGAAGATTTGTCGATGAGTTACGTTGGTCAACGTCTTGAGGCATGCCTATCGAACTGGCGATGCGGGCTGAAGGCTGGCCCGGGGTCGGCTTAGGCTCCGGCACCACAACGGTGACTTGCGTTGCCTGCTCTGAAACGCTGAATATACCGAGCGCCTTAAGTACCAATAAGACCAATAACAAGGCAACAATCGAGAGTGTCCAGACCCGTTTACTACTGGCGGCAATCTTCTCACTAACCCAGAAACGGTGATAACAATACAGGCACCGATACGGGCGGGTGGCAATAAAGCGCATCTTTAAGGCATCAAATCTTTGTAGCCTTGAATGGGCAACTTTAGTCGCGCTACATTTAGTACACTGCAATTGTGGTGACTCAGGTTGAGTCAAATCGGCGCGCAGATCTCCCGCACTTTGATCTGAATTCGAACCTGGCTGCGGTTGGTTTTTTTTATTAGACACAATTAAGTAACCTGTTTAATAAGCGTAACAACCCACCCCTCTTAACCCCTTGGAAATGCTTTTGCTATAAAAATCGTTGCTCTGGCCAAACAGCACCTAGGCTACGAATATAATTAACCGCTACTGTAAGATAGCGGTGCTAAAGACTCGAAATATCTATCTCATGATTAAGTGGCTCTGCAACAGCACGAATAACTTACCTTATTCGTCGGTAACACAACCCATCGATGCGTTTTTAACGCAGCGAATATATTTTCCGAGTGTACCACGAGTTGCTTTAAACGCAGGTGCGACCCAAGCTTGGCGACGCACCTCGAGCTGCTCTTCGGAAACGTCCATATCAATAATATTATTGACCGCGTCTAAGGTAATGATGTCGCCATTTTCAACCAAGGCAATGCCGCCGCCGTCTTGAGCCTCAGGCACAACATGACCAACAATAAAGCCATGCGAACCGCCGGAAAAACGACCATCGGTAATCATCGCAACGTGCTCACCTAAGCCAGCGCCCATGACCGCTGAGGTCGGCTTAAGCATTTCTGGCATGCCAGGGCCACCTTTAGGGCCTTCATACCGAATTACGATCACGTCGCCTTTGTTAATTTTGCCTTGCTCTAATGCTTCAATCATAGCTTGCTCGCCATCGAATACCGCCGCTGGGCCAACAAATTTTTCGCCCTCTTTGCCAGTCACCTTCGCCACTGATCCCCCAGTCGCCAAGTTACCTTTAAGAATCTGAATATGGCCAGTACGTTTAATCGGCTCGCTCATTGGCTTAATGATGTCTTGGCCTTCTTTCAGACCAGGCAAATCAGCCAAATTTTCAGCCAGTGTTTTACCGGTGACGGTGATGCAGTCACCGTTCAACAAACCTTCGTCAAGCAAGAACTTCATCACCGCTGGGGTGCCGCCAACATTATGTAAGTCGTTCATCACGTATTGGCCACTTGGCTTCAAATCAGCCAAAAACGGGATGCGGTCACTGACACTTTGAAAATCATCTAAGGTCAGATCCATGTCTAATGCGCGGGCCATAGCAATTAAATGCAAAACCGCGTTAGTTGAGCCGCCGAGCGCGATGATCACCACCATGGCGTTCTCAAAGGCGTCACGAGTCATGATGTCACGTGGCTTTAAATCCAGCTCTAAGATGTTTTTTAGAGCCGCACCGGCGACCAAACATTCATCTACTTTTTCTTGATCAATGGCCGGCGATGAGGCGCTGTATGGCAAACTCATGCCAAGCGCTTCAATTGCACTGGCCATAGTGTTGGCAGTGTACATGCCACCACAGGCACCCGCGCCTGGACACGATTTTTCTACGATTTGCTGTCTATCTTCGTCGGTAATCGTTTCAACTAGAAACTGACCGTAAGCTTGGAAGGCCGAAATAATATCCAAGTTTTGGCCGTTATGAACACCCGGTTTAATTGAACCGCCGTAGACCATAATGGCGGGTCGGTTTAAACGCGCCATAGCAATTAAACAACCAGGCATATTTTTATCGCATCCGGGAATCGCAATCAAGCCATCGTAAAATTGAGCCGCCATCACGGTTTCAATCGAGTCAGCGATGATGTCCCGCGATTGCAGCGAATAGGCCATGCCCGAGGTGCCGTTAGTAGTGCCGTCGCTGACGCCAATAGTGTTAAAGCGCATGCCAACTAAGCCAGCATCAACCACGCCTTTTTTGACGTGTGCGGCCAGGTCGTTGAGATGCATATTACAGGTATTGCCTTCCCACCAAACACTGGCTATGCCAATTTGCGCCTTACTCATATCAGCTCGGGTTAAACCAGTGCCGTACAACATAGCTTGGCCCGCGCCTTGAGATTTAGGTTGGGTAATAGTGGCACTGTGTTTGTTTAGATTTTTATCTGACATGGTCTAGTACTAAAGGGCTGCAGGTTAAGTCTGGTAGCCGACTTTACACCTGTGAGGGGTTTAGAGGAATCTATTTTGCCCGCATTCGCGTTATTGCGATGTTAACAACAACGCCTGATCGACCTCGCCGGCGGGCGGGGCCAGCAAAAGGCTGGCTGGCTTGAAAGCGTTTACCGCTTAAACTAGACCATTACGCCCCTTAGAGAGTTCGGCAGAGCCTCGGTGATGGTGACATCAACAAACTGACCAATTAGGTCGTGCGAGCCATCAAAATTAACTACGCGATTATTCTCGGTACGACCAGAGATTTGAGTTTGGTCTTTACGTGCAGGGCGATCAACTAACACGGTTTGCACTGAGCCGACCATGCTCTCGCTAATTCCAAACGCCATTTCGGTAATGCGTTTCTGCAAGCGAGCGAGACGAGCCTTCTTAACCTCCATCGGCACATCGTCGGCTAGATCTGAGGCAGGTGTTCCTGGCCGAGCGCTGTAGATAAAGCTAAATGACAAATCGTAACCAATGGTTTCGATCAGCTCCATAGTGTCTTCAAAATCTTGATCTGTCTCACCGGGGAAACCGATAATGAAATCTGAAGACATGCTCATATTAGGGCGAATCTTGCGAATCTTTTCGATGATCTTTACGTAATCAGCGGTTTTGTAACGACGCTTCATGGCGGCCAAAATTGAATCTGAGCCTGACTGTACTGGCAGATGTAAATGATTCACCAGCTTAGGCACGTCGGCATACACGTTGATCAAGCTATCAGTAAACTCTAATGGGTGTGAGGTGGTGTAGCGCAGTCGCTCTATGCCTTCAATTTCGGCCACATAGCGAATCAACAGCGCGAAATCGGCGACTGAGCCATCGTGCATTTTGCCCCAATAAGCGTTCACGTTTTGCCCCAGTAGCGTGACTTCGCGAATACCCTGCTCGGCCAATGAATTAACTTCGGCCAACACATCGTCGAACGGACGCGAGAACTCTTCACCACGGGTATAAGGCACCACGCAGAATGAGCAATATTTACTACAGCCTTCCATAATTGAAACAAACGCGGTGACGCCGTCAACTTTGGGCGCCGGCAAGTTATCGAATTTTTCCATTTCTGGAAATGAAATGTCGATCGATGGGCTGTGATTTTTGCGCACCTCATCATACATTTGTGGCAGCTTATGCAGTGTCTGTGGGCCAAACACTATGTCGACAATAGGCGCTCGTTTGATGATTGCATCGCCTTCTTGAGATGCAACGCAGCCGCCAACACCGATAACAAGATCGGGGTTCTTAGTTTTTAGATGCTTCCAGCGGCCCAATTGATGAAACACTTTTTCTTGTGCTTTCTCGCGCACCGAGCAGGTGTTGAGCAAAAGGATGTCGGCATCGGCTTCAACTTTAGTCGCTTCAACCCCGTGAGAATGGTTTAAAGAGTCGAGCATACGATTAGAATCATAGTCGTTCATCTGACAGCCAAAGGTCTTAATAAACACCTTTTTCGGGCTCACGCCGGCGGCCAAGGTTACCCCGGCTCGCGAGTTAGACGCGGCGGCTAAGTCGGCCGACGGTTTCGGCACCGAATTAGTTTCAACTTGCATTTCAACTCTGATTTTAGAAATAGATGATTCAGTCATGACGATACTCAATTATGCAAAACACACACTCTGGAAACACTTTCACTTAAAAGTATTTGGGGCGCGTATTTTACCGATAATCGAGCGATTTCCAAATCTCTAAGGCCGAAAATTCAGTCTTGATGGCTGTTTAGCGCGAAAAACCTAGATCGCTAAGCTAAAACCGAGATATTACTAGCTTAAACCGCTAAATATTGCCGCTGCGAACCGCCTCGGTGGGTTTGATAATCGTTCGAAAGGTCAGATTTATGCGACCTTCAGCGTTAGCTCGTTTGGGAATATGGTGCTGCCAGCGAGCCTGAGTGGTGCCGCGCATCAACAGCAAGCTTCCATTTTCGAGTGACATTTTATGCTTTTCGGACTTTTCAATTTTATGCCTGAGATGAAAATCACGCGGCGCGCCAAGGCTCAGCGATGCGATAACAGGCTTGTCGCCTAACTCAGGTTCGTCATCGCTGTGCCAACCGTTCGAATCTTGGCCGTCTCTATAGTAGTTAACCAGTACGCTATTAAAGTGATCGCCGGTGCGTGTTTCGATATCGTTTTTAATCTCAAGCAGTAGGGGGGTGAGCGCCGAGGCCGTCATGGTGTGATTAGAATAAGAGTAATTCATCCACGGCTCACCGAACCAACACGACAACCTCGGCGCCAGATGCTCTTTGCCATAGACTGTGAGTCGATCTTGTCGCCACTCTGTTTGCTCTAAAACTTGATCGTACAAGACCCAACTTCGGTCACTTTGGTAAAATTCAGGCCGATATTCAACCTCTGCCTCAAAAAGTTTCAAGACATGTGTCTGCTTATCGAACATTGATGACTGATATTGATTGCTAGGCATACAAAATATTGAGGTTGTTGTTCTATACTGCGTCGCTAAATTAGAAGAGACCTCAGCATAGGGTCGCAAAAAATAGAATGTTTAATTTTATTATTGCGCGACAGTTGTGCTTAGGCCTATAGAAATATACCAACTTTGGAATCTGTGCAGGTGAAAAATGCAATTTAACGGCAGCGACAGCTATATCTCAACCGACGACCTAAGCCTCGCGGTAAACTCGTCCATCATCCTCCAGCGCCCTCTTTTGATCAAAGGCGAGCCTGGTACCGGTAAAACGATGTTGGCAGAAGAAGTAGCGGCCTCCTTGGGCAAGCGCTTAATTCAGTGGCATATCAAGTCAACCACCAAAGCTCAGCAAGGCTTGTACGAGTACGATGCGGTATCACGCCTACGCGATTCGCAATTGGGCGACGCCGATGTCAACGATATTGGTAACTACATCGATAAAGGCAAAATGTGGGAAGCCTTTGAAAGTGACGAGCAAGTCGTGCTACTGATCGACGAAATTGACAAAGCGGACATCGAGTTCCCGAATGACTTGTTGGTCGAGATCGACAAAATGGAGTTCTTTGTTTATGAAACCGGTGAAACGATTAAGGCCAAGCACCGCCCGATCATCATCATCACCTCGAACAATGAAAAAGAATTACCAGATGCATTTTTGCGTCGTTGTTTCTTCCACTTCATTAACTTCCCTGACCGCAATACCATGGAGCAAATTGTCTCGGTGCATCATCCCAAAGCTAAGCAAAGCTTAGTTAAGGAAGCGCTAGACGTGTTCTTTGAAGTGCGCTCAGTACCCGGCATGAAGAAGAAACCATCAACTTCTGAGCTTATCGATTGGTTGAAGTTGTTAATGGCCGATGACATACCAGATGAGATTCTAAAGGATCGCGATAATCATAAGGCGATTCCACCTCTTTATGGCGCATTACTAAAGAACGAGCAAGACGTTCAATTGCTTGAGCGCCTCGCGTTTATGCATCGTCGCGAAACGCGCAACCAATAAGCCTGTAATTCAAGATGCTGCTTAATTTTTTCCAAACTCTACGCCGTCAAAAGCTGCCGGTCACCTTTCGTGAACTGTCAGACTTAATCACCGCGCTAGAACACCGCATTGTCTTCGCCGACATGGAGCAGTTCTATTATCTTGCCCGTACCATCATGGTCAAAGATGAAAAGAACTTCGATAAGTACGATCGCGCGTTTAAGGCTCACTTTAGCGAACTCGAAAAGGTCGACGACTTCATCGAAGCCTTGATTCCTGAAGACTGGCTACGCACCGAGTTTCTTAAAACGTTGACCGACGAAGAAAAAGCCAAAATCGAAAGCCTTGGCGGGCTCGAAGAGTTAATCGAAACGTTTAAGAAACGCCTCGAAGAGCAAAAAGAGCGTCACGAGGGTGGCAATAAATGGATCGGCACTGGCGGTACTTCACCGTTCGGCAATGGCGGTTTCAACCCAGAAGGTATTCGGGTTGGTGGCGAAGGTGGTAATGGCACGGCGGTTAAGGTTTGGGACAGGCGCGACTTTAAGGACTTAGACGATAGCATTGAGCTCGGCACACGTAATATTAAAATGGCATTGCGCCGTTTGCGTAAATTCGCACGCTCTGGCGCCGAAGACGAGCTAGACCTAGCTGACACCATTCACTCCACCGCGCACAACGGCGGCCTGCTTGATATCAAGATGGTGCCCGAGCGACGTAACGCGGTTAAAGTACTCTTGCTATTCGACGTAGGTGGTTCAATGGACCCATACGTGAAGACCTGCGAAGAGCTGTTCAGTGCTGCGCGTATCGAGTTCAAGCATATGGAGTATTTCTACTTCCATAACTTTATTTACGATGGGCTGTGGCAGAACAGTGAAATGCGTTACGACGAAGTCACCGCAACGCACGATATCTTACGTAAGTACGGCAGCGATTATAAAATCATCTTCATTGGTGATGCGGCTATGGCGACCTATGAGATCACTCATTCAGGTGGCAGCATCGACTTTATGAATCGTGAACCTGGTGCAAACTGGCTAAAGCGTTTTAATGACAACTACGACAAAATGGTGTGGCTAAACCCTACCCCTAAGCAATATTGGCAACACACGCATTCGACCAAAATAATTCAAGAATTAATGGACGACCGCATGTACCCGCTTACCCTAAAAGGCATGGAAGAAGCGATGGGTTACTTAAGCCGATAGACTCTTAGTAATTCGATGATGTCTCTGACGCCTAGCTAAATAAGTTAATTTAGCTAGGCGTTTTTTATTGCTTGAGCCTTACGCCATCGGCGCAGACCAGTTTGGTGGCGTAGCTGATCTACAGAATAAATACCCAATGCCAGCCAAATAAAGCCAAAGGCGATCATTGTATGCGAACCGAAAGGCTCGCCGTATATCAGCACACCGATTAACAATTGTAGTGTCGGCCCAATATATTGAGTCATACCCAGCGCGGTCATGCTTATTCTCTTGGCTGCCGCGGCGAAAAGCACTAGCGGGACAAGCGTAAACAAGCCGCCCAGAACCAGCATCCAAGAATTGCTGGGGCCATCAAAGAACTGACCACTGCCTTGCGTTTGAATGTAAAACAAATAGATCGATGCGGGTATAAAAAAGAACATTGTCTCAATTGCCAAGCCGTGTGTCGCTGGCACACTGACTGATTTCTTGGCCGCACTGTACAAGGCGAAGCTTATCGCCAGCACTAATGATATCCAAGGCAGCTCACCATACGACACCACCAGATAGATCACGCCAAGCGCAGCCACCGACAAAGCTACTATCTGGCCTCGACGCAGGACCTCTCCAAATATAACCACACCGAGCGCAACGCTGATCAGCGGATTCATGAAATAGCCCAACGAGGTTTCAACTAAGTGACCGGTATTAACCGCCCAGATAAACACCGCCCAGTTGATTGACACCAGAGCTGATGCAATAAACAGTTTAAACAATAATTTTGGCTGCAAAAACAAAACTTTGAATTCTCGCCACTGCCGACTGACAACAATTAGCAGGGTCACTAAAACGCAAGCCCACACCATGCGATGCATCACGATCTCAATGCTATCGACATGACTAAGCTGCTTCCAGAATATTGGAATAAAACCCCACCAGGTATACGCTGCAAGTGCGTAAATAAGACCTAGATTGTTCTTCATAAGGCGTCGGAACTTACCGTTAAGTTTTGCTGTGAACGAAACGCAAGCCTATCATGTGTTAGGGTATTTAAACCGATAAACACAGGCATAAAAACAACATGAAAAAATCTCTTGTCGCGCTCAGCATTAGCCTACTCAGCAGCAATCTATTTGCCGCTGATGTTATTGTTAATTGTGGGGCTACAGTTGATGTAGAAAAGCAAACTCTAAGTGGGCCACGCAGCTTCGAAATCACCGATGGCCGCATCAGTGCGATAAATGGCACTGGCTCGATGGGTCTTGACTCAAGCGCAAAAATTGTCGATTTAAGCGATTCAACCTGCCTGCCAGGCTTGATCGATATGCATGTGCACTTAACCTCGCAAAGTAGCGCTCGCTCGTACATAGAAGGTTTTACACTAAACACCGCCGACTACGCTTTTAAAGCGGTTAAGTACGCCGAAGTGACGCTAGATGCAGGCTTCACAACCGTGCGTAACTTGGGCGATGACGGCACCATTACCAAATCGCTACGCGGCGCAATTGCCCAAGGGCTCGTTCGAGGCCCGCGTATATTCACCGCCGGTAAGTCGTTGGCGACCACCGGCGGCCATGCCGACCCAACCAATGGACATCGAGCTGACATAATGGGTGACCCACACGCTAAAGATGGGGTCATCAACGGTGCTGCTGAAGCGCGTAAAGCGGTTCGTCAACGCTATAAAGAAGGTGCCGATCTCATTAAGATAACCGCCACAGGCGGAGTACTAAGCACCGCCAAGAGTGGTCAGAACCCGCAGTTCATGGACGACGAGCTGGAAGCTATTATGGCCGCGGCTAAAGACTATGGCTTCAAAGTAGCGGCTCACGCACATGGCGCCGAGGGCATGAAGCGAGCGATCAGAGCTGGCATCAATAGCATCGAACATGGCACCTTGATGGACGATGAAACTCGCAGCCTAATGAAAAAGTATGGCACTTACCTAGTACCCACTATTTTGGCCGGTGAGTTTGTCGCTGAAAAAGCCAAGATAGATGGCTATTTTCCAGAAATCATTCGCCCTAAAGCGGCGGCGATTGGCCCGCAACTTAAAACTAACTTTGCCAAAGCGTTTAAGGCTGGTGTGAAGATTGCCTTTGGCACCGATAGCGGCGTTTCAAATCACGGTGACAATGCGCAAGAATTTAAACTGATGGTCGACAATGGCATGACAGCAATGCAAGCGATCACCGCAGCGACCGTGAACGCCGCTGACCTGCTCGGCGAGTCGGATAACCTCGGCTCACTAAGTGTTGGTAAGTATGGCGATATTGTCGCCGTCAAAGGCAATCCTTTAGACAACATTCAACTGCTTGAGAATATTAGCTTTGTGATGAAAGGTGGGGCAGTGGTTAAGGTTAACTAAGCAAACAACAATGTAAGTTGACTTGAAGCTCCTGAGCGCAGCCTGTTGTCATCCTCAGCGCATCCTGTTGTCATCCTCAGCGCAGCCTGTTGTCATCCTCAGCGCAGCCTGTTGTCATCCTGAGCGCAGCGAAGGATCTCGTTGTAATAGTGAGATCCTTCGCTGCGCTCAGGATGACGGATAGTTGAGCTCAGGATGACGGATAGTTGAGCTCAGGATGACGGATAGATAAGTAGTCAGGGCGACCAATGCAAGCGATTACCGCGGCGACCGTGAACGCCGCTGACCGGCTCGGCGAGTCGGATAACCTCGGCTCACTAAGTGTTGGTAAGTGTGGCGATATTGTCGTCGTCAAAGGCAATCCTTTAGACAACATTCAACTG
>JBLHXJ010000050.1:0-14204 GCA_047629535.1 Arenicella sp. | reverse complement strand
CTGAGGCAACGACGGAATCAGAAGCGGCGGCAGCGGAAGAAGCAAAGCCAGAGCCTCCAAAAATCATCCCCGCGAAGATTATCAGCCGAGAAGCGCCTCGTTATCCGTCGCGCGCGTTGAAGAACAATACAGAAGGTTGGGTTCAGGTGCGGTTCTTTATTGATACCGATGGCCGACCTGTCGATGTTACTGTGCTTCAATCAGAGCCGAGTGGTACATTCGAAGACGCGGCAATCAAATCAGTAAAGAAATGGCGCTTTTCACCTGCACGTAACCAAACAAATGGTTTGGCCGTGCGTAGCACCTCGATTTCAACCAAGGTGCAGTTCAGATTAAACTAGCTGCTTCGTACCTTACTTAGCAAACTAAGCGTGGATGGGTCAAAGCCCTCCGCGTTTTTTTGTGCCTGGTCGGGTGCCAGCAATGGCATAACCTGGGTTGCTAAGCGCTTGCCCAACTCTACACCCATTTGATCGTAGGAGTTGATATTTGCCAATACCCCGAAGCAAAACGCGCGATGCTCATAGAATGCTAACAAAGCACCTAAAGCCTTAGGCGTAAGCTGCTCGAGTAGGATTGTAGTTGAAGGCCGGTTACCCGAGAATATTTTGGCTTTCTTGGCAAGCCCTGTAAGGCCGTCTCCAGCGTGAATTCGATTAATCGTATCTGCGTCTTGACCGGCCAATAGCGCCGCAGGTTGTGCCAAGCCATTTGCCAGCAGTTGTTGGTGGTGATCCGCTAGATCGTGATCAGGCTTTTGCACCAATATAAATTCGGATGGAATCAAGGAGGTACCCTGATGTAACATCTGAAATACAGAATGCTGCACGTCGGTACCAACACCACCCCAAACCACCGGTGAGGTCTGTTGATCTACCGGGCTACCGTCACGTTGACGGTCCTTACCGTTGCTTTCTGTTTCAAGCTGCTGCAGATAGTCAACCAAAGATCGCAACCGATAGTCGTATGCAAAAATGGCTCGCGACTTAACATTTAGAAAATTAACATAGTAGTGATCTAGCATAGCGGCGATGAAGCAAGCATTTGAGTCTAGATCTTGAGTGTAAAAATGACGATCAATTTCGGCGGCGCCCGATAGAAACTCTTCGAATTTTTCAATCCCGATAAGCAATGCAACTGACAAAGATACTGACGACCATACCGAGTATCGACCACCAACCCAATCGGGGAATGACACGACATTCTGCGAGCGGATGCCATATTCTTCTGCCATTGAAGGTGCCGCGGTCACAGCATAGAAGTGGGATAACGGATTGCTCGTGCCGCCCGCCTTAAACCAGCGGGCGATCGAATCAAGATTTTGTAAGGTCTCGGCCGTAGTGAATGTCTTAGAAACACCGATAACTAAGGTGCTAGCTAACTCGCATTGATCCAGCACATCGACCAATTGGTGGCCATCAATATTACCGATAAAATGAATATTAATTGGACTACCCAAACCCTTCAGAGCCTCAAATAGAAGTTGAGTGCCGAGTGACGAACCACCGATGCCGACATGGATAATATCTTTGATCGCATGTTCTCGCTTCGAGAGCTGCTCTTGGATTAAGTGGTATTGCGCAACAAATTGGGCTTTGGACACCTGAGCCTGCTTTTGAATTTGCTTATCGCTGATTGCGATGCCCTGATTATCGGTATCTCTTAATAGGGTATGGAGTACCGAACGATCCTCTGAGTTATTGATCCGCTCTCCGGCAAAAAAAGACGCCCTCTTCACTTCAAAGTTTATCTCCTTAGCAAAATTAATATAGGTAGTCAGTAAGTCATCGCTAATATGGGTTTTGCTCAAATCAATATAAAACTGATCTAAATCGAGGCTATAGCGATCTACTCGATCAGGGTCTGACTTAAATCGATCTCTAATCCCTACTGCAAGGTCCCTTATAGCGAGCGTTTCTAGAGATTTTCGGATGGAAGTACTAATCGAGGAAGTGCTCATTATTAAGTTTTATAGGTAGTTGAGTTCAGTGGGAAGCCTCGAGTAACTTAGCAGTATCGAAGCCTGGCGGCAGGTAAATGAAAGTTTTCTGGTGCTATGATTTACCCAACATTAGCGGCAGGGATGCGAATCGATTTAGTCTGCCCGAGACATAGCCAACGCGGTGTCTAGCATACGGTTTGAGAAACCCCACTCGTTGTCGTACCAAGCCTGTACCTTAATCAGCCCAGTGGTGATTCGGGTTTGCGCAAGGTCCACAATGCACGATGCGGGGTTATGGTTGAAGTCTATCGATACTAAAGGTTGTCTATTAAGCTCAAATACAGTCTCTCTGCCTTGAGCATACTGCTGAAAGATTGCCTCAATCTCGCCGATCTCAGCGGACTTACTAGGCACAAAAGTGAAATCCAAAAGCGATACATTGAGTGTCGGCACCCTCACAGCGACGGCATCGAGCTTGCCATCAAGCTCCGGAATCACGCTGCCAATTGCCTTGGCTGATCCGGTTGAAGTCGGAATCATCGAATAGTTTGCAGCTCGCCCGCGACGCTTATCTTTGTGATACGAATCAAGTAGGTTCTGGGTATTGGTATACGCGTGTACGGTATTAGCTAAGCCACTCTCGATTCCGATACTATCGTTCATGGCCTTGGCTATATGCGCCAAACAGTTGGTGGTGCATGAAGCATTTGATACAAATCGATCAGTTTTAAGCAGCTTGGCATGATTAACACCAAAGACTATAGTGGCATCAAGTTTTTTTCCTGGAGCCGACACCAGCACTTTTTTGGCACCTGCCTGGATGTGCAGGTCAGCCTTATCCCTGGCTCGAAAGAAGCCAGTGCATTCAAACACGATATCTACGTCAAGATCGCCCCAAGGGAGTTTTGACGGGTCTCTTTGCATAAACGCAGGTATTGTAACGCCGTCGATTGAGATGCTGTCATCGTTAAACTCGACCTTGGCGTTAAAGCGCCCATGGGTAGTGTCATATTGCAATAGGTGTGCATTGGACTCAGTCGGAGCGAGATCATTGATAGCGACCACTTCGACTTTATCTCGATAGCCATTCTCATATAGTGCCCGTAAAATATTACGGCCAATTCGGCCGAAACCGTTAATTGCAACTTTAATCATTTTCGTTCCAAGTGGTTACGTTCAATCCGCTGACGCAGATAGTCAATTAATACTACAACACGACAGCGACTCAAAATAAATTATTATTGTGCCAAATCGTTCAACCACGACTAAAGCGGAGACAGATAGATAAATGCTTGGCAGCTCGAATTGCATCGATTACGAACATTATGGCTTCAGTATGTTGGTACAAGGCGAAACCGGCTGAAGCCTAGAATTAGCTGGCGAGGATAACCCTTATCAGCGGGGATTAAGCGAAAAATTGACCAGATCGGGCAATTTTTAAACAGACTTGAGATTAGGTTTCCGCTGGGTAAACGCTCACGAACTGACTACCTCTTAGCCAAAACATCGTGCCTTTCATTGTTCAAGAAAGAAGGCGAGGGTCTCGCATCGGAAAACTCAGGCCGCTATCAGAAAACATACTACGCAATAAAAAAGCGTGCCAATAAGCACGCTTTTTTATATAACAATTTAGCTAATAATAACCCTAGCTAGCCCTCGCTTAGGGTGATTGTTGGCTGAGAAACGTTAGCGGATTTAATACCATCAATCGCTTGTACAATCGCCTTCGTCTGCGCTTTAGGATGAACCTTAACAACCACGGCGGCATCTGGACGCTCAGCACGCAAGCGCGTCACGGTGGCTTTAATAGCTCGAAAATCAACTATATTCCGGTCAATACGAATCTCATTAAGCTTATCAATTTCGATCACGATCGGCTTAGGTGCATCTGGATTAGGTGGATCATTAGACGCGGCTGGCTTATTAATATCGATACCAGATTCTTTAACAAAACTTGCTGTAACGATAAAAAAGATCAACATGATAAACACCACGTCCAACATGGGAGTGATATCGATATCGGTTTCTTCTTCGGTATTATTTTTACCTAATCTTTTCATTTAATGTTTCCTCTTGTGAGCACGCTGTCTAAGTCATGCTCAATGGATTTATTTTTAAACGTAAACGCTTTTATATCTAGCTGCGAACAGACTATTTGGCGTTACCTTCATACTGTTCGGCGATCAAACCAGCGGCATGTTCTTCGAGAACACCCTCGATACGCTTAGCACGGCTTGACGCCAACCAGTGCAAAAACACCATCGGAATTGCCACAATCAGACCCAACACAGTAGTGACTAATGCCTGCGAGATGCCACCGGCCATAGTTTGAGGATCACCCGCACCATAAAGTGTGATTGCCTGAAAGGTTTGAATCATGCCTGTAACCGTACCCAGCAAGCCAAGTAACGGAGCAACAACAGCGATGATTTTAAGAAACATAACCCATGCATTGAGCTTTGGAGACTCTTTGAGCATTGCCTCACCTAGCTTCAGTTCCATGGATTCAGGATCTGTTGTTGGATTGTCTTGAAAAACTTTAATCACTCGGCCAAGTGGATTGCCAAGAGATGGGCGCTTCAAATCACGCGATTGCTTCTTAACTTTGCCCTCAACTGCCATCAAGATAAGGATGCGAAAGGCCGCGATTAACACGCCGATCAGACCTAAACCCATAATAACATAGCCGACGACACCGCCCTCTTTCGCTTTCTCGGCAATGGTTGGCTCTTGAACATACGCTCTTGAAAGGACTCCCTTACTCGGATCGAGCATAAATGGAGTTACACCAGTAGACAATGATTGGAGATTTTCAGATAAGCCTGTAAACGCGGCACGACTGCCACCCATCTGCCTATCTAAGGCGGTAAAACCAGTGGCGTCGTTGTAGGTAAGAATGTCACTGCCACTCACTGCGCTAAAAACACCAACGCGAGTAACTTGACGGTCTTGAGCTTCAAACACAGGATAAGATTTACCATCATCGCCTAGCTCTTCACCAATCTTAAATCGTACTGGCGCGGTATAAGTTACAATCTTACCTTGCTCAGTCATTTCATTCTGTAGCTGATACCAAAGACCTTCAATTTCATCGATCGAAACCAGCTCAGTCAAACTAGACATTTTTGCAACCATCTGCCGGAGGGTCTCCGAACGACCAGGGTATTGAGCACTAATATAAGAGCTTTTATACGCCTCCTGGGCTTCTGATGCTGATAGCTGAATAACGCCAAATAATTGCTTCAGATCGCCAAGCTCTTTTGCTAGCTCTTCTTGCAAAACAATGATCTTGATCTCATTCCCGTCAAAAGTGCGTTCAAGGTCTTTACCAATGCGCTCTTGACGACCTCGCTCATTGGTCATTGCGTTTAAACGCCCCTGTTGCTTACTTCGCTCAGCTTTAAAAGAGTTTTCACGTGCCGCATTAATACTTCGTTCTTTGCCAGCAGCACGCTGTGTGGTGCTATAAACCTTTTCAATATCCAACGTTTGGGCTTGGATATTTCCGGCTCCAAACATGATTGTAAGAGCGGTAAGACTAATTACGGATGCTTTTGTCAACTTTTGCATAACAGGTTTAATGCCCATATCGATTCTAGAAACAGTGCTCATATTAGATAGCCTCCGGAGCCGCAACTGGCAACGTCATTAGGTCATTGACCTCTTTGCCTCGAGTGATACGAATCGCCTTAGTAATACCGGCGTTATGTGAGGCGTCTAAGGCTTGCCACTGCATCGCCACCTTATCCCAATAGCCAGATTGAGAGCCATCAATAGTTTGATAGTACAAACCAGAGCGACCAATTTGAAGAATGTTAACGGTTTTAGCCGTGCCGTCGAGTTGCAACTCTTCTATGAAGGCGTCAATGCTTTGGCCGTACGCGTTCTCGATCGAGTAAGCGTCTAAAACTTGCCGAAAACGTTCGGCCGCGGAGATATTCGCGTTAGTCAAATAGCCTTTAATTCGAGCTAAGCGAGCTCTACGCTCTTGCAACTTGAATGGAACGTCAGCGGCTATAAATTTCTCGAGTCCATCCACCATACTCAACATCAACGGTACGATCTGACGTTCGATTAGAGACGCGTCTTCAATTGACTGCGTTAGCTTTGTCATTGCCACTTGTTGTGCGGTAAGAGTTCGGCGAAGTCGCTCATTAAATTTCTTAAGTACCTCAACATTTTTACGTTGCTGATGATACTGCGAGACGATTTTCTCAGTTCGCTCAGACGTATCATCGATACGCTTTTGCGAGGCGGCACCGTCCTTCAAACGCTTGCTATTACTTTTAACAATATCGTCTGTTCTTTCGGCATACGCTGAAGTCGGAACCAAGGCAATTAATGCAATGCCTAACAAGCTCTTTCTAACCACTGATTTTAGTACTGCTGTACCCATACTTAACCTCTTAAGGTGACCAAGCCTGAAATCGGCTTGGTAAATTCATGCTCTTATTCAGCGAATCAAAGATCGCGGAATAATTACCAGTTTTATTACTAGCTTAGCTAATTGTCGGCTCTACACTCGTATCAATCTCTTGAATCGGAGCATCTAGTTCTTTCAATCGGCGCACTTCGGCTTTTACATACTTAATCCAGTTCGACGCTGTTTTAGAAACTTTTTCGTATTTTTGAGCTCGTACGAATGTTATTTCTGCAGCTTTAAACTTCTTCTGTTCAAACTGAGTTAAACCTTTACTGATTAATGTTTGACCAGCGTTGGTCAAACCGCCTTTATTGATGGCACTATTTAGCGACGCTTCCGCTTCGCGCCATCGATTTAAGGCAACAAAAGACTGGCCTAATTGGTTATATAACTTGCCATCCTTCGACAGCTTAGCTGCTTTCGAAAGCGGATCTAATGCAGCATCGTATTCACGAGCGGCGTATAGTGCTTGCGAGTACAAGCGATAGTTCTTTAGGTTCTTCTTTACCACACCTGAGGCAAAGCCCTTCTTCATAATCTCAGATGCATGAAATGGATTTTCTTGACTCATTTCTAATGAGGCCAAGGTAACCAGCTCTGACTCATTGGCCAAAAGACCCCGATCGTACATCGCTTGATACATTGCCGTCATCCGCGGCTGATCATCCAACTCGTTAAAGATACCAGCCATCGTTAGCAGGTAAGTTTTCTTCGGATAGTGCAGAACCAATTGCTTTACAACAGGCAACATTTTTTTATAGTCATTTTTTTGACGATAGATGCTGCTCAGTAGGTTTAACCAACCTTCTTTGGGCACAGCACCCAACTCAATGTATTTGGCGATACCTTTTTGAACATTCGGCAACGACTTATCGTATTCCTTAAGCATGTAATGGGCTTGGCCGACTAACATAAACGCATCGGCACTCGGGTTCTCTTGGGTTTTGAACCAAGTTTGAGCGTAGCCTAAGGCTTCACGATATTTTTCTTGCGAAAACAAAACTTGAGCAATTACGTAGAGCATTTGGTCATAAAAGCTATCGGGCAGACCTTCTCGTGTTGCTGTGACGTTTTTAAACTCACGTAATGCGCAATCCAATCGGTCACTAGCAAAACAAATATTGCCACGATAATTTGCGATATACGCTTTTTCAATATTGTTTAAATCTTCCTCTTTCGACATTTTGTCTAAGAGGCGAGCAACTTCGGTATTATCTTCTATCTCGAAAGCTTCTTGAATTTTCTCAAATGTCTTGATGTGCTTTTGGCGAATAGACTGAACCTTCTTTGTCTTAGGCTTGGTTTTTTGCTTAGATGTTTGTGCCTGCGCCTGCTGTGCATCTACAACCGTTACCTCAACAACTGCCAGCAACGGCAGCATTATGGCGACACTCAAGCTTGCGCTGATAAGAGGTCTTAACGTATTTTTGATTAATGTCAATTTGATCATTTTTTTCACCTTTAAGTAGCTTCAATTGAGATCGTTGTTCGATACAACGTCGGCTACTATTTATATGAGGTTATTCGCTAGTTAGTTAGATATCTCGTCTAATTTAAACAGTCGATCTAACAATCTTGGCCGTCAACCTTAAATGAGATAAGAATTGCAACGCCTGGTACGTCTACTGCCTTACCACCGACTTGGCGAGGCTTATATTTATATTTCAACGCAGCCTTAAGAGCATTACGTTCAAACATGCTCGAAGAGCTCTGTATCACTACTGCATCTTTGGTGGTACCCGCCGAAGTAACGGTATAAGTCAATTCAACCCAGCCACAGATTCCTCGCTCTAAGGCACGACGAGGAAAGATCGGAGGAGCACGAAAGATAGGCAGATACTCACCATCGTTCGAGTTAAAGCCTTTCAAATCTCGGTTGATACCAACTTTAACCGCACCAAGGCCAAGATCAGAGTTTACATCAACACGATCTGGCACGATTTTTGTATCAGGCACATCTGGTTGCTCTTGAACTTCGTCCGGACGAGTCGGTTTTGGTGTAATCGTTTGAACGTCTTCGTTCTTGGCGACATAGGTAAACTTGGGTAGCTTAAATGCTTCCTTATTGTTTAGCTCCGGATCCTTCATCTTAATCAGAGCGTACATGGCGGCGATGAGAGTCAACGTTACCAATAGAGACAGCAGGAATGAAATAGGTTTTGCCATAGTAATTACTCCGACTTAGTCGCGATAGTTGGAATCAAGATGCCCGCATCTTTAAGAGCATCGACTACTTTCAGCACAGTCTCAGCATTTGATTCAATGTCAGCCTGGACAATCACTTCGCCCTCTGGGCTTTCAGCGAGTAAGCGACTGATATTCGCCTTGATAGCACGTGGGTCAATAACTCTGCGGTCCAACCAAATTTCGTTGTTTTCATCGATCGCCAGCAGCACTGTCGCCTTAGGATGCTTTTCAGCATTTTCGGCTTCAGGCTTGACTACTTTTGCACCACTTTCTTTAATAAAGCTAGCGGTCACGATAAAGAAAATAAGCATGATAAACACCACGTCCAACATCGGAGTGATGTCAATCTTAGCGTCATCTTCTTGCTTGCTTCTTAATCTTCTCATTTATTGTCTCCCAATTGTTGCGGTCGGCCTTTTAATCGGCTTTCAACAACCAATGTCGTTTGCGTGGCTTCGATCGATCTAATGATCAAGCGTTAAGTGTTCGTTCAATAATTCGCGTTCTTGCTCTGATTTACGTTGCAACCAAAAGCTCAAGAAAAGCCCAGACAACGCAGCGACCATACCAGCCATAGTTGGTACCGTTGCTCGAGAAACTCCGCCAGCCATTGCACGAGCGTTGCTTGTGCCATTGATAGCCATTACCTGAAAAACTTCGATCATGCCTGTGACAGTGCCCAACAAGCCAAACAGCGGAGCGAGAGCCACACATGCCTGAATCATAGATAAGTTTTCTTTAAGCTTACTGCCTACAGTCGAGACTAATTGCTCACGAACTTGATGCGCTGTCCAAGAGCTTCGCTCTGTCCGCGCTTCCCATTCTTCAACTGCTGCTTCGACAGCACGCTTATGCGGGCCGCGAATATAGAAAATACGTTCAATTATCATGAACCACATGATAATTAGGAGCAACGCGATTAAGTAAAGAACCGGGCCGCCCAATTCCATAAAATCTCGAATGTACTCATAACCGAGTAAAATAAAATCTGGCATCTGATGAAACCTCTATTGCTGGTTAACGTATATGGTTAACAAGTTTCTTATTTGCCTGACTCACGAGTAACTACTAGCGCTTTACTAATAAAACGTAGATACCCGTGAGTTAAGCCTGAGATCAAAGTAAGTTATTACTAAAGCAATAACTAGCCTTCGATCTGGCGTGCAACCATACCGGCTGACTGCTCTTCCAATATTTCTTCAACGCGCTTGGCTTTCGAGGCCGCAGCTGTATGAAGTAATACAATCGGAATAGCCACAACCAGACCACAAACTGTGGTTACTAGTGCTTGCGAAATACCGCCAGCCATAAGCTTTGGATCGCCAGCACCGAACAATGTGATTGATTGGAAGGTCGTGATCATACCGAGCACGGTACCCAGCAGGCCAGCCAATGGCGCAACTACTGAAACGATCTTTAGGAACATCAACCAAGAAGTTAATTTTGGCGTTTCTTTCATAATCGCTTCAGACAAACGTAGCTCCATTGCTTCGGTGTCTTTGCTTGGGCTATCTTGAACTGCTTTCAATACGCGGCCTAATGGATTCTTAACTGATGGAGAACCTGGATTTTTAGCCTGCTTATTAACAGCCGCCGAGACACCAAACAAAGTGACAATCTTAAGCAAAGCGATAACAGCCGCAATGGCACCAACCCCAAGGATGATATAACCAACTAAACCACCTTGATTAATGCGGTCCATCAAGCTTGGAGCCTCAACAGCGGCGCCAAGAAGCGTACCTTGAGTTGGATCCAATGCGAACACAGCACCTTCGGCGGAGGCATTAAATAGGTCATCGGCTTGGCTAAGAAAACGACCATCTGGCTGGCGCGGCAACTCAGCCACACCGCCTTTACCGTAGGTCAAGAAAGTGCCGTCACCAATAAGGTTAAAGCTACCTACACGAACAACAGTTTGACTTTCTTTGGCACCAGCGGCCGTCGCCACAGTGGCGGTGAACTTAGTGATCTTGCCTTGTTGCGCCATCTCGTTGAAAACAGCCTTCCATACAGACTCAATTTCATCGGCAGTGACTAACTGGTTCGCCTGATTAGATACCTTTTTAGTAATCGTCGCAAAGTTAGCGCCACGACCAGGAAATTCAGCCGAGACTAAAGATGTATCGAAAGTCGCTTCAGCTTCACCAACAATTTGTTGAATAGCACCGAATAGATCTTTCAGGTCGCCTAACGAGCTTTGACGATCGTTACGCAACGTACCCAACTCTTCGTCGTTGGCCGCATATCGCACTTCTAAAGCGTCGCTACGCGACTCCAATGTGGCGCGATCAGCTAGCAATTTAGCTACAATGCTAGCTTTACCGGCACCAGCCGAGCGAAAACGCTGCTCCAGATCGATGGCGGCTTTGCTTTTTTGCAAAGTGCCGTTTTTAACTTGACTCAATAGCTGGTCTACAGTTTGAGCCTGCACAGGGGCAAGTACAAATGTTGCTGCTAGAGCAACGGCAGTAAGAATACGCTTCATGTTACACGCCCTCCGGAGCAGTAAGTGGCAAGCTCAGCAATTCAGGGGCAGTTGTTTTTGCAGCCACTTTAATCGCTTTGCGGATATTACGGTTTGTATCAGAAGGTAGGATTTTCCACCCATTGTTTGCAGTGTCCCACATGGCCGATACTTTTTGATCCTTAGTTTGGAAATACAAAGCCACGCGACCTATGCGCAACATGTCAACTTCGATATCTTCGCCGTTTACATTTTGCACTGCCTTATAAGCTTCATAATTATTGCCGTACTCCATCTCAACCGTATAAATATCCATAATGCTGCGGAAACGGCTAGATGTTGTGGCTTCTGGGTTAGTCATCAAGTCTTTCAACTTGAAGACACTCGCCATACGGTCTTCTTTTTGAAACGGAAGGTCGGCTTTCACGAACTTCTCTAGAGCGTCCAACATTTTGCCCAACAACGGCGCAACTTGTGGCTCAAGGTCTTTAGCCTTATCGATTGACACTAGGATTTCACGCTTAGCGACAGTTTGCGCGTTCAGCTGATCTTCAAGTTGCTTGTTATAGACTTTCAAGCCTTCTACCAATTTAAGCTCGCGAGCGAACTCTTGGTCGACTGTCTGCGCCAATGCAGGGGTCACAGCGGTCGCACCGATAGCAACAACTGCTAACGCTTGACCAATCCAATTCAACACAGATTTTTTCATTTTAGATTTAACCTCTTGTAATGAAATCTATTTAGCTAGATTCAATAATCATCAACTTGCTTAGTCGACGCCTCATTCCAGATTCCGGAATAAGCCACCATACAACAAAATTGATTCGTTTAAATTCCTCGCAACTCATAAACAATTACCACTAACACCATGAATCAGAGCTCAATAGAACCCAAACCAAGGCGGTCGGTAGAAACAGATGTACAGATGAGAAGAATTGAAATTCAGTTATTCAACTATATCAACCTCACATACCCACGTTGGTATGTACGGAAACTTTTATAACAAAATATCAGAATGAAGATGAAACACCAAAGCGGGAAGCCCAGCGGATTGTCATTAAACATACTGCATTCAAAGAAGAAAACAGGTTTCAAATAAAACCGACGTAACTAAACACACGCCTTTATTGACAGCTAATATTAAATTAGATCAACAAAGACTCTTGAACGCTAATGCAAACTCCGACGGTAAATAACTAGACTAGCTTGAGACATGGTTAGCTCGGCCATCACTGTTTTTTACCAATTAGTGTTCACACTCTCGCACAAGCAAGGTAATCATTTTCTCCTAAGGCTAACCCTTACTTGAACTGGGTAAAAATAAAATCAAATTGAAAATCAACTCTACTAGAGCTTCTCAACAAACCCGGCATTTAAGCGCCACATTTCTAAAATTTCAGTCTTAACAATTGAGTAAGAATTTATTTATTATTTTTTCGGTTCCGTCTACAGCAGAACTTTCGCTTCTAAGTCTATAACGGATTCGCATTACAAGCCAAGCCTTTAATTTCAACTGCGGCCATATCTAACAAAAATATGCTTTTCAGCTGAACCAAAGCAATCGATTACAAACTTCAAGAATGATTCTAGCAGCCATGAAGTTAGGCGTCACGAATCTATTAAAAAAAAATCACCGACGAGACATATATTTGATTATCAGCAAAACTTCACTGACTAACTAAACATAGTGTCTCGCAAATTGTGCGATTTAACACCGCTCCACCAAGATCGCTTGAAAAGCGCTTAAGCCTGCGCGCAACCGTTGTATGCTTTTTTCACGACCCAACAACTCTAATGTGACATCGATTGACGGAGACATGGTGCCGCCAGTCACGGCAATACGAACCGGCTGGGCAACTTTAGCAAAACCCACTTGGTTTTCATCAACCACCGCCTGAACCGAAGTTTGCACTCCCTCAGCCGACCAATCATCTAATGCATCGAGCTTAATGATCAACGCACCAAGCAACTCAGGCGAGACCGGCTTCACCCACTTCTTCAGTGCCGCCGGGTCATACGACTCAACCTCGGAAAAAAAGAAACGCGTCTGATCAACCACATCAATCAGCGTTTTACAGCGCTCTTGAATAAGCGCAACCACGGCCTCGGCGTACTCTCCAGATGGCAGTTCTTTGCCAGCAACAGCGAAGTGCCAAGCACTTTTTTCTAGCAGCGCGCTCGGCGCTAAAGCCTTGATTTTTTCCTGATTCACCCACAACAGTTTGTCGGGGTTAAAAGTTGACGGCGAACGACTCACGTCTTCAACCTTAAATAACTCTAGCAATTCACCCATGCTAAATAACTCTTGATCACCGTGGGACCAGCCAAGTCGAACCAAGTAGTTCAACAAGGCTTCTGGTAAAAAGCCATCATCACGATACTGCATAACGCCAACCGCGCCATGGCGCTTCGACATACGCGCGCCATCCTCACCCAAAATCATAGGCACATGAGCGTAAAGCGGAAGATCAGCTCCAAGCGCGTTCAAAATATTGATCTGACGAGGAGTATTGTTAATATGGTCATCACCGCGAATCACGTGACTAATATGCATGTCCATATCATCGACTACTACGGTCAAATTATAGGTAGGAACTCCATCTGGTCTAGCCAGCACCAAATCATCTAATTCATGATTCGAGATCGAAATATTACCTTTTACTAAATCGCGAATAACCACATCACCGTCGGTCGGATTTTTAAATCGAACCACTGTATTCTCGGCATCGGGCAAACCAAGCTGGCGACATCGGCCATCGTATTTAGGCTTCTGACCATTTGCTTTTTGGCTCTCACGCATTTCATCAAGGCGCTGCTTGGAACATTCACAATGATAAGCTTTACCCTCCCTCAACAGATCACTAATCACTTTCTCATAACGATCAAAGCGATCAGTTTGATAGTATGGGCCTTCATCGTAGTCAAGCCCTAGCCAGTCCATTCCATCTAAGATAGCCTGCACAGACTGTTGCGTCGAGCGCTCTAAATCAGTGTCTTCGATGCGCAACACAAACTTGCCGTTATTCTGACGAGCGTGCAACCACGAGTAAAGCGCAGTTCGGGCGCCACCGATATGAAGATAGCCAGTGGGTGATGGGGGGAAACGAGTAATGGTCATTTAATAGTAGCCTACAGATTTGTAACCTGCGAATTGTAGTATAGTTCGACTTACGATTAACACCTGATTT
>JBLHXJ010000049.1:0-14306 GCA_047629535.1 Arenicella sp. | reverse complement strand
TGGAAGCACAACGCCGGATACAATGATTCGAACGTAGTTCAATTTCGCCAATTTCTGTCTCGCGCAGCTGAGAATTCAGTGGTCGGCAAGCGTAAAGTTATAGGCCTTTACCTTGGCTGGCGGGGCGCAATGACCACTATCCCATTTTTGAAAGAGACAACCTATTGGGCGCGCAAGTCAGTAGCTGAGGAAGTAGGAGCCGGTGGGGCAACCGAAATTTTCGCTAAACTGCATCAAATCTTAGTCGCTCAGGCACACCAACAAGATCAAGGTCGGCGCTCAGAGTCACATAAAACAGAGCTGTTTAAGAATAGCTACGTGATTATCGGCCATAGCTTTGGTGGTGCGATTGTCTTGTCAGCCTTGCATGATGTATTACTCAATGACCTGGTAGCATCAAACGCATCGCTTAGCGACACCACGACAGCATGCAAGAAAATCAATCGCTTTGCCGATGCCTTAATTTTACTCAACCCTGCGATTGAGGCGAACAAAGTTGTATTACTAAAAGAAGCCGCTGCGCGCTGCCGATTTGACGACACTCAGCCGCCATTAATGCACATACTCAGCAGTGACGGCGATACGGCAACCCGAATCTTCTTTCCACTTGGCGAATACGCTAACATTGCGGCTCCGTTAAGGCCTAAAAAACTGAAGCGTAGAATCAAAGGCAAAGACATAATCTTGGACGAACGACAGCTATCACTGACAACCGCCGGTAATATCGAGCAGTTTCGTACCGCCTACTTATCGTTCAACCAACACTCTAGTACATGGGCAATGGACAAATGTTCGGAGAGTTTAGACGACTGTGGAATTACCGACGCAAAGCAGCAGGCCAATCACTTTGATGTCGATGTTTACGACCCGCTAAGGTTCATCAAAACCGACACCGCCTTTATAAGCAATCATAACGATGCCTTTAGCTGCTATGTGCAGGGGTTCATTTCATCTGTGGTGTTTGAAACCCAATATACCGAGAGAGGGTTTGACGGCTCAGCACAACCAAAAATTAAAGCTGGTTGTGTCAATTCATCGCAAGGCAAGTTCGATTTTATGCAGTGCTTCAACAGCCAAATAGACGACTACGATTGCGACCAGCCTCGCTAACCAGCCTCGCTATATATAGCTTACTCAAGCCAACCGATTTCTTTAGCCGTCAATTCGGATAGTCGCGTTGCGGCTAGGCGCTTAGCCACCTCAAAATCACTAGCACTGGTCTGCCGTGCTCGCCCCATAATCTCAGCATATGGCTGGGGCCAACGAGGGCTAGTATTTTGTAACACGTACCCTTGCGGATAAATTGGCTCGCCGCTAGCAATATCATACTTATCTGTAGCACCAAATATATGCAACAATTCGTGCACTAACACTACGTTATGAAAGCGCTTATTACTGCGCAAAGCGCGTGCATTGATGAGGCCAATCAAGCCATTTCGAAGACCTGTAGAATGGCCCAATTGCACCCCTCTAGCAGGGCTTTGATACAACATAAATAGACGAATGTGATAATCCTGATGATCATCTAACTGATTTTTCCATGCCCACCAACGTAGTCGTAATGACCATAGCATTCTATCGAGTCGGCTGCTGCTTGCATCAGGAACGCCCGGTGGCACCGAGTTAATTGGCGCCTCTAAATCGACTTCAATTACATTACTCAAATCTAGTCCATACCTTTTGCCGCTTTGCTCCAAATAAAGTCCGACCTCCTGGAAGTCTTTCGGCCGCAGTGAGTTGGCAAATTTTGCTGTGTCCAAACGATCATCGACGATCACCGGAATCACTTTGATAGTAACCACACCGCTTCAGTCCTTGGCGATCGTTTGTTGCATGCGATAGGTTCCCCGAACCGAAGCCAACACCATCATTAGCAGCAGAATACGCAAAATTTTAAACATAATGCGCAAACGGTATAGCTTAAGGGCTGGCGGGGTTACATTTTTGCACGCGCTTAATTTCGTCTAGCCGAGCATTGTGAATGGCCTTTTGAATTTCTACTCCGTCAGAATAATTCTTAGCGATCTCTCCGCCGTTGACACTCTTCGCCGCTTGCTGAAATTTTATAAATAAGGCCGCTTGCGTGTAATCTCGATCTTCAAAGCCGGTACGGCCGCGGGCATCGGCAATACAACAGTGGGCAATTTGTTGCGCACGCTGATCATCCATTAGACTGCGCGTTTTCTCAAGCATATTAAGAACTGTTTGCGGCCTTAAATCGAACATCTTATGCATGTGCAGATGATATTCCGATACCGCCAAGGCTAACGATTGGTACTTTTTGGGTATCCGCAGTCGGTCACACATCTGCTTAATAATTGGCAGTCCACCAATTTCGTGGCCTCGATGAGAAGGCAATATATCGCTTGGTGTTTTGGCTTTACCTAGGTCGTGCACCAACGCAGCGAAGCGCATCACTGGGTCATCGCTCAAGCGTGTCGCTTGCTCAACCACCATCAAAGTATGGATGCCTGTATCAATTTCAGGGTGATATTTTGCCGTTTGCGGAACTCCGAAAAGCTCGTCAATCTCGGGCAAAATCCGAGCTAACGCACCGCAGTCTCTGAGCACTTGAAAGAAAATTTGTGGCGAGTCGGTAATCAGCGCCTTTTTCATTTCAGCCCAGACCCGCTCAGGGACCAGCGCATCGACCTCGCCGTTATTGACCATAGCTTTCATCAATTGCATGGTTTCAGGCGCAATGCTAAAGGCAAACCGAGCGGCAAACCTGGCGGCTCTGAGAATACGCACGGGGTCTTCTAGAAACGCCTCAGATACATGACGAATAATACCCTTAGCCAAATCTTGCTGGCCTCCGTGCAGATCAATAATGTTGCCTTGATCATCTTCTGCCATCGCATTAATTGTCAGATCACGGCGCTCTAAGTCTTGCTCTAGAGTTATTTCCGGCGCGGCATTAAATTGAAACCCTTGATAGCCTTTGGCGGTTTTGCGTTCAGTTCGAGCCAAGGCATATTCTTCACCCGTGCCTTTGTTAATGAACACCGGAAAATCTTTGCCCACCGGTTCATAGCCTTGGTCAACCATTGCTTGTGGCGTAGAGCCGACCACTACCCAATCTCTATCAGGCGCATCAACACCAAGCAGACGGTCGCGTATAGCCCCACCGACGAGGTAAATTTTGCCGGCTGAATTCATAATTTACCGACTGCCGAACTGCTCGCGGTAAGCCCGCATGCGCTCTAAATTTTGCTCTTGATCTGGCTGTAGCTTCAAGTACTCAATCAGGTCGGCTAAGGTCGCAATTGCGACCACCGGAATGCCGAACTCGGCTTCTACCTGTTGAATCGCTGACATTTCGGTTGGCTGGCCATCTTTTTGACCAAGCTCTTGGCGATCTAGCGCTAAAAACACGGCTGATGGTCTAGCGCCCGCGGCGGTAATTAAATCAAACGACTCGCGAACTGCGGTGCCGGCGGTAATTACGTCATCAATGATGGCGATGTCGCCTTTCAATTCGGCTCCAACCATACTGCCACCTTCACCGTGGTCTTTCATTTCTTTGCGATTAAAAGCAAATGGTACTTGTTTGCCAGTAGCGTCAGACAGCGCCATAGCGGTAGCACAAGCTAGGGTGATACCTTTATAGGCTGGGCCGAAGAGTACATCAAAATCCAAGTCAGAATTTTCGATGCTGCAGGCAAAAAAACGACTGAATTGGCACATGCTCGCGCCACTGTCGAATAAGCCAGTGTTAAAAAAATAAGGGCTGGTACGGCCCGACTTTAAGGTGAATTCGCCAAATCGAAGTACGCCAGTTTTCAACGCAAATTCAATAAATTGTTCTTGATACGGAAGCATGAATTTTTGCTCTGAACGTTATAAGATGATGCTTTGTATGATACTCGCAAAACACAAAGGAGCAACATGTTGAGGTTAATAAAATGTCGGCTGTGGGCGTCGCTAGTCTATGCCAAACGGCTGGCAGCTGCCTTCGGTGCATCAGCACTTGTACTAATAGTCGGCTCATTATCGGCAGTCAACGCCGATACCGCCCATAATAACGCCGTTTTTGGCGACTGGGTTATTGCCTGTGCATCGCTCGGCGACGTTAGTGAGGCTAAAGGTTTAGAGTGCACAATGTCACAACGGGTTGAGTTTAAAGATACCAGCCAACCGTTACTGCAACTCGACCTGTATCTAAACCCCGAAAATGGCCAAGCGGAAGCGATATTTATTTTGCCACTGGGCATCCCGCTGTCTAGCTCACCAATTCTTTCATTCAACAACTCGACTCGTTTAGCACTGGCAATAAGCCACTGTTACAACGATGGGTGTTACTTTAAAGCACCCCTAGACAAACCTCTTTTGGAAGCATTTTTAAGCATGACATCGGCCACTGTAAAGCTCATCGGCAACGACAATGAAGCGGTTAATATACCCATTTCGGGTAGCGGCTCACGCGCCGCCTACAACTATTTTGAGGCGCTGCCAAAAGATTGAGCTGGTCGAGAACTTCAGCAGCTGCAACAAAAAATGTGACCAAGCGGTGATTTTCAGTGCGTTGACGAGCAACAATGCGCATAATCAACCAAGCGCTTACATGCTCTAAAACTAACCCCCCAATAAACCACGAACTCAAATGAAAGTAATCTCAGCAAACCTAAACGGCATTCGCGCCGCCGCACGAAAAGGCTTTTACGACTGGCTAGTGAAAGTAGACGCCGACGTGATTTGCCTACAAGAACTAAAAGCCCAGCCGGACCAAATCGAAGGCCTGCCATATCACCCTGAGGCGTATTACACTTATTTTCACGCTGCTGAAAAAAAAGGCTACTCGGGCGTAGGTATTCACTGCAAGCAAAAGCCTGACCAAGTACATTTTGGCTTAGGCGAGGGCTTTGAGGACGTTGATTCAGAAGGTCGATATATCCAAGCCGACTTTGGAAACCTAAGCGTCGCCTCGTTATACATGCCATCGGGCTCAAGCAAAGAGGAGCGACAAGAATTCAAAATTGACATGATGGGCCGGTTTGAAGACAAACTTAGGCAGCTAGCCGAATCTGGGCGGCAGGTAATTATCTGCGGCGACTGGAACATTGTGCATAAGAAGCGTGATATCAAAAATTGGCGAGGCAACCAAAAGCGCTCTGGCTTTTTGCCAGAAGAGCGCCAATGGATGGACTGGCTATTCGGCGAGCCTGAGCCTGAGCTAGAAAACGGTCGCGGCGGCCATGCTGGCTTTTACGATGCCTTTCGCCTGATTAACGATGAGGATGAGCAATATACATGGTGGTCAAATCGCGGCCAAGCATGGGCCAATAACACTGGCTGGCGTATCGATTACCAGGTTATTAGTGCCAACTTAAAAGACAAAGTCGTTGCCGGTTCTGATGTTATTTACAAAGACGAGCGCTTTTCAGATCACGCGCCGCTTGTTATCGAATATGATATCTAGAGCTCTCACTAACTTACGATATTGGCTTCACTCAATGACGCCTTTTCTAATTGCGTTGATAGACATGCCTTACCACACATCCGCTTGGGCACATAACACTTCACAGAAAACCAAATGACCAGCATTGCAATCACAGAACCGAAAATTCAATGGTGGCGAGAAAAATCCGTTTGGGTTCTCTTGCTGCTCGGGTTTTCTGCAGGTATGCCGTATTTTTTGATCTTCGGTACACTTTCTTTATGGCTATTAGAAGCTGGCGTTGAGAGGTCAGCGGTCACCTATTTTAGCTGGGCAGTACTAGGTTATTCGTTCAAATTTGTATGGGCACCGTTGGTCGACAGATTACCGTTGCCTCTGCTTACTAAGCTATTGGGCCGCCGCCGAGGGTGGTTACTACTAGCCCAAGTAGCGGTTATCTCCTCGATCGTACTGATGTCGAGTATAGACCCTGCCCGCTCGCTAAGCTGGATGGCGGCCAGCGCGGTATTACTTGGCTTTGCAGCAGCAACTCAAGATATTGTCATCGATGCCTATCGCATTGAGGCCGCGGAGCCTCGCTTACAAGCGATGTTGTCATCAACCTATGTAGCGGGCTATCGAACCGGCATGATTGTTGCGGGTGCCGTCGCACTAGCTCTAGCGCAAGAACTTGGTAGCTCTCAAGGCTCATATTCATACGCGGCCTGGCAGCAAACCTATCTAATCATGGCGGGAGTAATGGGTGTGGGCATACTTACCACCCTATTGATCAAGGAGCCTAACACTGAGTCCAGCGTTGGCACCCAATACCCAACCCGCGATTATATATCGTTCTTCGGCGTGTTCTTATTGTCGATAGTGGCGCTGATATTGGTTTACTCGTTTTTTCCAACGATGCCAATCTTATTTTCAGAATTAGCTCAAAAGGTATTCGTCTTCTTCTACGATACCTTGAGAATGGTGGTGTCGATTTTTGCTGCTTACACCACAGCTAGAGTCTGTGTAAAATTCCGATTGATTAATCCTAATTTAGTTCGTCAAGGCTACCTCGACCCTATTGTCGAGTTTCTAAAACGCTACGGTAAACTGGCAATTTGGGTTTTACTACTTGTGGGCCTATACAGAATATCCGACATTGTCATGGGCGTGATTACCAATGTGTTTTACGCCGAGATGGGCTATACCAAAAAAGAAATTGCCAGCATCACTAAGGTTTTTGGCGTATTAGTGACCATTTTTGGGGCATTTATGGGTGGCTTGTTGGCAATTCGCATAGGCGTTATGCGCTCATTAATGCTCGGCGCGGTGCTAGTTGCGGTGACTAACTTATTGTTTATGTGGCTGGCCCAAATTGGCGGTGCTCATACTTACCTAGATTTTTCAATACCGCTTTTCTTTACCACTATCGAGGTCGCTCTCCCTAAGGAATTACTGATTGTCATTATAATGGACAATCTTGCCCAGGGGTTTGCTATCGCCGCATTTATAGGCTGGCTATCGGCATTGACCAATGTTTCATTTACGGCCACTCAATACGCAATTTTTAGTTCGCTAATGACGCTTGTACCCAAACTCATTGGTGGCTACTCGGGCACCTTGGTTGATGGCCTTGGCTATGAAAACTTTTTTCTCTTCGCCAGTGCCTTAGGAGTACCGGTAATTGGCTTAATCTACTTTCTACAAAAGCGCTTAGAGTTTTCTAAAAAAGCTTAAAATTGCTCAAGTGAGGTCTTGCACTTGACGATCAAAAATTGATCGTTTTCGCTATTCCGGAGACCTTATCTTGCCCTAAGGTTTGTTATTCTAAGTCTAGACAGCAAACTGAGAAACTCTAATTTAAAAGCCATGACTTTGAAAAATCTTACTTTTGATAACCGCTTCACCGCTAATTTGCCACCCGACCCTATTACCGAAAATACTCGTCGACAGGTGCACAAGGCGTGTTACTCGTACGTTGAACCAACCAAGGTTAGCGCACCGTCACTGCTGGCATTTTCAAAGCAAGCGGCAGAACTATTAGGTTTGTCCGAGCAAGATTGCCAAAGCGAGGCGTTCTTACAGACTTTTTCAGGCAACCAGTTACTCGAGGGAATGAAACCTTATGCAATGTGCTACGGCGGTCATCAATTTGGCAACTGGGCTGGGCAGCTCGGTGATGGACGGGCGATAAATCTTGGCGAGGTGGTAAACCCACACGGCGATTATTGGGCTATACAACTTAAGGGTGCCGGACCAACGCCGTATTCGCGAACCGCCGACGGGCTTGCGGTATTGCGCTCGTCGGTTAGAGAGTTTGTTTGCAGTGAAGCGATGCACCACTTAGGGGTGCCGACCACGCGCGCTTTAAGCCTGATCAATAGCGGCGAGCAGGTGATGCGCGACATTCTCTATAACGGCAACCCAGCGTATGAGCCAGGCACCATTGTTTGCCGTATAAGCCCAAGCTTTGTGCGTTTTGGCAGCTTCCAAATTTTTTCCTCACGCAATGAAAACGACGAATTAAGACAATTAGTTGATGTCACTATCGAACAGCATTTTTCTGCGCTCCTAGGAGAGCATACCGCAGGCTCAAAAGAGCTTTATCTAGCGTGGTTCGACGAGGTCTGTCAACGTACCGCGAAGATGATTGTTGGTTGGATGCGAGTCGGTTTTGTTCACGGTGTGATGAACACCGATAATATGTCGATACTAGGTCTGACTATTGATTATGGTCCGTACGGCTGGCTAGATGATTTCAACCCTGAGTGGACGCCCAACACCACCGACTCGCAAAACCGACGTTACCGCTATGGCGAGCAGGCTAATATCGCACTGTGGAATTGTTATCAATTAGCCAATAGCATTTTCCCTTTGCTAAAAGAAACCGAACCTTTAGAAGCTATTCTGAATAATTTTCAGCAGAGCTACCACCAGCAATGGCTGGAGATGATGGCCAGCAAGCTCGGCTTGCTAGAACTGCAAGAGGGCGACCAAATACTGTTTGAACGTCTAGAGAAGCTGCTCGCGCAGGTCGAGACAGATATGACCATTTTCTATCGATGTTTGGCCAATGATGATCTTAGCCTAGGCAACTTCGAAACGGCTTATTACCAAGAACAACGCGATGATAATTACCAATTAACCATGCAGCGATGGCTGTATGATTATCAAATACGTCGTGATCAAGATACGCGTAATAGTGCCGATAGAATCGCGGCGATGAATTCTGTAAACCCTCTCTATGTATTTAGAAACTACTTAGCCCAAGAGGCGATTGATAAAGCTGAGGCCGGTGACTACTCCATAGTCGACGAATTATTGACAACATTGCGCAATCCTTACCAACAACAAGACGGCTGTGAACGATATGCCGAAAAACGCCCAGAATGGGCTCGCAGCAAAGTAGGCTGCTCTATGTTGTCGTGCTCGTCTTAAGCTGTCGATAAGTGAGGTAGCGCCAAAACTTCTCAAGCGGGCCCTGCTTAAAATGCGATAACCAAAATGTCGAGTAACACAGCTGGATTAGCCAAACCATGATCACAATAGCCAGACATTCTACTCGACTCAGTTCGGCAAAATAATTCAACCCGTAGCCGTAGAAAATGAAGGTGCAGATTAGGCTTTGCATGATGTAGTTAGTAAAGGCCATTTTACCAACATTGGCTAACGCCGATTTAAAACTAAGTAATGCTCGAGATTTACACAACAGCATAACTAGAGCGATGTAGCCAAGGCTCGTCGCTAAGCTACCAAAGTAGTTAAAGAGTGTTCCGAGACCAATAGAGAATTCCATCGAAAAATGGTGAGCAACATTTTGTATAACGCCCCATGCCGAAACCGACAAACCTATGGGCAAGGCGATTAGGGCGACAGCTCTATAGCGACTCAGGGGCATAGACGCGGTAATGAAACCGATGCGAAGCAATACAATACCAATTAGCATGCCCGCCAATGCTCGCCACCCGTAAATAACAAGACCGACAAATTGAAAGGTGATCGCGGTTGGAAAGCTTGCTAGCCTTGTATCAAGCCATGAGCTTTTATAAGCATAGATCTCGCTCTGTAATAGCGCTTCGGGCGGCGCCCACTCTTGAGTTAGTTCGATTATTAGCTGCGCATCACCAGCCGCTATCAAAAGTGATAGCAGGAATATAAACAGCACTGGTACCGCGAGCATCACCGAGGCTGAAATTAGCACGCGCTTTGTCGATGTCTCGACAAACCTGACGGCAATCAAGCCACAGACCGCGTAAACAAAAAGGATATCTCCATACCAAATAAAATAGCCATGGATCAAGCCAAATACTAATAGCCACTGCATGCGACGCGTATTCAAAGCTCGAGCATCAAACCCTTTTTCGCTAGCTCGACGATAAAAAATTGCGATGCCAGCACCAAACAAAATTGAAAACAGAGTCATGAACTTAAATTCAACAAATACATTCGCTATCGCCCATGCCCAAAAATTAGCGCCACTAAAATCGCCGTAAGCAGTGGGGTTGCTATATGCCGCTAGAGGTGCAGAGAACGACTGAATGTTCATCCAAAGAATTCCAAACACCGCAATGCCGCGTAGCAGGTCTAAGCTAATAATTCGTTGCTGTACTTTGATGTCCATATTTAGATGATAGTTTCGATTCTTTTAAGGGCTCTAACAACAAAAATAGTAACACTGCACGGTTTCGCAAAAGTTACTTTATTGGTTGAGCCGGGCAAAGATTATCGGCGTATACTTCAGCTATTAACACTTTATCCGTACTTAGGCATATTATGAGCACCGAAAAAATCATCATTACTTTATTCGCCAAAGATCGCCCCGGTATTGTTCGTGGCCTCTCTGATGCAGTGTTGGCCAACAACGGTAATTGGCTAGAGAGCAGCCTATCTCGCCTATGCGGTCAATTCACTGGTATTGTTCATATAGCCGTAGAGAGCGGCAATAAGGCCGCTTTGATCGCTGATTTTGACGCTATGAGCAAAGACGGTGTTAACGTCACAGTGCAAGATGCTGACGGCATAAAGACCGACGACATTGAAGTTAATGGTCTACAGATTTTAGTCGAAGCAAACGACCGGCCTGGCATTATTAAAGAGATTGCCGACGCCTTAGCCGCTGAGAATGTAAACGTTGATAATATCGATACCGAAGTAGCAAGTGCATCGATGGCGGGATACCCCATTTTTCGAGCACATATGTTTTTAGCCATGCCTGACGATTTGAGTGAGGCCGACTTGGAAGAAATTCTTGAAGGTGTTTCTGACGATGTAATGGTTTCTGTACTTGAGGAATAGTTCGGAATAGTGGTTCTTTAGGCTGCGTCGTTATCAGATCGCCTTTTAATCATCCTGATAACTTCGTTAGGATAACTTCGTTAGGAACAAAGGAGAAGGATCTAATATGAGCATTTCCGAATCTGGTAGATACGTTGCAGGCGTCGACCCGCTGATTAGTTCCTCACCCCCCTTAGAGACGAGACTATTGGTTATTTCGATGACTGTCGGTAACGACATATCTACGCTAGGGTAACGACATCAATGTTAATTTAGCAAGCATCGAAAAATATTAGTCATCTTATGCTGGGCTGCCGTTATGATTACTCCCTATGGATAATCATCTCTCTTTTTTCAACTTGGCTTTTTCTCGCGGCGTAGTAATAAACGCTATTAAAGTGTCCCTATTGGTGGGCACTATTCTGGCTATGATTAACCATGGAGGTATGATCCTTTCACTCGAATTTACGCGGCAGACCGTTATCAAAATTCTTTTGAGCTATGTGGTGCCGTATTGTGTTGCCACCTACTCAGCGGTTAAGGCTCTTCAGCGCGCCGCTAGTTGATCGCCCAAACTGATCAAAAGTGATCTAGTGGGTCAATGTCTAAGCTCCAACGTACTGAGTTGGCTAATTTTTTGGCCTCTTTATCTGTTGCCAATAGATGCAGCCAAACGGTTAGCGTGTGATTAAGCGCCGAACGTTGATTACTGCATAACAATAACTGAGCACGAAACTTACCTGCGCGTCGTTCCATCGGAGCGGGTACCGCATCCATAAGTCGCACGCCGTCACTCGGCTTAATGTCATGTCTCGCTTTGCGTAAAAACTGTAAAGCCTGTGCTTGATGTGGCGACTCGGCACGAATTAATGCGAAAAAGCCAAACGGAGGGAATTGCGCGGCCTTGCGTTCTTGCATCAAGCCTTTGGCAAAGCCAACGAAATCGTGAGTGATCACTTTTTCGAAGAACGGATTCTCTGGAAAATTGGTTTGAATAAATACGCGTCCAACATCGCCTCGACGCCCAGCACGACCGGATACTTGTAGAATTTGTTGAAACAAGGCTTCACTGGCACGGAAGTCGGTGCTGTAAAGCCCTTGGTCGGCTTCTAAAATACCGACCATGCCAACATTCGGAAAGTCGTGACCTTTGGTGATCAGCTGTGTGCCAATCAATATATCAGCCGCGCCAGAGCGAGCTTGCTCTAGCACCTCGGCCAACTCGCCCTTGCGACTGGTACTATCACGGTCAATTCGTAGTACCGAGGCTTCTGGAAAACGAAAAGCGATTGCGTCTTCAACTCGCTGAGTACCTTCACCCAGGTCAACCATTTCTTCGGACTGACAGGCAGCACATTGCGTTTGTAGTTGACCTTCGTAGCCGCAATGATGACAACGCATACGGTTTACCCGGCGATGCAATGTCAGATGTGAGTCACAACGATGGCATTTAGCGGTTTGCTTACAGTCTTTACAATAGAGCACAGGCGCATAACCGCGGCGATTCAAAAACAGCATAACTTGCCGTCCCTGCGACAATGTCCCCTTGATCGCCTCAAGCATGCCGGGGCTTAGACCGTCATTAGTAGGCTGCATGTTTAAGTCGATTAACTCTATGCTTGGCAACTCAACCTTGGTCGCCCTGTGGCTGAGCTGGAGCAGGGTATAGCGACCCGACTCGGCATTCACAAAGGTCTCAAGCGACGGCGTCGCTGAGCCTAGAATAATAGCCACACCCTGCTGTTTGGCGCGGTAGATAGCGACGTCCCGAGCTTGGTAACGAACCCCATCTTGTTGTTTGAACGAGCCGTCGTGTTCTT
Organism: Arenicella sp.; assembly: GCA_047629535.1. Classification (GTDB taxonomy): domain Bacteria; phylum Pseudomonadota; class Gammaproteobacteria; order Arenicellales; family Arenicellaceae; genus Arenicella. The sequence goes on along the minus strand of JBLHXJ010000049.1, from coordinate 1,838 downwards.
CATCGATAATAATCAAACCGAGATTAGCAAACGAACTAAATACTGACGAGCGCGTACCAATTACTATTTTTGCATTACCTTGACTTGCATGCCACCAAGCAAGATGCCGCTCGGTATCATTTAAAGCAGAATGCATAACCACAAGCGGTTCACTAAAACGATGCTTTACGCGCTCTATTAACTGTGGCGTTAGGCCTATCTCAGGCACCATAAGTAAAATTTGCTGACCCTTGGCCAGTACTGTTTCCATAGCGGAAAAATACACTTCTGTTTTGCCGCTGCCAGTAACACCATGCAATAGCGTCGCCCAGAAACCTTGCTGATTGATGCGCTCATTAATCACCTCCACGGCCTCCGCTTGCTGCTCGGTTAGGGTGATCAAGCGCTGCTTATCAACAAGCCTCTCGGCCAACATTGGCTGGCTTTGGGTCTCCTCAACCCAGCCTTTTTCTACCAGTGCATTAATCGCCTGACGCCAACTCGACGCAGTGTCTTTAAAGTCGTCAGCGTTTAATAAGCTGTTGTTCATAAATAGCTTAATAATAGCAAGTTGCAACGGCGCACGATTAAGTTCATCAATCGAACGACTACGACCAAGCTCAGTCAGGGTCCATGTCTTTTTGCTGCTTGGCATCAGCTCACTGGCTTGGCGTAGTGCCACTGGTAAAGCCGCATCGAGCACTTCACCGATAGGTGCTAAATAGTAGCGCGATAACCAAACAAGAGAAGACCAAAGTGCATCATCAAAAAGACTAGTTTGGTCAAGTATTTCTATCGCCGCTTTAAGCTTATTTTCAGGGAACTCGCTGTCGCTCTTAACCGCTATTATTACACCGACTAATTTCCGTGAGCCAAACGGCACTTTGACTCTAGCACCGATAGTTGGCCTGATCTCATTTTCAGATGATGCCAACGGCACCAAAAAATCAAAGCTTTGTCGTAATGGCACAGGCACAGCGACACTTATAATGTGTTCTGTTCTTGGCCCAAATATCGATAAAGTCATTGTTTACGCGGGTTTAGACAAATTGTCATATAGTTAAAAAAGTTACTCACACAGCCTGTGGATAACTTTGTTGATAAAACTGAATAACAGGCTGTAACAGTTGATGTTTATTGGCTTCGCAAAAATTGCTTATTTTTTATGCAATAAAATTAAATTATTAAAATCAACGAGTTATGAGCCTCCATATGTTTCAGAAATATTACATGATAAATAAATTACTCAAAACCATTGACTTAGAATAATTGTGTATAACTTATTTTAGCGCTTCAAAAATCAAAATCCAGAGTTTCTATCTTTATCAATAAGTTAGCGTTTGTTATTGAAAACATCACTCAACAATGCCACTTAAGTTTCTTTCTTAGTAAAGGTCGTCTGCTGGCTATCGAAGCAAGAGTATAGGGTAATTTTTATTTCTAGCGAACGACCTTTACCGCTTAGCTAAGATGACGCCAATCGGTTAGCTCAAGCAAGCGTCGACAGATCGTCGCTACCGCCATCCACGTCGGCTATTTAAAGGCCGTTTTTTACGTTACACTTTAGCTTAAATCTAGCGCAATCGATTGCACCTTTAAGCGAACTCAAAATGGCTAAGAATTACACCGCTAAAACGGCTGATAAATACGTACTATATCAACGCGCAGTGCAGTCCGCCGAGCAGGACGTAAACTTTTTAATCGACACTTATAAATCGATCAATGGCAGAAGCCCAAAGCGTCTGCGTGAAGATTTCTGTGGCACCTGTTTGATGTCAGGCTTTTGGGCTAACTTGGGCAATGACTTCACCACCGAGTCTTATGATATTGACCCAGAGCCACTCGCTTGGGGTTTAAAA
>JBLHXJ010000048.1:0-14351 GCA_047629535.1 Arenicella sp. | reverse complement strand
GAAGACTACGATTTAATCGCGGGTTATTCACCCTACGACAATATTGCCCGGCAAGACTATCCGCCGATGTTTGTCAGCGGCGGTATCAACGATCCAAGGGTTACGTATTGGGAGCCAGCAAAGTGGACAGCTCGTATGCGTGAGCTTAAAACAGATGACAACCTGCTGGTAATGCGTATCAATATGAGCGCGGGTCATTTTTCCAATAGTGGCCGATATGGTCGCTTAAAAGACTATGCCGAAGAGTACGCGTTTATGTTTTTAGCACACGGAATGACTGACTGATAGCCGAGGTAAAGTGACCATGTCTGTTCCTGAGCTTGACCCACAATTTGCTGCTTACGTGTCAGAAAACGCGAGTTTGTCTTGGCTCAGTCAGACGACAGTCGCTTGCGCAAATTTGTTATTAACCGTCTTGAGCTGGCAATGGGCAGGGACAAGCTTGAGTCGGTTTACCGCGACCTGAAAGACAAGCCTTTCGATATAGAGACTTTTTTCGGTGATGCGATTAAAGCCGCCAAGATCAAGGTAAACCATCGTGGCATTTCAGTCGCTGAAATCAACCTCGATGGGCCTATAATTTTTCTTGCAAATCATCCTTTTGGAATCATCGATGGGATGGTGCTGTGTGATGTAGCAGCGCGCATACGTGGTGATTTACGTATCGTGCTTAACTCTCGGTTGTGTCAAGATATTGACCTTGCGCGGTATTTTTACCGGTAAATTTTAACCATACCAAGGGCGCTCTTAAGACTAATATTCGTACCAAGCAACTAGCTCTAGACGCCTGAATTAAAAATCTGCCGCTGCTGCTATTTCCATCTGGTATGGTAGCAACCGCTGGAAAATTTGGCTTCGGTTCAGTACAAGATGCTCCGTGGACCACTTTCGCGGCCAAGCTAGTTAAGCAATCGAAAGCCACTGTGGTGCCAATATACTTTCATGGTCGTAATAGTCGAAAGTTTCATGTTGCCTCACACCTTGCACAATCATCGCGTACCGGACTGTTGATGCACGAAGCGATTAACAAGTTTGGTGAGGAGGTTGATGTGGACATAGGTGAGCCAATTGCTTGGTCGACATTAGAGCAATATGGTCACCGTCAAACCTTGACCGATGTGCTCTATAACGAGGTTCAGTCTCTAAAATATAAGTAACGGTGTTTTAGCTACTAGCCGGAGCTGAGATTGCTTAGCGGCCTGTGGTTAAAAAAACAATCGCTTGTAAAAGATAATAGTTTTAAAGCGCAGATTGCACTCTTCTTTTCAAAACCGGTAAAACGTCTTCTTCAAACCAAGCATTTTTCTTTAGCCAGATATTATTGCGAGGGCTTGGGTGTGGAAGTGCTAGTAAATTGTCTGGATATTCGGCCCAGGCTTTTACTGTCTCGGTGAGGTTTTTCTTTCTATCGGGTAAATGCCATTCGAGAGCGTATTGCCCAATGATCACCGTTAGTTGGATTAGCGGCATCGCTTCGAGCAGCTTGGTTCGCCATGTGTTGGCGCAGATAGCCAATGGCGCGAGGTCACCGGATTTGCCCTTACCTGGGTAGCAGAAACCCATTGGTAGTATTGCTATTTGTTGGGCGTCATAGAAAGTGGCTTTGTCGACGCCCATCCAATCACGCAAACGATCACCACTAGCGTCATTAAACGGAACCCCAGATGTATGCACCTTCGCCCCCGGTGCTTGGCCGGCAATTAGAATTTTTGCAGACGAGCTTAGTTGAATAATCGGGCGTACGCCATGCTCGAGTGTGTCGCTACACAGCGTGCATTGCCTGACATCGCTTGCTAGTTGATTTATGTCAGGCATTGTCGTTCATAGTGCTAAATACTAAAAGTGACCGAAGAGCTTTAGACCAACGGTCATTGATAAGCCTAGATAAGCACTGCAGATAATTAGGCCAATACCCCAAACCCACATCCACATCTGCTCACCCTTGCGGCCTAAGTAGGTTATTACGATCCCAATTAGAAAGCCCAAGACGGAGGTCAGTATCAACATGTCGTCACTGGCGTGTACCGCCAATTGTTCCTTGGGGATCTCTCCTTCTCTATAGCGTGCCATATCTACCCTATTCTTGGCTTAACGTGCGTCTTTAGTTCGCATAGTGCAAAACTCTTCGGCGGTGCTTGGATGAATTCCAACAGTTGCGTCAAAATCGGCTTTCTTGGCGCCCGCTTTAATTGCAATGGCAATGCCTTGCATGATTTCAGCCGCGTCTGGGCCGACCATGTGCGCGCCAATAACAATATCTGTATCGGCGTTAACAACCAGCTTCATTAGAGTCCGTTCGGTGTTATCAGTAATAGTGTGCTTCAAGATGCGAAACTCTGAGGTATAAGTATCTACATTATCGAACTGTTCGCGAGCTTCTTCGGCACTAAAACCAATAGAGCCGATCGGTGGTTGTGAAAAGACTGCTGATGGCACATTGGTGTGATCAGCAAAGCGCTCGTTATTGCCAAAAAATGTATCGGCAAAGGCGTGGCCTTCCATAGTGGCAACCGGTGTTAGCGCAATGCGGTCAGTCACGTCACCAACAGCAAAGATACTTTCTACATTAGTGCGCGAGTACTTATCAACCTTTACTTCGCCCTTCTTACCCAGGGCTACGCCAACATCTTGCAGGTTTAAGGAGTCAACGTTAGGGTTTCGACCAGTGGCATAAAGAACGCAGTCAACTGTCTTAGTTGAGCCATCGGTAAACGCCACAACTTTGCGACCATCATTATCCAGACTGATGCTTTTAACATCAGTCTCAAGTCTTAGATCGATTCCTTTCTTTACGATTTCAGCAGACAAGTGGTTGCGAATATCGTTATCGAAGCCACGTAAAATTTGTGGGCCGCGATAAAGAAGGGTTGTATCAGTGCCGATACCATTAAATATTCCTGCAAATTCGACCGCGATATAGCCACCTCCAATCACCAGTGCCGCCATTGGCTGTTGTTCTAAGTGGAACACTTCGTTGGAACTAATAGCATGCTCTATACCGGCTACGTCTGGTAGGAATGGAGTGCCGCCAGTGGCGATTAAAATTTTCTCGGTGCTGAGCTTTCGCTCGCCTAGTTTTACCGTATTGGCGTCGATCAGACTGGCTGTGCCATAGAGTATTTCTACCCCAGCATTGCTGAGCAATTTCTCATAAATGCCGTTAAGTCGATCAATTTCAGTATCCTTATTTGCGATTAGTCGCGACCAGTCAAAGCTGTCTACGGTGGTGTTCCAACCATAGTGACGACTGTCTTCAAAATCTTCCTGAAAGTGTGCCGCGTAGACCATCATTTTTTTTGGTACGCAGCCGCGAATGACGCAGGTGCCGCCGTAACGAAATTCTTCACAAATGGCTACTTTTGCGCCATGCCCAGCGGCAATTCGCGCGGCTCGAACGCCGCCTGAGCCGCCGCCAATGACGACTAAATCGTATTTACTCATATTCGATAGTTCCCTTGATAGTTCCCGTGATAGTTACAGCGATAGTTACAGCGATAGTTACAGTGATAGTAGCAATGATCGTTGCAATGATTCTGAGTTCGCTGTCAATAATTGTTGTGTTCTAGACGCCCAATCGACCTAGCTTAGCAAATATAAACGCTTAGCCGCTAGTAATCAGCACTGAGTTTATCTCAAGCAATAAAAAAGGGCCTTTCCTAAGAAAGAGCCCTATCTACTTTAGCAGCGCCGGCTTAACTCTTGAGCACTGTAGACCTTACGCAGCCAGCTGACCTTTCATTTTTTGCATCGCACGTTTTTCGATCTGACGAATACGCTCGGCCGAGACATTGTATTCAGCGGCTAATTCATGCAATGTTGCTTTGCTTTCAGATAACCAGCGACGTTTGAGGATTTCTTTGCTGCGATCATCTAGATCGGCAATCGCCTCATACAGAGCATCACGATTATTATCGCTAGTCTCAGTTTTCATGACCAATTGTTCTGGGTTGTAACGCATGTCAGGCAAGTAGCCTGAAGGGCTCGTAACAAAGTCATCATCATCGCTGTCAACGCCATCAAAAGCGACGTCAGAGCTGGTCATGCGTAATTCCATCTCACGCACCGTTTTAACCGGTACATCTAGTCTGCTAGCAAGATCTTGAGTCTCTTGCTCAGTCATAGCGCTCAATGACTTGCGGCTTTTGCGTAAGTTAAAGAATAGTTTACGTTGAGCTTTGGTGGTCGCGACTTTAACCATTTTCCAATTTTTTAAAACGTATTCGTAAATTTCTGCTTTGATCCAATGAACCGCGTACGAAACTAGACGTACTCCGCGCTCAGGGTCGAAGTTCTTTACCGCTTTCATTAGGCCAATGTTGCCTTCTTGGATTAAATCAGAAACCGGCAAGCCGTAGCCTGTAAAGCCTTTGGCGACATGAATGACGTTACGCAATTGAGATACAACCAGTTCGCGAGCAGCATCTACGTCTTCGTCATCGCGAAATTTACGCGCAAGGCGAGCTTCTTGCTCAGCGCTGAATACCGGTGCATTGTTAGCGACTTTTAAAAAGCCCGCCAAATTGGTGTCTTGTGGTAACGATACTGGGTTAGCCATAATAATTCTCCGTTTGCTCTTGTGAGCCCTAATTTAGGCACTCGAGGAGCGATGTTCAGTAGTTACTAAACGTTAGTAACTTGTCTATATAGACAATATTAGCACTCGCATGTGAAGAGTGCTAATAAATTTAAATTCTGTTAATAGCGAAAGGTTTTATATCCGATATAACCACAGATGGGGTCGTAAAGGCAAAATTCAAGAGCTATATCCCAATGGCTCGTCTTGATCAATGCCAAGCGATAGCAGCGCGGCAATAACGATAAATATGGCCGAGACAGCTAGGCATACTTGCAGACTATAAAGTTGAAATAGCAGTCCGGAGAGTATCGTGCCGATTAACCTGCCCATTGCATTGGCCATATAATAGAAACCAACATCCAGCGATACTTTGTCAGCTGACGCACGTTGTATGATTAAATAGCTATGCAATGCTGAGTTGACCGCGAATACAGCGCCAAACAGTAATAAGCCGCCGATCACAGTAATGCTTGTTGGCCAATCTAATTGAATGCCAAGCAAAATTAGTATCGGCGTGATCGCCAGCAATAGTGCCCAGATGAAGGCGGTGCTTCCGTCCAAAGGTGTTTTTCGGTTTATGCCGATAAGTTTTGGAGTACTAGACTGGACTAAGCCGTAGAGAATTACCCAACTTGCCAAAAAACCTCCAATGTAGCTGTGTGACCACTGAAGTTGATTGGCCAAAAAAACCGGTAAGGCAATAACAAACCAAACATCGCGCGCGGCAAACAAGAACATTCTGGCCGCCGATAGATAATTGATGCTTTTACTTGTAGAGAAAATTGATCTGAACTTAGGTTTGTTTTTGCTCCTACCAAGGTCTTGCTGCAAGTTGACGAGACTGAGTATCCAAACTAGCGATAATGCGATTGCCATGGTTAGAATGGCGCCGCGAAATTGCAGCGCCGATAGCAATAGGCCGCCAACGAAAAAGCCGACCCCTTTCAGGGTGTTTTTAGAGCCGGTTAATAGTGCCACCCATTTAAATAGGCGACCATCGTCGTGCTCGGGCACTAGCAGTTTGATAGCGCTTTTGGCGCTCATTTTATTCAGGTCTTTAGCAATACCTGAGAGTGCTTGAGCCGCCATTACCCAGGCAATCGAGAGATAGCTAGCGGGAACCAACAAAAGAGACAGCGCGACGATTTGTAACAACAGGCCGATGTTCATGATCTTGTTGAGGCCTAGGCGTGCGCCTAACCAACCGCCGACTAAGTTAGTGACCACTCCGAAAGCTTCGTAGAACAGAAATAACAAGGCGATCTGCAGAGGCGCATAGCCGAGTTGGTGAAAATACAGTACCACCAGCATGCGTAGAGCGCCATCGGTCAGAGTAAAGGCCCAATAATTGGCGGTGATTAGCTTGTATTGGCGCAGCAGTCTCGATTGCTCGGGCATCGCCTTAATTTAACCCCTGCTCGATTAGCATCTTAGCTAATTCAGCGGTTCGATTACTGTAGCCCCATTCATTGTCGTACCAAAGATAGAGCTTTAATTGGGTGTCATTGACTACCATAGTCGAGAGCGCGTCGACAATACTTGAGCGCGGGTCAGTCTTATAATCAATTGACACCAACGGTCGCTCTTCGTACCCCAATATGCCACTAAGATAAGTCTCGGAGGCTTGTTTCAAATAGCCATTAACTTGCTCGGCAGTGGTCGCCTGCTGAAGCTCAAAGACACAATCGGTAATCGATGCGTTGGCTAACGGTACGCGTACTGCATGACCATTTAATTTGCCTTTCAGGTCGGGAAATATGTGGCTGATCGCGGTTGCTGAACCGGTGGTGGTCGGAATAAGGCTCATGCCGCATGCCCGCGCTCGGCGCAGGTCCTTGTGCGGAGCGTCGAGAATTGTTTGAGTATTGGTCACATCGTGGATTGTGGTAATTGAGCCGTGGCGAATACCGAGTTTCTCGTGAATCACTTTTATCACGGGTGCAAGGCAGTTGGTGGTACACGAAGCGGCGGTCACGATACGGTGCTGCTGAGGGTCATAAAGCTGATGGTTGACGCCCATCACAATGTTAATAACGCCGTTTTGCTTAATGGGCGCGGTCACTAATACGCGCTTTACCCCTTGATCGAAGTAGCCTTGCAACGACGCTTTAGTCTTAAATTTCCCCGAGGCATCGATAACCAAGTCGCAGTTCGACCAGTCGGTCTCGGCTATTGCTCTATTTTGTGTGAAGCTTATTGGTGAATCATCAATTGATATGTTGCTTTCATCGTGGCTAGCGTAGCTGCTCCATCGACCGTGCACCGAGTCAAAATTAAGCAAGTGTGCGAAGGTCGCCGAGTCGCCAGATGGGTCGTTGATCGCGATAAATTCGAAGTCTTGCCACTGTGACGCGATTCGAAAGGTCAGTCGGCCGATGCGGCCAAAACCGTTGATGCCTATTTTTGTTGTCATTTTGGCTTACCTGTTGGCGGATATAAATCGAGTCTCAATTGTCAGTCACTGGCAGATCAGCAACATCGGGATGTTCGCTCAGGGCGGTCGCCCATATCGTTCAAATTTTTTAAATTGTCAGCGATCAAGTCGGCAGAGCCCGCTATCGTCATCTCTAATAAATCATCGACCCAAGGCGCTAAGTCGTCACTCAGTCTGTAATAGACCCATTGCCCTTGCTTTGTGCCTGAGAGCAAGCCACAGTTTCTCAACTGCGCTAGATTGCGTGACACTTTGGGTTGAATTTGCTCCAAAGCTTGCATTAGCTCGCAGACGCACAATTCCCCTTGATCTTTAATCAGCAGCATACAGCGCAGCCGTGTATCGTCTGATAGACATTTGAATAAGGTTAATGGGTTCATTTACGACCTCTAATCAGTTAGACAATATTGTATTTCACATATGAAAATATGTATATATTAAAAATCATATATTCTTTTCGAAGCACCCTGAACAATCCATTAGGCATAAAAAAAGACGCTGTTAAGCGTCTTTTTTTCTCATCGCTGAGAAAGTTAACTCTGTAAAAGAGAAAACTATTTTTTGCCGTAACGACTTTTGAAACGACCAACACGGCCTTCAGTGTCCATTACTTTCTGTTTGCCAGTATAAAACGGGTGGCACTCAGAACAAATTTCAACACGAAGGTCTTTGCCTAGCGTCGAACCTGTATTAAATGAGTTTCCGCATGCACAGGTTACTTTGATTTCATCGTACGCTGGATGGATGTCTGCTTTCATGATTTTCTCCTAATATTCGAGATCGAATTCGTGATTTGGCGCGAATTCATTACTCAGGGCGAGCGAATATAGGTTAAAGCCTAGGTCAATTCAAGCCCATTTCACTCAGAAATGCCTAAATTCTAGGCAGTTTCCGGCAATGCCGTGTATAAGTTGCTTAGCGCCGAAAAGTCAGAGACGCTGAGCGTCTCCGCGCGCGCGCTCGGATCTATGCCTAGTGACTCGATTTGGTCGGAGTTGACTGAGCCCTTTAGTGTATTTCTTAGCGTTTTACGGCGCATACTAAAAGCTTGTTTAACAATTTTTTCAAAGTCAGATTGGCTGGTCACCGGAAACGGCACGCTGGTTAATGGAGTTAGCCGGGCAATTGCCGAATCAACTTTCGGCGCCGGAAAAAACGCCGCTGGCGGCACTTTAAACAAATTTTCAATTTGGTAGCGCTGCTGCAGCATCACCGACAGTCGACCATATTGCCTGCTGCCTGGGCCTGACGCCATACGCTCGACCACTTCCTTTTGTAGCATTACTATTTGATGCTCAATATGCTCAGCGTAGTGCATTAAATGAAATAGTACGGGGCTTGAAATATTGTACGGTAGATTTCCGATTACCTTGATCTTACGCTCGCTGGTGCGGATGATTTCATGCAAATCAAAGCGCATCACATCCACCCCATGTACGGTCAAATTGTCGTTTGAATCGGCTCTGTCTTGCCAATAGACCACAAGGTCGCGATCAAACTCAATCAGGTGCGTATGGCCAGCCTGAGGAATTATCAAGTCTGTCAATGCTCCGCGGCCGGGACCTATCTCAACGACAATGTCATCTTTGCCAATTCCGAGCCCAGCAACGATTTTATTGATGATGTTCGGGTCTTGAAGAAAGTTCTGGCCTAGCGATTTACGCGGTGCGGCAAATTTACTCATGCTGTTAATCTCGTTTGGCTTGAGCCATTTCACGTGCAACGTTTAGGGCGGTCAGCAGGCTGCCGATATCGGCTTTGCCGGTGCCGGCTAGATCGAACGCGGTGCCGTGATCTACCGAGGTTCGAATGATCGGCAGACCCAGTGTAATATTAGCAGCGCTACCAAAGCCTTGCGACTTTAAAACCGGTAGGCCTTGATCATGATACATGGCTATCGCAACATCCGCCGTGGCTAAATATTTTGCGGTAAACAAGGTGTCAGCGGGTAGCGGTCCGACGACGTCGATGCCGCTGGCGATTAAACTCTCGATTGCTGGAGTAATTACCTCGATTTCTTCCATACCCAAGTGACCACCCTCTCCTGCATGCGGATTCAAGCCGCAAACGAGTAAGCGCGGTTTGGCAATGCCGAATTTGGATCGTAGGTCGCGATCAACAATTTCACATATCTCGATTACCAATTGTTTGGTAATCGCAGCGCTAACATCTTTGAGCGGCAGGTGGGTTGTGACTAATGCCACTCTGAGGCTGGAAGTGGCTAGCAACATTACGGGTTTGTGCCCACCAGTACGCTCGGCCAAATATTCGGTATGTCCGGAGAAGGGTATTCCGGCATCGTTGATAATGCCTTTATGCAATGGGCCAGTGACCATTGCCGAGTAGTGGCCGGCTAAGCAACCGTCGATTGCCAGGTTGAGCATAGTCATCACGCCGTTAACGTTGGCCGTATCAGCGTCACCGTTAAGCTCTATATTTTCAATCGGAGTGTCTATGATCTCGAGTGAACTCGGAATGCTGATGCCCAATTGTTGAGCGCGTCTTTCGATCAGACGCAGGTCACCGATCACGACTAAGTCGTCAACCGCATGCAATTGAGCTAGCTGCAAAATCAGCTCAGGACCGATGCCGGCAGGCTCTCCGACGGTGTAGGCAATTTTTTGTAGAGGTCTCATCTGCGGATTATAACTCGCGTAACTCCAGATGCGGCTTTTTTGTCTCGTTAGTCGGCACTGTATTTGATAGAATCAGGCACAATAAAAACCTCGTTTCAATCGACCAATCCTTATTATGAGCCAAAAATCGTTGCATATCGTCATTCTCGCCGCCGGCAAAGGCAGTCGTATGCGCTCGGAACTGCCTAAAGTGCTGCATAAAGTGGCCGGTAAAAGCTTGTTAGGTCATGTTATTGATAGTGCCCTAGAGCTAAAACCAGAAAAAATTCATGTGGTGGTCGGCCATGGTAAAGATCTGGTTATTAATGCTTTTGCCAAGCACCGATCAAACAACCTGCTAAATTGGGTTGAGCAAACAGAGCAGTTGGGCACTGGCCATGCGGTCTCGCAAGCGCTACCGTCGATTGGCGATAATACCAACGTATTGATGCTGACAGCCGACGTGCCACTGATTAAATCGATCACCTTAGCATCGATGGTGCACGCAATGAGTTCGTCGCCGTTAGCATTGCTGACAGCCTTGGTCAGCGACCCATTTGGCTTGGGTCGAATCACGCGGGACGATAGCGACGCGGTAACTGGCATTGTCGAGCAAAAGGATGCTAGTAGTGAACAGCGTAAGATAAATGAAATTAACTCGGGCATTATTTGCGCTGACAAACGGCAATTAGTTACTTGGTTGGGCCAAATTAGTAACGATAATGCGCAACAAGAATTCTATTTGACCGATGTGGTCGGCCTAGCCTATGCGTCGGGCAACCCGATTATGGCTTTGCACCCTGACAGTAACGCTGAAGTGATGGGTATTAATAGTCGAATACAATTAGCCGAAGTAGAGCGCCTTTTTCAAGCTCAGCAGGCTGAGCGACTAATGAATGCAGGCGTTACCATTATCGATCCAGCACGAATCGATATTCGTGGAGATGTTGAAATAGGCTCAGATAGCGTGATTGATGTTAACGTTGTGTTGCAAGGCAAGGTGCGCGTTGGTCGAAATGTGTATATCGCGCCAAATTGCGTTATCACTGATAGCGTTTTGGCCGATAATGTCATCGTGCACCCGAATACCGTGATCGAAGGCGCTGAGCTAGGGTTGGCGGTAAATGTGGGGCCGTTTGCACGGCTTCGCCCGGGTACTAAGTTGGCTGATAATGTTAAAATCGGCAATTTTGTTGAAACCAAAAACGCTCAGCTTGACGTTGGCGCCAAGGTCAATCATTTAAGTTATGTTGGCGACGCGACGGTTGGCAGCAATACAAATATCGGTGCTGGCGTAATTACCTGTAATTACGATGGTGCTAATAAGCATAAAACAACCATAGGTAAAAATGTATTCGTTGGCTCTGATAGCCAGTTGGTAGCGCCAGTTGAAATTGAAGACGGTGCGACGATTGGTGCGGGTTCAACGATTACGGCAAAGGTCGAGGCGAATAAGCTTGCGATTAGCCGTGGTAAACAGAGACAAATTGATGGCTGGAAGCGACCGACAAAGGCGCGCTAGTCAGACAATTTTTTAGATTAAGGAAACACTATGTGTGGAATAGTAGGCGCGGTATCAAATCGCGACGTAACAGCAATCCTCATTGACGGATTAAAACGCCTTGAATATCGAGGCTATGATTCAGCTGGCTTGGCAGTAGTAGATGCTAATCAAGAGCTGGATCTGCGCCGCAGTGTTGGCCGAGTTGTAAACCTTGAAAATATTTGTGATGGAGTGTCAGGCTTCACTGGCGTAGCGCATACTCGATGGGCGACCCATGGTCGCCCAGCTGAGAACAATGCCCACCCGCATACTAGCTCTTCGCAGGTTGCCGTGGTGCACAATGGCATTATTGAAAACCATAATGAATTGCGTGCATTGCAAAAGCAGCAGGGTTTTCCGTTTAGTTCTGAGACCGATACCGAAGTGATCGTGCATCAAATTGATTGGCACATGCAGCAAGGGCAAGGTTTGTTAGAAGCCGTTCAGACCACGGTTAAAGAGCTTCGCGGCGCTTACGGTTTGGGTGTGGTGTCTAAGCATGAGCCCGATCTATTGGTCGCCGCCCGCAGCGGATCGCCACTATTAATCGGTTTGGGCGACGGTGAGAACTTCATTGCCTCTGATATGTCGGCACTGATTCCTGTGTCGCAGCGATATATGGTAATGGAAGACGGCGACATCGCCAAAATCACCAGTACTACTGTAGAGATTTTCGATCTAAACGGTGCTCCTGTTGAACGTGAAATACTGATCAGTACCTTAAGCGACGAAGAGACGGCGCTCGGTGGTTATGCTCATTACATGAAAAAAGAAATTCATGAGCAAACACGTGCCATAACAGAAACCCTAGAAGGGCGTCTCGGTGCCGACAGTGTTTTAGAATTGCCATTTGGTGAGAACGCTCGTGAGATCTTCGATAAGACCAAGGAGATTAAAATCATTGCTTGCGGCACCAGTTACAACGCGGCCTCGGTAGCTCGCTACTGGTTTGAAGAGTTTGGTATCAAGTGTGATGTAGAGATAGCCAGCGAATATCGTTACCGTAAGCACGTGGTTAATGAAGGCACTCTATTCGTGACGATCTCGCAATCAGGTGAAACGCTAGACACCATGGCCGCCCTAGAAATGGCGAAAACGCTCGGCTATACCAACACACTATGCATTTGCAACGTACCTGAAAGCTCACTAGTGCGGGCAAGCGATCTGACTATTTTCACCCATGCGGGTCGAGAGATCGGTGTCGCCTCTACCAAAGCCTTTACCACTCAATTGGTCACTCTTCTGATGCTGGCGATTTGTTTACGCCGCCGCCGTATTGGCGACGGCCGAAGCGGTGACGCGATGGAAGCTGAAATTGTTCAAGAGCTGCGCAGTCTGCCGCAGCAAATTGAAAATGCCTTGAACCTTGAAGATCAGATCATCGCCATGGCAAAACACTTTGCTAATAAGCATCACACACTCTTTTTGGGCAGAGGTGCGCATTACCCAATTGCGGTTGAAGGTGCGTTAAAGCTCAAAGAGATTTCCTATATCCATGCAGAAGCGTATGCGGCAGGAGAACTCAAGCATGGCCCGCTCGCACTGATCGACGAAGACATGCCAGTAGTCGCGGTAGCGCCGAATGATCAGTTATTAGAAAAGTTAAAGTCGAACCTCGAAGAGGTAAGAGCGCGTGGCGGCAAGTTGTATGTTTTTGCTGATGCTGACTCGGGTCTTGAGTCCGATGATGAGACGATGGTGTTAAAAGTCGCGCCGGTAAATAATTACATTGCGCCGGTACTCTACACCATCCCATTGCAGTTGCTGGCTTATCACGTTGCGCTAATCAAAGGCACTGATATCGATAAGCCTCGTAATTTAGCCAAATCTGTCACGGTAGAATAAATTCGATTGGCGCTGAAGCTTGGTTGTGGCCGAGTAATAACGTTACAGACATTCACTAGTATCCATTCACAACCACTTTAGCCACCAATTTAACCACCACTTTAACCACCACTTTAACCACCAAAGGCATTTACAAAAGCGAGACATCTTCAAACAACAAAAGGCCAATCAACGTTCAGACTGGAGAGGGCTTTGTGCTAGGTAAGAGAAGCTCCAGCTTTTAGGATTTTTTGGCGCGTTAAAGTTTGTCTGACGATACCCCGTAGCGATTATACTTGGTGTAACCTATTCTAGGTCATGACTGCACTGATGGGGCTATTACGTGAACCAATTACAGCAAAACAGAATCGATCTCGCCGCCGCCTTTCGCTTGGCCGTGCGGCATGACTACCACGAAGGCGTAGCAAACCATTTTTCCCTCGCCATAAACGACGATGGCAGTCAGTTTCTAATAAATCCAAACCAACGACATTTTTCGTTGATCAAGGCTAGCGACCTCATTGTTGTAGATGCTAATAATGCAGAAACCATGAATCAACAAAATGCTCCGGACCCTACGGCCTGGGGGCTACACGGTTCAGTTCATCGGCATTGCCCACATGCTAGATGCGTGCTGCACGTGCATTCTAAGTTTTCCACCGTGTTGGCAACTTTAAAAGACCCTCGCTTGCGAGCC
This sequence comes from Arenicella sp., assembly GCA_047629535.1. Classification (GTDB taxonomy): domain Bacteria; phylum Pseudomonadota; class Gammaproteobacteria; order Arenicellales; family Arenicellaceae; genus Arenicella. Next base: position 662 of record JBLHXJ010000048.1, on the reverse strand, counting down.
ATCGACCAAAACTCTGCTCAGTTTCACAATCGTGTTGTCCTTGACACTGATTTTGATGGCATGGCTTTTGAAGACGAGGGCGAGCGCTGCGCTGATATGTTAAAGGACCCAAAAAACAAAGCCATGATCATGGGTAACCATGGCCTGATGATTCTGGGCTCTAGTGTGGCCGATGCTTTCAATAGATTGTTCTACTTCGAGCGCTCAGCAGAGACTTATATTAGAGCCTTGCAAACAGGCATGGAAATCAATTATTTGAGCGAGCGAGTCGCTGAAAAAACAGCGTTACAATGGGAGTTGTATCAAGCGAGCGCCGATAACCATTTTACAGAGTTAAAACGGATACTTGATCGAGATCACTCAGACTACAAAGATTAGGCTTAACGACAAAGAGCATTGAAAACTAATTGCTCAGACACCCATGTTGGTTGGCAGCGAAAACTGAATGCCGTAAGAATGGTGAGCACTTCATCGAACTCACTTTTAGGCGCTAGCCGGTAATTCTACTAGATGTATAGAAAAGCGAGACCAGAACGAGCTAAGTATTCCTGCCTTTACTCCGTTTACATACGGTTGACTATTTTCGAGTTGGTAGTAGACCTCACCGTTTAGGTGATGATGTACTCAAAATTTTTGAACTTTAGATTTTAGGGTGAGTTAAA
>JBLHXJ010000047.1:0-14422 GCA_047629535.1 Arenicella sp. | reverse complement strand
TGCACCGTCAGCCTCTCTTAAACTTTTTCATCGACCTTTCCTTTCGCCTGAAGAGGAGGTGCGAGTTTTCGCAGCTGTTATTTAAGTAGACCCCAGTGTCTTGTCAGCTTGAACATTTAGTCGTCGTCAAAGCAGCGTCGTATGAGCCCGATTTGGCCGTCACTATTTGCTTGGGTGCGCCACGCTTTCTCTTTGTCCCGGCGCTTACTTACCTAGCATTCGAGCTCTTCGCCTGGATGGTCTATTGCTCGCCATAAACGGCCCTGCTCTCGATTAGTATTCACGAGGAGCTCGTCCATGTGCGGCGCAAATTGGATTCAACTCTTCTCCGTTTGCGGCAAATGCCTCCCCCTGCGAACGCTGAGCGGATAACGTAGGCAATACATCACCGCTAATCGGATAATGTCGTGTGATGCTTTGAAGTATTTGAACGCATTTTTCTAGTGCATTCTCAAATTATAGCGTTTTACGATCTGCTCTCGAGGTTAATCTGACAACACCCAACAGACCCTTGGAATCGTTTTTTTGACTAGCCAGGAGCTTTATAAACAGAGCAAATACAGCTTAATCGTAGAGTTGATACACAGTATCTCCACTAACGATCGAGTTGCGAATATTTTGATTAGCCGAAATTACCGCATTTGGCATCACTATGGTATTTTCTAGCGTCGCATTTCGTGCAATATAAACACTATGATTTAACACGACAGAGTTCAAACTAACGTTTCGCTCTACCCGACAACGCCGATCAATCATAACGCCTGTTTGAGCAATCCTTGCTCTTTTATCAACCTCGGCAGACCAATGCTGGAGTTGTCGGCCCGCGGCGTGACAGGCAATACTAGACTCAAGGCCTAAGTACTTGCCGAGCACAACATCCATGTTCGCAGCATGAAAATCCTTTGTCGTTTGCAGCGGGTTAATAACAATTTGATTCATCTCTATAGGCTTAGCGTTAATAATAAAACCAGCATTAGATGGTTTGAGATAGGTTAAGCCTAGCGATTTTTTTAAGCCCATAGCGCTATACAATAAGTAGTCGGTTTTATCGGCTAGATCTAAGAACTCTTGAATCGACCGGCTTCTCAATTGATTCGCCTCGATTAGCAATAAGCCATTTGGCTGACTCATCGAACTAAAGTCTCTCAGCACATCATTCCTACTGGGCGCATAATTCATAACTTCAATCTTCATCCCCCAATGCTGCAAGCCCTTCACGATAGCGTTGACTTGATGCGCATTCTCTCCCGCTAATACAAAGCATTGTGAGAAACTAAGGTCTTGCAGTTCGCGTAGAACATGCTCTATTACTGTCGAGCCGGCAATCTTTAATGACGCCGTTTCGCACTTTCCGAAAATAGTTTGTAAGCTGCTTTCAAGCAACTGACTCGCTAGAATAATCGCTGTTGGCTGGATCACTGTTGGTAATTTCATAAGCGCTCTCTATATTCAGTATGCCCCACGAGCAAAGAGTACTGCGGGGATAGTTTTTATTAGTAAAGCCAAATCAAGCCGAAGGGATTGGTTGCGAATGTACTGTACGTCCAGCTCTACTTGTTGCTCAAAAGGAATGTTAGAACGCCCAGACACTTGCCACTCGCAGGTTATCCCCGGAATGGCTTCAAGACGACGGCAGTCTGAACGCTTATAATCTCGTACCTCGCTCATCAGTGGCGGCCGAGGGCCAACTAACGACATGTCTCCTCTGAGGACATTAAACAACTGCGGCAGCTCATCAATAGAAGCCTTACGGATGAACCAACCAACTTTTGTAACCCTGGGGTCGCACTTCATCTTAAATAAAACGCCAGTGGCCATTTCGTTACTCGATTCAAGGGCCGCACGTTCACTTTCAGCATCGCTCACCATCGACCTAAACTTCCACATGTCGAAAGTTACGCCGTGCATGCCCACTCGTTCTTGCTTGAAGAAAACATCGCCAGTTGAATCACGCTTAATCAATAGACCGACGAGCAGAAATAAGGGGCTCAATACGATCAAGGCAATCAATGATACTGAAACATCCATTGTTCGCTTCAATCTAATACCAGCAGCTAATCGTATTTTCCAAATGGCACTTTTAATGCGCGCAGCAGTTGTCACCTTTAGGCTAGTCGCTCTCATTGAGCTCTCCCTACCACAGGGGCATACGATTGATTGCTTAGCGACTGGCGAATAGATCTGACCAAAAATAATGGATTACCAATTAAATATCGATGCAATTTATCTTTGGGCTGCTGCACCAAACGCCAAACCCACTCCATCGAGAGCTCTCTAAGCCACTCGGGTGCGCGAGAAACTTCACCTGAATAAAAATCAAATAACCCACCAACGCCAATCACCGCTGCGACGTCTAATTTGCAACTATTCTCTTCTATCCATCGCTCTTGTCGTGGAGCACCCAGAGCAATCAATAATAAATCGGCCTGGCTTTGATTTATGCGATTTCGCAATGCCTCAGGCTTATTTGCATATGAGTAACCATCTGAGTAGCCAGATATGTCTAGAGATGGGTATGAGGCGCGAAGGTTATCGACTAGTTTTTTTACTGCCTCTGCACTTGCTCCATGAAGGTATAGACTCTTACCTCGTGCTTGTAACTGCTCACACAAAAGCGGAAACATATCAGTGCCATTTACATTTTCTTTCAGGCTACAACCTTGCATTCTCGCTGCGATTTTCACCCCTATTCCGTCTGGATAAACTTGGTCAAAGCCATTTAAAATCTGCTTATAACCAGGGTCATTGAAAAAATTATTACCACAGTCAGCATTGACGAAAGCGAATTTAGACGCGTCTTTCGCTAAGCGGTCTTTGTTAAGGCTATTCATAACGCTCTTAATAGCGTCAGCCATAGAGACATTGTTAAGCATCACCCCAAATAAATTAAATGTGGGCAAAGTATCCATTTTTGACCGCGTAGAGCCTACTAGGGCTTGGACAAGCCAGATTAAAGCAAGCTGGAAACGCCGCAAACCAGACACACCATCGACAAACTCAATTGCAATATCGTATTCAGTTTTGTATGCAATTCCGGACGCGCGCTTAATCTTATACGGCGAAATAAGCCCCGGAGCCACATCAAAGCGTCGTCGCTGATTGCGAGTTAACAGTAATGACTCCTTCATGGAGAGCCTCTCGGGGCCAATAAAGTCGAGATTGCCTTTCAAGTAATGCAACCACGAATCAAAATCACTTAAGGCGCAATTATTAATCATAAACGTACGGTGCTGGATGCATTTCATGCCTAAGCCAAGGTATTCATTCGAATATATGTGAATTTTTTTTTGACGATACATCGCACTCAAACACTGGGTGGCTACTTTAGGCAGCATAAACAGCAACACAACCACACTTAATAAAATTCTCATGAATAACCTCAATTGATAAAAATGATACAAATGTTTGCACCTAAGATCATTATTATCATTTAATACCGCCTGTCAAGCCAAGCAAAGTATTATTTTTATCAATTAATTAAGAGTTGACGCTTATTTACAATCAGAATATACGCCTTAAATTACTGTTTTAAAATGATTTCTATAAATTATTAGAGCTTAGGGAAAGTGATAAAATCACATTGACTAAGATGATAAAAATGATAATAATCATTTCAAGAGAATTGAAATCACACTAAAAAGCACCCAATTGAGAAAGATATGAAAGTTTCGCAAACAATGTCTTGTTTATCCCTAGCCTGCTTGCTTTTGAGTGGCTGTGCGGTACTGCCGAAACAGCTAGACAATCGAGACCAGGATGATGGTCACCACTTCGCTCGACAGATTGAAGGCGTGAGTGTTGCGATTAAGCTTTATGAGCGAGCCGGCCTCAACGCCAATGACCATGCTTATGACCTGAACCAGCAACTAATGGTGCGAGGAGATATCCTTAGTATTAAGATAGCTGGGCTGAAAGATTTTGATGGTCTTTACCAAATAACTGAACAAAATACAATTGAGCTTCCATTTGCCGACGCGGTCTCAACAGCAGGGTTGACGCGACCGGGCTTGATAGAAAAAATAAAAACTGAATTAATTCGCTTAGAGTGGTTCTACCAAGACTACATAGGGGTCGATGTAAGCATCGTCAGCTTCGCACCTGTAGACATAACGGTCGCAGGATCGGTTTTTAACCCTGGTCGTGTATCGATTAATAATCGACCAGCGCTAAAGCAAAAAGAGCAAATAAGCCAGAAATCCGGTGCATTCTCACCGAGCCGAAATCTAATTTCGGCAATTCAAGCCGCCGGTGGTATTCGCCCGGATGCCGATTTACAAAGAGTGTATTTGAAACGAGGCGCTTCGATTATTCGAATACCATTGGCAAACATCTTGAACGGAGAAGGTTTCATCGGCACGCCCTCCTTGATTAATGGCGATGAAATAATAGTTGCTTCTACCAAGCTAGAGAACATTGACCTTATCAAACCGAGTCAAATAACCCCCCCTGGGATGCGTGTCTTGATGTCAAATCTCACGGCACCTTCTCTGAGTAATGCGCAAGCGGCCGTCGGTTCAGACTCGACACGCTTACCGTATGGCGCGTCGCTACTAGATTCGGCGATATCCGCAAATTGTGTTGGTGGCACTCAGAGCGCCAACGCATCGCGTAGCGTGATTCTAATAACGCGTAACTATGGCTCGACACAACAGTTGGTGGTTAGGCGGTCGATAGATCAGTTGCTGGCGAATAGCTCGAACCATAGTGTCAATCCGTACCTCATGCCAAATGACGGCGTCGCCTGTTACGACTCACGCTTCACCAATTTTCGTGATGTCGCTCGCGGTATCGGTGAATTGGTAGGGCCAATCGTTTTAGGCGGTCTATTGTGAATTGGGATCTCCTATTAGCGTATTTAATTCGAGCCTTGCTCGAGGTAAAGGTCAAGCTGTTTTGCTTATTTGCCATAATGTTAGTGCTTTTAGTGGCCTATCTCTTGCTTGCCAAGCCACGTTACGAAACCTCATGGGTGATGCTATTGCCCGGTACCGAACGCGCGTCGACGATAAACCTTGATAACATTGGCGAGGCGCGAAGCAGCGGCAACAATGCCTATGGAAGCGTGTCTATCAGCCCTAAAAATACGTATCGGGAGATTGCTTTAAGTGATGCAGTGATTAGTACCGCAGCCGAACGCTACGGCGTGCAGGCTGACGCTTTTAGCAAACCAAGAATCACCTTAGTAGATCAAACCCCAGCAATGCAATTCACCTTAAAGGGGGAGTCTCAAGACGACCTAAGGCACAGAGCAGAACTCTATAACGAAATCTTTCACAACACACTCGATCAGCTTAGAAGCAACGAAATTGAGCGTAATATCAAAGGGGTTGAAAATAACCTCTCAGAAGCTAAAGACCGGCTCAGCAAAGCACGCAAAGATATTGTTAACTATCAAACTAGCAGCTCGATTGTCTCTGATAAGCAGTTCGAGCGGTGGATCAGTGATGCCGAGCAACTGAGAACAGATAAAACTACGACATTTGTCAAAATCGCACAATTAAAGGCCACCATTACGGCGTCGCTGGGACAGCTTGGTATATCCCAAGAGCAGGCACAGGCGCTGTTAACATTGCAGGCTAATCCTGTTGTTGCCTCAACATTAAGTACTCTGAGCACAAAGCTTGCTGAACAAGCTAATATAAAATTACTCTATGCGTCCGCTCACCCCGCAAGAAAAAAAGTCGACAGAGAAGCAGCAAGCCTGACAAAAAGTATTCGTTTGCTGTTGACTGGAGTACCGCAGCTTAAAAAAATTCCAGACGGCCAACTATACGGTCTATTAGCCAGCAGCAACACCGAGACAATCAAGTCAGTCAACGCAAAATTAGCCGAGTACGAGGGCCTGACAGCTCAGAAATTCGCGCTCAGAAATAGCTACAAGAGCTCTTTAACGCGACTAAAAACTCATACCATCGACGCCGCGACCTTAGCCGACCTCAAACGAGCCCATCAAATTGCCGAAGCCATTTTTAGTTCCGCGCTGGCAAAACTCGATACCAGCCGGCTAGATATCTACGCAACCTACCCACTTACACAATTACTAACTCAACCGGGAGCGACAGTAAAGAGGAGCAGGCTCCAGGAAAAACTAATGATTGTTGCGGCGATACTAATTTATGGATTGCTGGCAATGACTCTATTGCTGAGCGGTGTGCGACGATCTTTCCTGGAAAACGATGCGTTAGAGATAAGCATAGACTCTGAAACCGACTCACAGATCACTTAGCAGGCGAGCCATGAAAGCACTTATAAAAAAATTCACGGTGATGCTTAATCGAGAGACTCGCTGGGGCAACTTCCACGGTCGCACCAGCGATGAGAAAGTATTAGCATTCTGCATAACGCACACATTTTTGTTCTACCTAGTCGGTGCTCTATATTTGGTTGCGCCGATCGTCGGTTGGAGTCTAATTGGCATTATAGTCGGCCGTTGGGCGACCGCAAAACCAATCGATTCGCAAAACTCTCTTTGGTTGATAAAGCTTTGGATTGTGTGTGTTGTGGTATTGGAAATCACGCTAATTATCGGCCATTTTGATTTCAATCTGGGTTTTGGCAAGATCATTAAATCAACCATTGGCTGGGCTAAAGGCTGGGCATTGCTTTGCGTGTTCATTGTTATTGGGTTCACAATGAAAGTACGCTATCAAGTCATTTGTCGAGCCGCATGTATTATCGGGCTAGTCGCCATAATCCTTACCCCCTTCCTTGTCCTGGCTTATATTGTGGGGCTACCAGGCCATCTATACGTGTCGCCATTAAAGGTATTCGGCGGCGCAGGAGCTGAATTCTTCACTGTAATACTCTATGAAATTGATCCCTTCAACGGCTCACCACGGTGGCGTTTTTTCGCCCCTTGGGCTCCGGCGGTTGGCCTAGTTGCGAATATCTATTTTATCGCAGCCTGGTTTGAGAAAGACCTAAGGTGGCGCCTATGTGGATTACTGGGCAATGCCATAATGATCATTTTAGCCGCTTCGCGGATGGGCATGATCGTTATGTTGCTAGTGCCTATCGCGGTGTGGGGCGCATCCCGACTAACACGTCCGTGGGTTATGATCACAAGTGCACTTGCTCTATTAATCTTAGTGATTTTTTTCGAGCCAATTTCTCATACCCTACTTGCCGTGCTTGACGATATCAAAGGCGCTCGTGCTGACTCTACGCGAGTCCGCGCCACACTAGGCGATATTGCCGTGTATCGCTGGCAATCTGAGGCCTATTGGTTCGGCCATGGGATAGTAGAGACCGGCACCCATCTGGTGGAATTCATGCCTATTGGCTCCCATCACAATTGGTACGGCCTGCTTTTTGTTAAGGGGATGGTAGGGTTTTTAAGCTTTTTTATTCCCTTTGTTTTGACCACGCTGGTTCTTTTAGTCAAAGCGCAATATCAGGTCAGCTCAAGGCTAGCCTTAGGTATGTGCCTAATACTCAGTTTCTTTTCGATCAGTGAAAATATCGAAGCACTGGCCTATATGACGTGGCCAGCATGGTTACTAATTGGTATCGGTCTGCGCAGTTCAATCGAGGACATTGACACAAATCGACATAATTTACTGGCCCAGTTCCGACTGCTCTCCCATCAGAGAGAAATGCAAGCCGCGTCTAAGCCTCAATCTACTTAATGAAGATATTATGAATTTCTCCGTAGTTATACCCGTTTTCAACAAACAGCAGACTATTCACAGAGCGATCTACTCTGTACTAGATCAAATTAGAGCGTTTGCTGATGATGTGCAATTAATTATCGTCGATGACGGTTCTACTGATAATTCTCTAGCGACTGTTAAAAACATCATAGAAAACGAACCAAGTCGCAATATTGAGGTTCATTGTCAACAAAATGCCGGCGTCTCGGCCGCGCGAAACAGTGGCATTGAGCAAGCGCAATATGATTTAGTCGCCTTTCTTGACGCAGACGACACATACGAAACACATTTTCTAGATGAAATTAGCCGCTTGGTCAATGAATACCCTGAATCGGCCGCATATTGCACTGCTTACCGCTTTGTAAGCTGCAGCGATGGCAGCAAACGTGACGCGATAATCAAGGGGTTGAGGCCAGATAGAAAGCGCCAAGCTCTTGATGACTTTTTCTTTTCAGCGGCAAATGGAGACCTCCCTCTTACTTCGTCTTCAGTGTGTATTCGCAAGCCGATACTAGAGCGTATTGGAGGGTTCCCAAAACGTGAGAATATGGGCGAAGACCAAGCTCTTTGGTCACAACTAGCGCTTTTACACGGCATTGCCATTAGCAAAAAGATGAGTGCTAATTATTTTCAGGAAACCGGCAACTCACTGATGCAGACCGTCGAGCCCGATTGCGAAATGCCGTTCAGCCAGCGCCTACAAAAACAGCTGGACCTAGGCTCAATACCCACCAAGATGCGGGTCTCCGTCAAACGATACATCGCAGGACACTTGCTCGATTTGGTTAGACGGAACATCGAGTCGGGCAATTTAGTCACGGCTAAACGACTCATAGATGATAATCGTACACGCGCCGATTTGAAGCGCTGGTTTCGATGGAAACTTGTTTTCACGGTGAAAGCCGCGCGAGCTAGACTTTCTTTCTAAAGACCCTGCCCTATTACCTAAACCCGCGTCAACTTGCGGAAATTAATCGTATGTCAGCGCTCTATCAGGTGTCCAAAAACCTCTTCGTCGATAAACTGAACAGGCGAAACCGAGTTTAGAAAAAGCGGTCGACTAGTTTTTTTTGATTCTCTTGCGAAAGCCACATTAGTAGCAAGCCAGCAACAGCGGTTTCTAGGGTTCTACTAAACTCAGTCAATAAGGCTAGCGGCTTGGTCTTAAACGCGAGCCACATAAATTTTACAGCATTGCCTGCCTGCCCTTGAAATATGCTTCTTCGTGCTAGATAACGATACTGAAATGCTTTTGCAACCGCCCCGTACTGCCTTGCAAAATCCGGCGCATATTGCTCTAGCTTGTTAAGTAACTGCATCCAAGTTTCAAATTGCTTTTCAACATTGGCCGATAATCCATCGCCGGTGAGTCGATAATTAGTTAATGGCTGGTCAATATAATAAAAATCGGTGGCGGTAAGTATTGCAATACGGGTCCAGCAGTCTACGTCTTCTGATTGCCGTAAGCTCTCATCAAAGTATTGCGTGTACGGCACGCCATTTTCTGTCTTATCAGTCGTCTCAAAACCAATTTTTTGAAGAATGTCTATACCGATAACAGGTACCGATCCGTTGCCGATGGGGTTGCGACAGAAGATATCTTTTGGCTGATAATTGACCTTCTTTTTCGGCGCTTGAAAGCGACCCAAAAATTGGCTGTTATCATCAACAAACGCAGAGGAGCAAAAGCTCACACCGCAATGAGAATGTTGCAGCATTAACTCGATATGTTGAGCTAATTTAGTTTCATTCCAGAAGTCATCCGAATCTAAAAATGCAAGGTATCGACCGTTTGCGTTACGAATACCTGTATTTCTAGCACCGGCTAACCCTCTATTCTCTTGCCGAATAATGCGGATCCTCGGGTCGCTGTAATTTACTTGGACGATAGATATCGATTTATCTGGGCTAGCGTCATCGACAATCAACACCTCTATGTTTTGGTAAGTTTGAGCCAATACAGAATCAAGAGCTTCCTCAATATAACGCTCTACGTTATACACCGGAATAACGACGCTAACCAGGGGCAACTCACCCTCTCGTGTTAGCTCAGGGCTGTTTGATTTAGGCATGTTTAATTTAATTGTCATAGACGCTGCTCTCTTAAGCTGATGTACTCGGTTTGTTAAACACCGCGCGCCAAGCTACGACTAAATAGATCGGGTGACTTACAAGATAGATTACTAACACGGTGCCGGCAACGGCTTCCAAACTAACCGTCGCTGACGCGCTGACGGTGATCACAAAAAGGACAGTGAAAATTAAGTTCCATTTTAAATCGAGATCAATTCGCCCTGCCGCAAGAGCCAGTGCTGAAGCGCTTTCGGCCAGTGGCCTAGGCAAGGCCGAGAGACAAAGCATGGTCATTATTGGAATCGCGCTAACCCATTGCTCACCAAATACAATTGGCACATAGATAAACGCCAAGCCGGCCTGCAATGAAATTAGCGGCACCACGATCAAGCCGATTTGTTTTAGGTTACGTATAAACCTCTGTTTAAGCTTATGGGCATCGTCCTTTACTTCACATAAATTTGGATAAAGAGCCGAATTGATTGCATTGATCAGCGTAAGACTAAAACCCAAACCCGCATTGCGCGCGAAGTAATATAGCCCCAGCGCTTCCATACCCAGAAACCGCGCAATAATCATATTATCGAGATTAAGCCGTACCGTTTTTAGCAACTCTATACTCAAATAGTAACGCCCAAATAGCAAAACATCTCGCCACAGCTTGAAGTGAAAAAAGGGTTTACTGGGCCGCCAAGGGTGAGCATTTCGGTAGCCGAATACCCAAACAGGCGAAGTCAAAAACTTCGGCAGCACGATAGCCCAAGCTCCCAAACCGGCGATCGCCAGCAATGTCGTCAAAACGTTATCTAAGCCTACCTGCCCACCGTCGATAAGAGCGGTTGTTTTCAAACGTTGCTCTCGTTGAACTAGCGAGGCCTGAACCATGCCGAGCGGCATTAATAGATATGTAATTGAAAGCACCTGTAACATTGGCACTAGCTCAGGTGTATCGTAAAACTGAGCGAGTGGGTAAGCAGCTAAACACTGCAAACAAAACAAGCCGATACAGAACACGGTATTTAGCCGATAGGCGGTATTACTAATATCCTCCAGCTCGGCTTCTGTACATTGAACAATTTTGGCGCCAATACCATTGCGATTAAAAACCCTTATTAGCTCATTAATGGTTAGTACCAGTGCGGCCACCCCGAACATGATTGGATCCATTACTCGCGCCAAAACGATCGCTGTGACTAAACGAGTCAAACGCACAAAAAGTTCGCTGACGCCAAGCCAGCCAAGGTTTTTTAGAAACTCGTTTTCAGAACGGTTAATAAACTGCTTCAAACGCGCAAACATCACATGGCCTCAAGTTTGCTGATTGAGCTCGCGCTCAATCAGCGGCCTAAGATGTTGCATCATACTCTCGACCTCTTGCAACCATTGATGTACGGATGGGGCATTCGACGCGTTTTCAATTTTCATCAATACATTTGCCAGCGCGCTTAAGCCAATACTGCTGGCCGCTCCTTTCATCGAGTGGCTGATTTTCTCAACATGCTCGGATTTATCACTAGCAACGGCTTCCTTTAGACGCTCTAAATCTGCATATGCATATTCTAAAAAAGTGGGCGCTATTTGCTTAAAAATACTTTTATGGGCATCACCAAACTGGGTTTTCAAATAACGGTAGTCGAACGAACTTTGTGATGAAACATCATCAACTAAAGAATGATTGGTAAAGCTCGGAGACCCATCTGTACTCATTGTCACCCACAGCCCTCTTGGCACGTCGTTAAGGGCCTCCGAGAGTTCAGCTAAGCTAAGCGGCTTACTCAGAAAAACGTCAAAACCAAGGTCTAACAAACGCCCACGCTGATCCTCATAGGTAGACGCTGTCAGAGCGATGCAGTAATTTTGAGCAATACTGGGCTTTGATGCTCGGATAGCCTCAATGGTCTCTTCACCATCCATTACCGGCATTAAAATATCGAGAATTACCACGTCGTATTCCTTCTCGCTCAAGGCGCTAATAGCTTCCAGGCCGTTGTTAACAACGTCGGCTCGCTGACCAAGTTGAGCCAGCTGGGCGGTAATCACTTTTTGATTAATCGGGTTGTCTTCAGCGACCAAAATTCTAAGTGGCGAGAGCGGTGTTAATGCAGGTGTAATTTTATTTATACCCTGGAACTTACTATCATCGAGTTGCTCAACTGGGAGAGATAATTTAAAGATACTGCCTCGACCTATTTTACTCTCGCAGACGATCTTACCCATCATCAACTCACTCAGTTGTTGGCATATTGCAAGTCCTAAACCGACGCCCTGGTCAGGACGCCCAATTTGCTCATAGGCGTTGAAAATTTTGCTTAACTGACTTCTCGCAATACCAACCCCAGTATCGACCACCTTGACAATAAGCATCCCCATTCCCTGGCTAACAACATTCGCTTGGTACTCAACGTCAACGAGAACGCCGCCTTGATTGGTGTTTTTTAGCGCATTACTAATCAGATTGTTGATGATTTGTTTATAACGGCCTTTATCAATGCGCACTGCACTTGGTACAGAATCATTTATTTTCAGGTCTAAGCTCAATCCACGATTCTTAGCTTCCATAGCGAATATGTCGATAATGTTGCGGTGCATCTGATGCGTACGCGCCGGCCGAGGATTGACCTCGACCCGACCTGCTTCTATCTTGGTGATCTCAAGCATATCATTAAGCAATACAATCAATGACGTAGCGCCACTATTAATTGTCTCAATGTAATCAAGCTGGGCTTCATCCAACTTGGTGCGATGTAAAATTTCTGACAAACCAATAATCGCATTCAACGGCGTTCGTACCTCATGGCTCATCTGACCGATGAAGCTTGAGCGTTCATTCAGTGCACTCTGCAGACGCTGATTCGACACGCTCAATTCACAAGTGGCCTGTTTAACATCATTTTCGAGCCTTGAATGCGCTAATGCCAGCTTTTGCTTGGACTCGTACAACTCTCGCGACTTTATTTCAAGCAAACGCTCGGCTTCGGCGCGAGCGATTTTTAGGCGCTTGGTACGCGCTTCAGATAGTGCTAACTGTTGTTCAAATTTCTCCCCCAAAACATCGTCCTTTAAGAATCTTGCGGCAGGGTTTGAATAACAAACGAGGCCGATTTCTGATCACTCGACGAAGAGCTACTGATTAATCTCTCTTTATCACCAAAAAACTTTAAACACGCGCCAAGCAAAGCCCGAGCCACTGCAGCAAGCGGTCTTGGTGAGCGGTAATTAAGCGTCATCTGATTGCCTGCACGTGAATATTCAAACCTAGGTGACTCGGCACCTGGATAAAGTTTTTGAACTTCAACGTGAATATGGTTATCTATTTGCATCAACATTTCAGCGGCGCTAGAGACATCCTCAAAAAAAACGCTATAATCACGCTTGAACATAGTGAATAGATGATCCGAAAAGCCTTCTAATAAGACGTCAGCTTCAGTGTCAGTCTCTGCAACCGCTTGAGTCAATAACTGAATTAACTCGTGGTAGTCATATAAGCCGACTCTCGAGTAGGCCCCAAGCGATATAACACCGCTCGCATCGATAATTTTTTGTGCCCGGTCGTCTCCTAGAGTCACTTCAAGAAACTCTACAAACTCTGACAAGATAATACCTTTCATGGCTATTCCTTCTTAACTAGTTTACTACAATAGACAACTTCTTAAACACAGCCTGTTTAAGCTGCAATACATCAACCGGCTTGATAAAAAAATCTATGCCTAAAGGTATTCCACCTCGCTCGATAATGCTCTCGTTTGACAAACCACTGATTACAATTATTTTCTCTACCGACAATAATTCGGATGTATACAGAGATCGAATCATTTGCAAGCCATCCATGCCAGGCATGTATATATCTGAAATTAACAAGTCAGGTACCTGTCGACCAATCTCAAGCAAGCCCTCGAAGCCATCTTTTTTGGCAATAACCTCTATAGATTGACCCCATGATTTAATCGCAGCCTCATAGAACTTAGATACCGTAGGGTTGTCCTCTACTACTAGAACTCTCATCTTATTAGAGCTACGTGGCGGCGTCGTTTGATTATCATTTATATAGTCGTTGACTGACTTTGCAACGATTCTACGGTGCCCTCCAGGTGTCTTCCAAGCCTCAAGAGAGCCATTTTCAACCCACAATTGTGCTGTTCGAACCGACACACCTAACAACTTCGACGCTTCTATCGTCGAGTAAAATTCTTTATCTGCCATTTAGACAGTCTCCCAGTTAAATCTTGTTCCATATTTAATAAATATATCATTATTATCATTTATAAGCGATTAATCAATGATTTTCTTAAATATAGTAGCGATTATTTCATTTTTGAGAGAGTGTGTGCACGGGCCGAGCAAATCATTCCATCTTCGTCGACTGACCCTTAAACTTTGCTTAAACCGGTACATATACTTGCTACTCAATTGGCATAAATAACAATTGAGTCGCCCGACTTGGCCGCAACGTTTAATCGCAAAGAGGGTTTATAAAAAGGCTCCATATAGGATAGCTTAGCTTTTGGGCTCCATCCCGAACGCTAAATCAACATAAAATCGAAAGCCATAAAAAAGCCCACTCTCTTTCGAGGCGGGCTTTTTTTATTATTGGCGGAGAGGGTGGGATTTGAACCCACGAAGGGATATTATCCCTTGCTGGTTTTCAAGACCAGTGCATTCAGCCGCTCTGCCACCTCTCCAAACCTTTAAAACGTTTT
>JBLHXJ010000046.1:0-14539 GCA_047629535.1 Arenicella sp. | reverse complement strand
TCTACGCCTGTTCAAGGTGGTGCTTTGACCGAGTTACTGCCAATAGATATGGGGCCGCAAGACTCGTTCAGAGAGGTGATTGCTTCAGGTAATATGCTATACCTCTCTGCGGCCGACGGCGGTCTGCAGTTATTCTCAGTCGCAATAGGGGGAGGAGAGCAGATAGCTCTGAGTGATAAATACAGTTTTGATGTCGACTTGTTTTTTGCTTTCAGCCCGGATGGAAAAACGGTTATGTACGAAGTTAGAGATGTAAGTGCACCTCGCGATAGTATTACTTTTATAGTTCCTGTTTTGGGCGGCGAATCGGTTCAAATTGATCAAGGCTTGTCTTCTACTAGCAAGTCATGTGGCACTGAGTTTACGCCGGATTCATCGAAGCTAATTTTTTGTAGAGCAGACTCCGCTACTAGCGATGGACGCTTATCAATCGCTGATATAGCCTCTCCGACCTCGAGGGCAAGGCTCAATAATGGGCAGATCGTGGCGGGTACTTCGCGAGGCTTCCGAGTTACTCCTGATGGGAAATGGCTATTGGTTTCCTCAATTGAAGCGATTGCAGCTGTGTTTGATCACCGATTAGTTCGTGTGCCAACGTCACCAGGCTTAAAACAACAAGTGTTTAGCTTTAGATCTTCGAGTTCACGCCGTATTTGCAATGGCATCGATTACTCACTTGACAGCTCTATAATTTCATATTGTGATATCGCCCCAGAGACTGGCCGTGCTCGAGTAATCGCACAAAGCACTGAGCAGGGAGAGCCTAGGGTTCTTGATCCTAATCCGCTCGGAATAGGGGTGATATTCCATACGATCTCGCGCGATGGCGAAAAGGTGGTGATTTTGAAGGATCTTGAAAGCCAAGGCTTTCAGCTTTTTTCAGCGCCCACGTCACTTTTTGAAGGTCAGATATGCTTGCCTATCGCCACTAAAAAGGAAGCTTTTCGGTAGTCTGTTTATAGCTCTAAGTTTTGATGTAACCGTTGCTGTTGGCTACCTAGTCCGAGACATCTAGGCAATTATTTATTTGCTAAATACAACTTGACGCTGCAACTGATACTCGAGTCTTAGTCAATATTGTCGTTGGTGTTTTAAGGCAAAATCACTGATTCAAAATATCATCGATGCGGTCATCAAAATCAGTTTGTTTCGGTTTACGCACCGTGCTCTTTTTAATGCGCGGGTCGATAAAGGTATCGCTGACGGTGAATAGGTAGTCGTCGTAAACGTTATCGGCATAGTCATTGGCCGCTGATTTTTCTCGGTAAAGGCGTTGCTGATAGTGGTCTATCTCGCGGTCAATTTGATAGAATCGGCTTCGCGCGTGCCGAAGCTCACGGCGAAGCTGTTTGTGCTCAGATTCTTCGATGTTTTTTTGCTCGAGTCTATGCCTAATACGTCGAATCGATTGTTGATAACGATACTGCGAGCTAGTTAGGTTTGAAATGGCTGAATAACTATCGGCAACACGGCTGCGAAGAATGTGTAATTTATAGCCGACGTTAAAGGCCTGGCGAAAACCGGGGTAATCACGCTCGGCACATACTTGATGATCGACAACTCGGCTGATGCCGTTGGCGCCCAGTTTGGCTGCATTGTCCAATTGGCAGTACTCAACTATGCCATCAGCATGGCCTTGCTGAAATTGTCTCCAGTCAGCACTAGCTCCGTATTTAGAACAGGTTTGTTGGCGGCGGTTGTAGGCCTCTGAAATGTCTGTATCGCCGTTGACAGCAACGCCATATCCGACTAGCCGCCAATCGGCCGCTAGGCACTCTTTTTTACTCATTACCGCGCAGGCTCCGAGTTGAGTCAGAACTAGTAACAGCAGTATTTTACTAATTATGCGCATGCCAGTAACTAAAGGTCTATTTAACTTGCAGCAACTATACCCTAAGCTTGATTAACTAAAGCTGAACATGACGGTAATTACTATAGTCGCTAAAACCCTATTGGCGTTTAATGCGCTGTGCGTAAAGTGACGATCAGCTCAGGCGTGTTAACCTTTAGTTAGTCAGTGGTGGTCAATTCGAGAGTGTCAAATAAGGTATAAGTATGGCGATTTTTTCTAAGCTGGTAATTACAGCGGTAATCTTGGTAAGCGGATTGCTATTTGTCGCTGCAGCGCTGACCCACAACGACCCGTTGGTGCTTCCTGAAAGTGGGCAGGTGGCGCAAGATCGCGATTTATCTAGTGATTATGTTGATGATTATGTTGATGATTATAAACAGTGCTCAGCAATTGCTACTCAGCCCGAGTTGAAAACCTTGTTCGAATTGCATCAACACTCTAGAGAGCGCGGCGAACGCTGTGGCTCTATTGATATGCCTTCAGCGCCCAACTTGCAATGGAATTGTCAGTTGGTCAGTGCTGCAGAGCAACATGCTATCGATATAGCGAAAAATCGTTTTATGGCCCACAACGGCAGTAATGGCAGTACCGTTGGGCAGCGAGCTACCGAGGCGAATTACATCTGGCGTAATGTTGCCGAAAACCTTGCCCAAGGCATTGATCAAGCCGAGAGGGTTCATCGGCAGTGGCTAGACAGCCAAGCGCACTGCAATAATATTATGAGCGATAAATATACCCAAATGGGAGCCGCCAAAGTTGACGACTATTGGGTGGTCGTATTCGGCCGTAGTCAATCTGGAGTCTGATCGTTTGGCGCTAACTGCGAGTGCTGAGATGCTGCTGAAAAAAGTGTGTTTTGAGCGTTCATTTGAAGTGTGGCAATCTACTTAAAATTATTCGAAATAAAAATTATAACAATGAATTCAAGATTCTCCGCAGTCCTAGTTTCCCTCGCGCTGGCTTTCCTATTTACTCAGATTGCTGATTCGAAGGAGTTATCAGTTAGCCGCGCTGAGAGCGTTGGCATGTCGACTGAACGTTTGCAGAATGTCGGCATCAGTTTGCGTCGCTTGATCGATGATCGAAAAATTTCCGGCACTGTCAGTTTGGTTGCACGTAAGGGCCAGGTGGTTCATTTTGAAGCCAATGGTTTAAACAATGTCGGTGCTGAGCAAGCGATGACCACCGACGCCATCTTCAGATTGTATTCACAGACCAAACCGGTCACCGGTGTCGCGGTGATGATGCTGTTCGAGCAAGGGCATTTTTTGTTGAGCGACCCAATCTCGAAATTTTTGCCTGAATTTAAAGACATGCGAGTTTATCTTGGTGAGCAAGATGGTGTTGTGCAAACTGAGCCTGCGCGGCCAATTACAATTCATCAATTACTCACGCATACATCGGGATTGACTTACGATTTTGTTAGTTCACCGGTCGCCAATATGTATAAAAAAGCCGGTGTAATGGGTGCTGATTCGCAGTCGCCGCTGACCAGCTTAGAGTCGTGGGTCAAGGCATTGGCTAAGCAGCCGTTGATTTCGCAACCTGGCGAAAAATGGAATTATAGCGTCAGCATGGATGTATTGGGTCGCTTGGTTGAGGTGGTGTCTGGAATGTCGTTTAGAGATTTTTTACAACAGAGAATATTCCAGCCATTAGATATGCAAGACACTGATTTTTATGTGCCAGCGGAAAAGGTAGAGCGCTTTACGGTGATGTATACGCCAGACCCAGAAGCCGGTATTAAGCCTGTTGATGGAGCTAAAGTTAGCCCTTATCTCGAGCTTCCGCAAATAGAAATGGGCGGTTCAGGTTTGGTTGGCACGGTGAAGGACTACTTCGCCTTTGCGCAAATGTTAGCCAATCGCGGAGAGTACAAAGGCAATCGATTGCTCGGCAGTAAGACGGTTGAGTTTATGATGTCGAACCATCTTACGCCAAACTTCCCGGCCGACCCTCTGAGTAACGTGGCAGCAACCACCAGCGGTCATGATCGAACTTGGGGTGTGGGCTTTGGCCTAACCGGCTCAGTGATCACTAACCCAGCGATCTACGGGCTGCCCGTCTCTAAGGGCACGTTTGGCTGGGGCGGCGCTGCGTCGACCGTCTTTTGGGTTGATCTTGAAGAGCAGGTTGTTGGCATTGTGCATACTCAATTAATCCCGTCAGCGTCCTACCCGATCGGCGAGCTAGTTAAGTTAGCCACTTATCAAGCTATTGTCGACTAGCGCGCTCTATATTCTTGAGAATTGAGTTACACAGCCGCTGGCGCTACTCTTCGCGCAAGTTGTGTCCCATGCCGTTTAGCCGTTCGAGCCGAGAGCATTGAATGTGTTCAGCCGACGCATGTCGTCGTCCGAGATATCAGTTGCCGCTTATTCTGCGTGAAAAATTAACCTAATGGGCAGCGTCAATAAGTTCAAGTAAGAAGTGCTAGCTGAGGTCATATTCATTTTTTGATGATGAATCTCAGCGACTAGCTGTGAGTGGCAAGCGTTAACCTGCAATCGGGCCTGTTTACGCCTCTGATTCTGCAGCCTTAGTAAAATAAAAAGCGCGAATAGAAAATACCTTGACCAAACTTTTCAGCTTGTCGTTATAATCGCTGAAATTAAACTTTTGACGAGATTCTAGTATGAACAAACATTCTATCGCTGACATTTTCAAAGGAGCGGTTGCGACCGGCCAAGAAGTGACTCTCAAGGGTTGGGTTCGAACTCGTCGAACCTCTAAGGCGGGCATTTCCTTTGTCGCGTTGCATGATGGTTCCTGCTTTGATGCAATTCAGATTGTGGTGCCTGATTCCTTAAGTAATTACCAACAAGAGGTGCTTAGCCTCAGCGCGGGTTGCTCTGTGATTGCCACTGGAACATTAGTTGAGTCACAAGGCCAGGGTCAGTCTGTTGAAGTTCAGGCTACTAGTTTAGAGGTGGTCGGCTGGGTTGATGATCCAGAGACGTACCCAATTGCAAAGAAGCGACACACTTTCGAATATTTACGCACCCAAGCACATTTGCGCCCGCGCACCAACGCCATTGGCGCGGTGACTCGTGTGCGTAGCACCTTGGCCAATGCGATTCACAATTACTTTTATCAAGGTGGTTTCCAGTGGATCAACACGCCGATCATCACCGCCAGCGACTGCGAAGGTGCGGGCGAGTTATTTCGTGTCTCTACCCTCGACATGGAAAATTTACCGCGCACGGATAAAGGCAAGGTTGACTACCAGCAAGATTTTTTTGCTGGCGAGAGCTTCTTGACCGTCTCGGGCCAGCTAAATGTAGAGTCGTATTGCCTAGCAATGTCGAAAGTGTATACCTTTGGGCCAACCTTTCGTGCCGAAAACTCACATACCAGCCGTCATTTAGCCGAGTTTTGGATGGTCGAGCCCGAGATCGCCTTTGCTGATCTAAATGACGACGCCGCCTTAGCCGAAGACTTTTTAAAGCATTGCATCAAGGCGGTGTTAAATGAGCGAGCGGACGATATGGACTTCTTTCAACAGCGAGTCGACAAGGGTGTGATAGAGCGATTGAGCGCCGTGGTCGATACCGACTTCGTGCATATGGACTATACTGATGCAATCGATATCTTACTCAAGAGCGGCAAAACCTTCGATTATCCGGTCAAATGGGGTGTTGATCTTGCCTCAGAACACGAGCGTTTTTTATCCGAAGAGCACATCAAGGGTCCGCTTATTCTAAAAAACTATCCGAAAGAAATTAAAGCTTTTTATATGCGCCTCAACGATGATGAGAAAACCGTCGCGGCGATGGATGTGTTAGTTCCTGGGATTGGTGAAATTATTGGCGGCAGCCAACGCGAGGAGCGCTTGGATATGCTTGATGCGCGTTTTCCTGATAAGGAAACCGCAGAGCATTTGTGGTGGTACCGAGAGCTGCGTCGGTATGGCACCGTTCCGCACGCTGGTTTCGGTCTTGGCTTCGAGCGTTTGATTAACTATGTCACCGGCATGGAAAATATCAGAGACGTGATTCCGTTCCCGAGAGCGCCGGGCTCTGCCCAGTTTTAAGCAAATCTTGGCCTGGTCTGAATTGCTCGTAGCCTGATCCGGTGCGCCGACTGTTACCAACCGTGGTAGGTCGGCTTGAGAGAGTAAAAGCCCCGCCCAGCAAGCTCTATACAGTCAGGTGTTGATCTATTGCGTCAATCGCTTGAGCAATAACTTGCTCTACGCTTTGCTCAACATTGACTCTCAGGATGGTTTCTTTTTTATTCGCAGATTCAAGAGTTTGATATTGGCTTTCGAGCAAGCTCAGCGGCATAACGTTGTCTGGCCGGGCACTCAGGCGATCGGCAATTAGCTGCTTTTCTCCTTCAAGGTGTAGAAAAATACTGTCGAAAGACAGGTCTCGAATCTTCGAGCGGTGCAGGCGACGCAAGCCTGAAAATGCCAGGGCACAGCTCCGCCCAGCCTTTGCCGATTGCTTTAAATGGGCCTGCAAAAGTGCAATCCACGGTTCACGCATGGCGTCGCTAAGGGCTAAGCCGCTTGCCATGTGCTCTTTGTTTTCCAGCGGGTGGAAGTCGTCGGCGTCAACGAATTCGAATTTATAGTGACTGGCAAGCGCTTGAGCGACGCTCGATTTTCCGCAACCGCTTACGCCCATTACTACAATTAGTTTTTGTTTTTCAATCATGAACTTAATAATAACTCGTTATTTCTAGCAATAATGGGGCTAACCATAACCTGTTTTCCCGCTTCGATGTTTTCAATTGTTTTATCCACCAGTGATTTTCAATCTACTTCAAGTTCTGCGCTGAACTAAGCGGCGGCTAAGTCGGCCTAATGGGTCTTGGGTAGTGCCACTGTAGTGCCATTGATGGCGGCAGTGGTCGAGCTGTTTGTGTCGATTTTGGGCTTTGTTGTGGGCTTATTTTAAATCAATCTTGGATATTGCTCATTTAGCCCCTCGATAGCACAAGATAGGGGCGACAAAAGAAAAGACTTTTGTTTACAATAGCGCCATTGAAAATCCATCACACAGATCGTCATTCGCTTGACGGCTAAATGCTTCTTAGAGCATTTTCCGGTGTGATTCACGTTAATCGGTAAGTGGAGAAAGACCATGAGCAAATTTCGCGCTGGCGTTGTATATGGCCAAGAATTAATCGCAATCTACCAAGACGCCAAGGACAATGGTTATGCCATGCCTGGCGTAAATGCGGTTGGCACGTCGACCATAAACGCCATTATGGAGGCAGCGGCCAAGGTTGAGTCACCGGTGATTGTGCAGCTGTCGTTTGGCGGCGGGCAGTTCTTTGCAGGAAAAAGTTTACCAAATGACAACTTTGAAGCCTCGGTTGCGGGCTGTATTTCGGCCGCATTGCATGTTCATCAGATGGCCGAAATGTACGGCGTGCCGGTGATTTTGCATACCGATCATTGTTCTTTGAAAAACATTGAATGGATAGACCGTCTGCTCGACTATCAAGAAGGTTACTACCAGCGCAACGGCAAACCATTATTCAGTTCTCATATGTTAGATTTATCTGAAGAGCCGATCGAAGAAAACATCGATATCTGTGCTAAATATCTACAACGCATGAGTAAAATTGAAATCGGTTTGGAAATCGAGCTGGGTATTACCGGCGGCGAAGAAGACGGTGTCGATAACAGCGATGTTGATGTAAGTAAGCTTTATACCCACCCGTCTGAGGTCTTTTATGCGTATGAGCGCTTGTCTAAAATTGACCCTAATTTCACCATCGCCGCGGCCTTTGGCAATGTTCATGGGGTATACAAGCCAGGTAATGTGAAGTTGTCGGTGGAGATTCTAAATAACTCTCAAAACTACGTTGCTGATCAGATTGACCAAACTGGCACTAAGCCGGTTAGCTTTGTATTTCATGGCGGCTCAGGGTCATCGCAAGAGGATATTCGCAAGTCGATTGAGTATGGCGTGATTAAAATGAATTTAGACACTGATATGCAGTGGGCATTTAACGCCGGCGTTCGCGACTACTACAAGCAGCATATGCCCTATGTTGAAACTCAAATTGGCAACCCAGACGGCGATGACGTACCAAATAAGAAGTACTATGACCCGCGTAAGGTGCTTCGTCAGGCGGAAGAATATTTCGTTACCAGGTTAGAAGAATCGTTTGCCGACCTGAACTGTATTGGTCGAAATAAAGCGATTTAGCTAAGCAAAATATCGACAAATTTTTGGCTGCACCTAAGTTTAGACTAAAGTCCAATTCATAGCTGACAGTCTTGCGTTATTGTGGGGATATTATAAAATGTATAGTAGTAGTTGCTGAGAGTTAATTTTTCTGGACTTTTAACCATTTAGTGTATGTTATCACGCATTTTCACATGTTAGGTCTGGTGATTTTCTACAGAACGATTACATTTTATTGTGCAAGCTAGGAAATTTTTTATTTCTCAAGCTAGGTCTATATGGCTGTCAATCGTTGGCGGCCATGCTCGTGTCTAGATTTAGGGTCTCGGTACGAATTGTAGAAAGCTGTTAAATCTCTGCTTTCATGTTTGAGCTTGCTTGGTCTAGTTTGTTGTTATAACCATCAATTTGGTTATTTTACACTATTTTGGTTGGATGGCGAGAGTTAAATCGTCTTATGGCGTTGGCGCTGCTATTAAGGTTTTAAGATAGCATTGATAAAAACTCTAACTAGAATTGGTGCGGTTGGTTGCCGAGGCCAGTGACGAATACGTTGCTAGGGTTTTGGCGAGAGGTGGGGTCACTTTGCGGATCATATTGATTTTGTCTTCTTCACTCAGGCTTTCACTTTTATTGGTGCAGAGCTAGAGCCAATTGCTATTTTTTCGAGCGCACATATCGTGTCTGTGTGCTCGACATTAATGTCGCGGTTGGCGATGGGGTTGGGTTTAGATGAAGAACAAAAATGTTGGCGTAGTTGACTCGGTAGTTGACAATACAGTTGTTAGAGCAAGCACTAAACATAAAACACTCAATAAGTGTGTTGCGGGCTTGGTTCGTAAAACACTCGCGGTGGCTTTGCTCAGTGCATTTGCGCATTCAAGTTTTGCTCGCGAAGAATTCTTCATTCCACTGCCAGAAGATCATGCGCTGGATTACCTAAGCGGCATTACTTCAGGTGTGCGTGCGGACGGAGTTAATTGTGGTCCGCCCGCACGGAACCCTATCGATGACATGTTCACCGTGACCGACATAGTCGTGCGTGCAGATGGCACAATTATTGTGATTGATCATTGGGAAGGCGATGCAGGTTTAGGCTTATTTGAATATGAGGCAGATATCGACGGAATCGCTGATCTTTCGGTTGTCCCGACTAACGTATCAACGCGAATCTATGGTGATGGCGTATTGGCGAATGGCGCCGCACCTGGAGTCACTACCGACGCAGGTGACGTTTTAGTTCAGGGTCAGGTAATCGTGTTCGAAGAGCGGATAGAGACCGCCACACAACTACAGGATGTTGAAGTTAACGGTGCGACAACAACGGCGTCTGCTGTATCTCCCGCAGGAGTGCGAACCCAAGACGGCGTTGATGGTGGCGATAGAGTGTTTGCCACGCAAACCATTAACCTAACCCGTTCACAGTGGTCTGGTGTGGCCAATGTTACTGGGCCAGGAACTTTGTTTGCTGGCGCTTTCGAGTTGTTCCCGTCAGCTCAATGGGGTAACAATTTTACCTTGCCTGCTGGTGAAGATACCGCTGGCAGAAGAGAGTTTGAATGGACTGGCATCACGGTTATGGCGGCCAACGATGGCACGGTAGTGTCAATTGACGCCGATGCCAATGGTGATTTTATAGGTCCTGACGATATAAATGCGGTGACTATCAACCGAGGCGAAACGATTGAACTCCTCGGTCGTAATGATCTCAAGGGTGAAACTGTCGGAGGCTTGCGTCAGGGTGCGCAAGTGTTTAGCTCCGACATCGTTCAGGCGAATATCATTACTGGTGCCGAATGTAGTAACTTCGCGACTCGCTGGTACAACTTGTTCCCGGATGCCTTGCTTGGTAATAATTACTACGAGCCAGTATCTGCGCCGACAACTAGGGAAGCGGTCTTGGTTCTTTATAACCCTGCGTTAAATCCGATTACTATCAATATGGAAGTAACGGCGGCCTCGGCTTTTGTGCCTGTGCCAATTATTGTGCCGGCTCTCAGTACTGTCTCTCAGATAATGCCTACTGACTCTGGAGCTCGCTTTTTTACCGGCACAAACTCCACTTTTGGGGCTTTCACCGTAGTTGACCAGGGCGTTGGTGCGTCCGACTGGGGTCATGCGTCTACTTCTGAACGCTTGATGGGCAATGTTATTCAGATAGGCTTTGCTCAAGGTGACGATCCGTCGACTGATTTAGACTACGCCAACAACGGCGAAAATGCCGCGCCTGTCTGGGTTGTTGCTGATAACCTTGTTGACCTTACCGATACAGAATTTGAAATTTGCGTTGATGTAGCTGGTGACGGTGGAGCAAATACCGACCCGTTTAGCGGTACAGCTTATGATTATAAGTTTACTTTGGCTCGATTGGATAGCGCGCGACTGTTTGACGGTGGGCGTAATACGCCGAATCTTGTTCCGGCCCATATTGACGCTGACCAAAGCGGCATGCTCGCCTTCGTTTGTGATGGCAGTGATGCGATTTTGGCCGCCGCTTGGGGGCAAGATCCGAGCCTTGCGAGCCCAGGTTTGCCTGCGCTTGATACCGGTACAACGGTTCGCTCATTAAGCGTCAACGTGGCCTTTTTAGGCGATACGGTTTTTGAAGACATTAATAACAATGGCCTTAGGGATCCCGGTGAGCCAGGCATTCAGAATGTCACGGTTACTCTAACCCCACAGCCAAGCGTCAATCTTGGTAACGGCCCTGGCCAAGCGATTATTACCGCTACCGATTTCAACGGCTCCTACCTATTTACCGGTTTAGTTAATGGCGATTATAACCTTGAAGTGATTGCGCCTAGCGGCTTTGTGCAAACATTTGATCCAGATGCCAGTAATGGCGATCCAGTCGTTTTAGATAACCAATCAGCGCCAACGATAGAAAACGCATCTGGCCGATTGGATCAAGATTTCGGTTATCAGAACAATGTGCCGCAGGCTCGAGTAGGTGATTTTATCTACTTAGATGCAAACGGTAACGGAGTGCAAGAGCCTGGCGAAGTAGGCATCCCTGGTATTGATGTGCAATTATGCCTAGCCAGCGGCGCGCCTATCGCTGGCGATGAATTCTCGCTTGTCTCATACGCCAACAACCCAACTCAATGGTCGAGTAACTGGATCGAGACTGGCGATAACAACGCCGCCGCTAATGGCGACATCCGTATTACCGGTGACGAACTGCTGCTTGACGATGACAACAATAACAACGCTAGTTTAACGCGCGAATTTTCCTCAATAGGCACGAATTCGGTCGCCATCAGCTACGACTTTCGAGCCATTGACGGTGCTTATGAAGCAAATGATATTATTTCAGTTCAGACCTCAATCAATAATGCAGGTTTCGTAACTCAGGATACCCTAGTCGGAACAGCCATTGATAATACCTCTGGCACTCGAAGTTTTTCAGTAACTACTGGCTTTGCCACAAATGTTCGTTTGCGTTTTCGAATACAACAGTATCGTGGCGGTGATGAGGCGGTATTTATTGATGATGTTGAGGTGTCGGCCGACCCTTCTTGTCAGACTTTAACCACCGATGCTAGTGGACTATATCTTTTCGAAAATCGATTTTCTGGTTTTTATGAAGTAACGGTGCTAAACCCCCCAGCCAGTTTAGAGAATACTGATGATCCGGGCGGTAACGGTGATAGCGTTAATACTTTTACGCTAAATGCTAATGGCGGTAACTTAGAGCAAGATTTCGGTTACTTCACTCCAGCGACGGTTATTGGTTACGTTTACATTGATAGCAATGGTAATGGTGTACAAGAACCTGGCGAGCCTAATATTGAAGGCTTGAATATTGAAGTCACCGATGCGAACGGCGATTTGTCGATCGTTACCACCGATGCAAATGGCGATTACTCAGCCCCGGTGCCCCCCGGCTCGACACAAGTTAATATAGACACGACTGATCCCTTAGTCGTTGTAGTGGGTTTTGTCGATGGCCCGTTTCCAGCGGCCTTTATTCAGACCGATGGGGTAGACCCGAGCATCGTCACCGCGGTGGCCGGGTCCACAGTTGATGCTGGCGATGACGGTTACTTTCAAGGCAATGTGATTGGCGATACGGTTTATTCTGAAGAAGATGGCACGCCCGGCATTCAAGGCGCCGGCGACCCAGGCATACCTAACGTCTTAATGACATTGACGCCCCCACCAACGATTGATCTAGGCGCCGGGCTCGGTGTCGCCATTAGTAAGTTCACCGATGTTAACGGCAACTATAGTTTTCCAGGCTTACCTGATGGCACCTATGTGGTCACCGTGGCACAACCAAGTGGCACCGTCCAAACCGAAGATCCAGACGGCGGCGCTGACAGTATGTCGTCGGTGACGATAGCGGGTGGCGTGACCAATAATGAGCAAGATTTTGGTTACAACAACAATGTTCCGCAAGGCTTTATTGGCGACAAAATTTATTCTGACTTGAATGGTAATGGCACGCAAGATACTGGCGAACCTGGCCTTGCCGGAATTATCGTCGAAATTTGTGGTGACCTAGACGATAATAATGCCACCGCCAATACTTGTCGAACTGAAACCACCGACGCTGATGGTGACTATTTGTTCGGTGATCTTTTCTTAGCCGACGGAACCACTGCGAGCGCGGGTGACACCGCGATCCCGGCGACCGATGGCAGTGAAGTTTATACCATCACGGTAAGCAATCCACCGGCTGGCCAAACTAACAGTCAAGACCCTGATAATGGCTTACCTAACTTTAGCCAGCTAACACTGAGTGCTGCGGGTGGTAACTTAGATCAAGATTTTGGTTATTACCAACCAGGAACTGTGACCGGTCATTTGTACATCGATACCAATGGCGATGGCACTCAACAACCCGGTGAGCCTGATCTTGTTGGCGTAAACGTGGTGATCACAGATTCAAACGGCGATATTCAGACAGTTACTTCAGACTCAAATGGTGACTACTCGGCTCTTGTGCCGGTTGGCGATGTGACCACCAATGTAGATGAAACTGACCCTCAGTTTCCATTGAATTACTTGCAGACCGAAGGCACCGATCCGACTACAGTAACGCTGGTAACGCCAGGTGGCACAGTAGACGCGGGCATTGATGGCTACGCACCCGCGGGTTCAATTGGCGACTTAATTTTCTTTGATAGTTCAAGTGGCGGCACAACCGGCATTTATGATCCGGCGGTAGATTCGGGCGCACCCAACATTTTGGTAACCTTAACCCCTCCAGCAGGCATTGATGTCGGCAATGGCAACGGTGGAGCAATAACCACGCTGACCGATGCCAATGGTAACTATTCTTTTGGCTCGCTGCAGCCAGGCACATACATCATCAATGTAACGCCGCCGAGTGGCGTCAATCAAACGGTAGACCCTGGCGAGCCGGGCATACAGTGCGTAAGCTGCGAGACTAGCTCAGTGGTTACTCTGGCGGCTGGAGAAACCAATAATCTGCAAGATTTTGGTTTTCAGAGCGCGCTACCCCTAGGCCGAATTGGCGATAAAATATTCACTGATGCCAATGGCAATGGCGTCTTCGATGCCAATGAATCTGGAATTGCCGGTATTAGAGTCCAATTATGTGGCGACTTAGATAACAATGACGGCACGCCACAAACCTGTCGCATTGAAATCACGGATGCCGACGGTGATTATCTGTTTGGCGATGGTTTCCAAGGGGATGGCACCACCGTTGACGGTGTCGACACTGGTTTGCCTGGCACTAACGGCACCGAAGATTATACGGTTACCGTTCTTAACCCACCGGCTGGCGCGACCAATACAGCAGATCCAGATGGTTCAACGCCTAACGTGGCGCAATTAACGTTGCCGTCGGGTATCAGTAACGTAGACCAAGATTTTGGTTACGTTGTGCGCAGCTCAATCGCTGGCACGGTATGGCTTGATGAAGATCTTGATGGCATTCTGGATGTTGAAGAAACCGGCATAACCCAAGTCCAAGTAGAGTTGGTGCGTGATGGCGTTGTTATCGCCACCACCGTCAGTGATGCTAATGGTCAGTACGTGTTCCCGAATGTAATTCCGGGTAATTATACTGTTAATATCGTCGACTTGTCGGTACCGGCTGGCTTACAAAATACCGCCGGACGAAAAGGGGTTGACCCTCGATCCATCACAGTGCCCCCTGGCACTGAAGTTACCGATGTCGACTTCGGTTATATTCCGAACAACAACACTGGCGCGATTGGCGATCGAGTGTGGCTTGATGCTGACCAAGATGGCATTCAAGACCCAGGCGAAGCTGGTATCGAAGGGGTGAGTCTTAATTTGCTTGATGCCGCTGGTGCAACGATTGCTACCACCACGACTAATACCAATGGTGACTATCTATTTACCAGTGTGCCGTTTGCTCGAGATTACACGGTGTCTATCCCGACTAACGACCCGAATCTAGTAGGAACTACCCCGACGGTTGGCCCGCAAAGTGAGGGCGGTTTTGTCGGTAATCCTGTTGATTTGACGGCTACCAGCTCAGTAATAACCGATATAGACTTTGGCTTTCAACGCCCTAACAGCAATACGATTATCGAAAGCT
>JBLHXJ010000045.1:0-14543 GCA_047629535.1 Arenicella sp. | reverse complement strand
TATCCTTGCCACTATGGCCTAGGTAACTAGTTGTGTTGGCTTGAGGGTCAAGGTCAACAACCAATACTTTTTTGCCCTTGCTGGCAGCGACGGCGGCTAAGTTGCAAGTAATTGTAGACTTACCCACACCGCCTTTACGGTTAAATATCACTCTTTTCATCTAATTATAATAGCGTAAGTTTCTGAACTTTTAGTCATCAAGGGGCATTCACCCGTGAAAATAGAACATAGATTCTAAAAACAGCGCCAGAAGATAGGCTTTAGACGGGTTTGTTGGGCGACTGTCTAGCTAGTTTTTGAGTGGAGAGACCCTTCCGCTCGCTGCGCTCGATCAGGGTGACGGGTGGTTGCTAGCGCTCGGTCAGGGTGAGGGGTGGGTGCTGGCGCTCGGCTAGCGGTTGGTTCCCGATCACGGTCGCGTAGTCTGTCCTTTGGGTATGACAGTTGGGTCGCTGGCGCTCGGCTAGGGCAGCGACTGAGTCTAGGTCATAAGCTTGGAGTCTGCACTTGGGTATTGCTTTAGCTATTGGGCCTTGGTCAAAAGCGCATCCTTGTGATATGACCGGTAGTGGTGACTCGTAGCGAATCCTTTATGCCGGCCAGCTTAGCAACATGTTGCTGTGCGTCGCATTTAGCGTAGCCGACTAGGTGCGCCATGAGGATAGAGGTCTCATCATTGTAATGAGACCTCTGCTACTCGATAGACGTTGTCTAAACTAGCTTCATCAACATCGATTTATCAAATGCGGTTAAGCTAGACATTTGGTCGGCTTTTACTTTATTCGACCAATCAGGGTTGGCAATCAGCGCACGGCCAACGGCAACCAAATCAAACTCATCGGCATCTAAACGCTCGACTAGGTTGTCTAGGCTTGAGATTTCAGCGTCTTTAAATGCTACATCGCCGCCTTCAGGTAAAAAGTCGGCATTCAAGCTAACGCTGCCCACGGTGATGGCTGGTTTGCCGGTCAATTTTTTGGTCCAGCCTGCTAGATTGAGCTCGCTACCTTCAAACTCAGGCTCCCAAAAGCGACGCTGTGAACAGTGAAAGATATCTACGCCGGCATCCACTAGGTGCTGTAGAAATTCGCCTAAAGCTTTCGGTGTTTCGGCTAAGCGCGCGCTGTAGTCTTGTTGCTTCCATTGTGAAAAGCGGAAGATGATTGGGTAATCGGCGCTCACTCTTGCGCGAATGCCTTTGACGATATCTACCGCGAAGCGAACTCGATTTTCTAAGCTGCCACCGTATTGGTCGTCACGTGCATTGGTGCCTTCCCAAAAAAACTGGTCGAGCAGGTAACCATGTGCTCCATGCAGTTCAATTGCATCAAAACCAATGCGCTCTGAATCTACCGCGGCTTGAACAAATGCTTCAGTTGCTTCGTCGATATCAGTCAGTGTCATTGCATGACCGGTTACTTTGCCCGGAAAAGCCATGCCTGAAGGGCTGTGGCCTGGCTCGTCACCGCCAGGCATAATCCCAGGCTTACGAATGCCACCGACATGCCAAAGCTGGGGTGCAATTTTGCCACCGGCGGCATGCACTGCATCAATTACCTTTTTCCAGCCAGCTAAAGATTCTTCACCGGCGATAAACGGCACGTTAGGGTAACCACTAGCGGCTTTATGGCCAACACAAGTTCCTTCTGTAATGATCAGGCCTACGCCGCCTTCGGCGCGCTGACGGTAGTATTCAACGACCTTGTCGCTAGGTATGTTGCCAGGTGACATGCTGCGAGTCATTGGCGCCATTACCACTCGATTGGCAAGAGTCATGCTGCCGAGTGAATACGGCGAAAAAAGATTAGTCATTGAATATCCTACTGTGTATTTGGTGTTGTTATTCTTATCGGTTACTGCAAAAAAGGTTTAAGCCTTAATAAGGCCAACCGCGATATTTGCAAGAGGCGTTACCAAGTCACCATATTCGCCGGCCTTATCGCTAGACGCATTGCCTTGTTCGGCGCGTTTAACCACACCTTGGCAAATCGACGCTAGCCTAAATAGACTGAAGGCCAAATAAAAATTCCAGTTAGCGATCGGCTCGAAACCCATTCTTTGGCAATACATATCGATATACTCTTGCTCGCTGGGTATGCCCAGTTCTTGCAGATTTGAATCCCCTAAGCCAGGTAAGCCTTTGCCTTTGGGAATGTAATACTGCATACATTGGTAGGCGAGGTCGGCAAACGGGTGGCCAATGGTCGATAGCTCCCAGTCGAGTACCGCGATTACTTCTGGGCGGTCTGCATGAAACATCATATTATCTAAACGATAGTCGCCATGCGAGATTGAATAGAGGCCGTCTTCGGCGGGCATGTTGGCGGGCAACCATTCGATTAGGGTTTCCATCGACGGCACGTGGATTGTTTCAGAGGCTTTATAATTCTTGCTCCAAGTATGCGTTTGGCGTGGAAAGTATTCGCCTTTCTTGCCGTAATCGGTCAAGCCTGCAGCGTCTACGTCTACTTTGTGTAACTCTGACAGAACTCGGTTCATCTCATGATAAATTTCGGTGCGCTCTGTTTTAGACACCTCGGGTAAGGTCGGGTCCCAAAAAATACGGCCCTGCATATATTCCATCACGTAGAACATGCTGCCGATCACCGAGTCGTCGTCACATAGGTGCAACGCTTGCGCCACCGGCAGCGGCGTTGGGTATAAGGCCGACAACACTTTATATTCTCGATCAACCGCATGTGCGCCGCGTAATAACTTACCCGATGGCTTGCGGCGCAACACGTACTTTGATTTCGGCGTGCTCAGCAGGTAGGTGGGGTTTGACTGGCCTCCAGCAAACTTGTCGGCGCTCAATGGGCCTTCGAAGCCGCTGATGTGTTGGGCTAGGTAGAGGCCTAGTTTTTCAGTATTTAAGGTAAATGTGTCGGTCATAGTCTTGTTCTTATGATAGTTATTTTCTTATGTTAGCCGGCAGGTCAGATTTCGCCAGTTGTCTTCGCCATGTTGCTGGAGGGGTATCAAACCACATTTTAAAGGCACGCACAAAGTTTGCGGGTTCTTGGTAATTTAATTGTAGCGATATATCTGCGATGCTGGTGTGTGTATTGCTCAGTAGGTCGATCGCGTGATGCCGTCGGCAGGCTTCTAATAGGCCTTTATAGCTTTGCTTTTTGTCATTTAGCCGCCGAGCAAAGGTGCGTGCCGAGCAATGATGCTTAGCCGCGAGTTTCTCTAAGCTAGGCATTTCTTGAGAGCGTGCGTGGCCCAAAATTCGAGCCTCGAAGAAGCTGTTTAAGGCTATTTTAGTAGCCGCTACTAGGTCGCGTTCATACGCTAGCTTTAACTTTAGCTCGCGACATTTATTCAAGTTGGTTCGGAAACTGTCGGGGTCAGATAAAGGCGACGATATACGCAGCCACGAGGCTGGAATACTGAGTGCGTTTACCTCGGCATCGTAGCTTATAGAGATGCCGTAAAACTGTTCCAATTCACGGTGGTAGCTAGGTCTAGGGTGAGTGAAGCTGATCGACGCGAGGTCTCCGAGTGGGTGCGCCATTACCGCTTCAATCAGTTCTTGAGCAACCCGTAGGCTTGCCTCCATCATCCATTGGCCGATCAGTGGGTGCTCAGTTTGGTCTTCAGTGATAAAGGCGATGCGTTTGCCGTGCTGCGCGCTGCAACATTTGTAGGCCGAGGTTCTTATCGCGGTAAAGTCGGCCAACACATCAATGGCGGCGTGCAAATCCGGCGCGCTCAATACCGTAAAACCAAGTGGGCCGTGGCTGCCGACCGACAAGTTTCGTCCAAACCTAAGTAGCCAAGAATCTAAGCCTTGATCAGCAAAGGTCTGAAAGATAGTTAAAATGGCGTCGCCGCGAATGTATTCGCTATGCAGAAGCTCGTCGAGCTGCCCGTCAAAGGCACTGTCTAGCACATGGCTAAGCTCAGCATCGGAGAGCAATACCTTTAAATAGGTAGTGTCTAGATAAATTGACTCTTTCATTTTTGACGGAGTTAGTTAGTCAGATTGTCATTTAATGATAAGTATATTGTCAATTAGTGAAATACGTAAAGAGGTGATTTAGAGATATAGTAGTTTTATACAAAGGAGATCTATATGACAACTTATTCAATTACGCACCCAGAAAAGGGTTTAATCCAATTTAAAGACAAAAAACGTTGGCTCTGGATCAGCGCTATTTTGTGGTCGATCGTGCCCCTAGCGATCATGGGTGTATATCTAGTCAGCGGTAATCCATGGATGTTGGTTCTACCTATCCAGCTGGTTTTTATTCTAGTGCCACTGCTCGATTATGCCTTTGGTACTGACACCAGCAATCCACCAGAAGAAATTGTGCCATTGTTAGATGCCGACCCGTATTACCGTTGGCTGTTGATTTCAGCGATACCGTTTCACTTTATTGTGGTTATTGCTGGTGCATGGTTAGCGGCAACACAGGAGCTGCCAAGTGGTTTCTTTATCGCCTTTGCATCAATGGTCGGCATCTACAGCGGCGCCAGCATTAACACGGCCCATGAAATAGGCCATAAAAACACCAAACTTGAGCGCTTTCTGTCAAGGGTAGTGCTGGCCGTTTCCGGCTACGGCCACTTTTGTGTAGAACACAATTTAGGCCATCACCGCGATGTATCGACCCCTGAAGACCCAGCCAGCTCACGCATGGGCGAATCTATTTATCGCTTCATGTTGCGCGAGATTCCCGGTGCTGCTAGACGCGGTTGGAGTGCTGAAGCCAAGCGACTCGAAAAACGTGGTAAGTCATTCTGGAGTACTGACAACCATATCTTGCAATCGTACGCCATGACCGTGTTTTTCCAAGGCGGCCTGATCGCGCTATTCGGTTGGATCCTTTTACCGTTCTTTTTAATCCATAACTTCTTTGCGTGGTTTCAACTAACCAGCGCAAACTACATTGAGCACTACGGTTTGCTGCGTGAGAAAAAGCCTAACGGCAAGTACGAACGTTGCCAACCGCACCACTCATGGAACGCCAATCACATTTTTAGTAACTTGCTATTGTTTCAATTAGAGCGTCACTCAGACCATCATGCCAACCCAGCAAGGCGCTACCAAAGCCTACGAAGCTTTGCCGACTTGCCAGAGCTACCAAGCGGCTACTCCGGCATGTATCTGCTAGCCTATTTCCCGCCACTTTGGTTCGCGGTGATGGACAAACGAGTAATGGCCGTGCCACATATTAATGGTGATTTGAGTAAGGTGAATATTGACCCACGCAGTGAGGCCAAGTTGAGGGAAAAATGGGTAACACAAGCTGCTTAAACCTTAGGATAGCGAAATTCACAGTTTTTTAGTCATACTTGTGATGGGCCGGCTTCGAGCGGCTGCGCACGGCGAAATATATCGTTGTTTTAGAATCAACGGGGCAGCCACATTAAGACAACGTGGTTGCTCGCTACCCTCGGCTCAGCCTTAGGGTTGTTTGATCTGAGGGTGATGTGATCTTTGCTTTGACGGTGAGTGGCTGAGTACTCTTGGCTAACAACATATTGACATTTTACCGCGTGATTAAAGGCTTCTTCAAACTGCGGGGCTAGAATTTTTTACGCTTGTTGATTAAGCGATAGGCGCTCGATTCTCGGAGAGCGATTTGAGCCGATAAAGCCTCGCGTGTCATTGTAGATGATTAGACCGCCGCCGACTTTCTGCCGGCTTTGCAATGCTCTACGCAGTCTAGGAGTATCACTGCATGCCCTTAGAATAGTGATGCTTTGTTCAAAAAGCAGCTTAATGTCCGCATGCGATTGAAGTTTCACGTTTACATTAGCCACTTGCCGCTCGGCATAAAATTCATTATTTATCAATTTTTCAAAATAATTATTAGAAATTCAGAATCAATCGAAATTTTATTTAGTTTTTAGCTTGGAAAGGCTTCTCAGAAACTTATTCAGAAGCTTGGTGGTCACAGATCGTCGGCGCAAATTTGAATTTCGCTGATTTGTTTGTATACTAGTCAGTTGTAAGGTTTCGTAAATACATGCTTGATTTCATAGACGCACCCGTTGTTTTGAAAGCCAGATTGATGACGCGCGATTATTTGAATGTGAAATCTCAGTGGATATGAGGCTTATTGTTCAAACCTAACTATAGGGGCTTTTCCTACAAAGACCTCTAAACCCAACCAAAGGAGTCTTTTTTATGAAGACGCATTCTAGTAAATTTAAGTTGGCATTGGGCTGCAGCGCCCTAGCCTTTATTGTCGGTATAACGTCAGTTAATGCCGCGCAAAACCAGAGTATAAATTCAGCCCAGTTTCAGGCCAATGGCTTTAGTCTTGCGGCCAATCAGCCGACCGTAATCGGTGAGTTAGAAAGCGATACTGATGGCTTATACATTGTCCGACTTGTTGATCAACCGATTGCCACTTATGACGGCAACTCAGGCGCGGCGGCGCAGGGCTACGTGGCCACCAGCGCGCGTGCAAACGGTAAAGTTAAACTTGACACTAAAAGTAAAGCTGCAAAGAACTATCAAGGATATTTGAAGCGTAAGCAAGGCAAGACATTAGCCGCCGCGAGCGCCGCCTTTGGTCGAACGTTGGCCAGTAAATACGATTACCAGCATGCTATCAACGGTTTTGCCGTCGCCCTAACGGTCGATGAAGCCAAAGCACTGGCAAATTTAGACGGTGTTGTAAGCGTACAAGCCGAACGCAATGAATACATGCTAACCGATGTAGGCCCGGCGTGGATTGGTGCTCCTGAAATTTGGAATAATCGAAAATTTGGCTCTCAAGGCGAGGGCATGGTAATTGCGGTCTTTGACTCAGGCGTTAATAGCGATCACCCATCATTCGCCGACATTGGTGGTGATGGTTATAATCACAGTAACCCGCTAGGTTCAGGTAATTATCTTCCAGGTAGTTATTGTGACACTACCGATGCCAGTTTCTGTAATGACAAATTGATTGGCGCATGGGATTTCACCGCGGTCGATGGCACTGTTCCTGAAGATGATGACGGCCACGGCAGCCATACCACGTCAACGGCTGCGGGTAATGTCGTATTGGGTGCGGAATTAGTAGCCCCAACCACAACCGCTTCTTTTGATATTTCCGGCGTTGCTCCGCATGCAAATATCATTGCATATGATGTCTGTCAGACAACCTGCCCAGGCGCTGCTTTGGTAGCCGCGGTGAATCAAATAATCATTGATGCAGGTAACTTACCGAACGGCATTGCCGCTCTAAACTACTCAATCTCTGGCGGTGGTGATCCATATAACGACACCATTGAACTGGGTTTTCTAGCGGCAGTTGAAGCTGGTATCTATGTTTCTGCGTCGGCCGGAAACTCTGGTCCAGGGGCTAGTACCGTAGCCCATCTAGGCCCTTGGGTAGCCACCACGGCGGCGTCAACACACAATCGCGCAATTACCAATAGCTTGGTCGATATCAATAGTGACGGAGGCGCGTTAGCTGATCGTGATGGTTCTAGTTTCAGTGCTGGTTACGGCCCTGCGACAATTATTCACGCCAATACAACTGCGCTTGACCCAGCTGGGCAATGCTTGGATCCATTTCCTGCGGGAACTTTTAGCGGCGAAATCGTGGTCTGCGATCGAGGCTCAATAGCACGGACAGAAAAAGGTCAAAATGTACTCGCTGGTGGTGCTGGAGGTTACGTTCTGACAAATCTTGGTC
This sequence comes from Arenicella sp., assembly GCA_047629535.1. Classification (GTDB taxonomy): domain Bacteria; phylum Pseudomonadota; class Gammaproteobacteria; order Arenicellales; family Arenicellaceae; genus Arenicella. Next base: position 6,900 of record JBLHXJ010000045.1, on the reverse strand, counting down.
AAGGTGAAGCCACTTCGGCCGATGCACATTTTCTGCCTTCGATTCACCTTGGTGATACGGCTGGTGCAGAGCTGCGTGATTATCTAGCCGCAAATACCAACGCGGTTGCAACCATCACCGCCTCTGGTTTTAATCTTGCTGATTCAAACGGCGACATCATGGCAGGTTTTAGCTCGCGTGGTCCACAGTTAGCATTCGATGTCTTGAAGCCGGACCTTACGGCTCCTGGGGTTAATATTATGGGTGCAGAAGCCGACGGACAATCACCACAGGCGCCTGAGTACCAAATTATTTCTGGTACCTCAATGTCGAGCCCTCACAATGCGGGTGCCGGCGCTTTAATGACCGCGGCTCGTCCATACTGGACACCAACTGAAATTAAGTCAGCGATCATGATGACTGGTGTAACCGCCAATACCTTTAAAGAAGATGGGGTAACAGCAACAGACCCATTTGATTTAGGCGCTGGACGTGTAAATTTAGCTGATGCGGTTAATTCGGGATTGGTTCTAAGTGAAACGGCGGCGAACTTCCTTGCGGCTGATCCGGCCATTGGTGGAGATCCAAGCACCTTGAATCTACCGAGTATGATGGACAGTAATTGTGTTGGTGCTTGTTCGTGGACACGAACCGTGACTAATAAAACGAGAAACAAGGGTGAGTGGGATGTAACGGTTACGGGCGTCGGCTTTGATACCGAAGTGAGCATTTCTACAGAGCCTAAGAGTCACAAGAAACATTCAAAGCATGAATCGAAAAATAGAAAACATAAAAAAAATAAGCTGAAACTCAAGAGAGGTCAGAGTGCGACTATTACGGTTACCGCGACTAACTACACGTCTGAAGAAGGTTGGCAGTTTGGTACCCTAAATCTTGATCGTAAGAAAGGTAAAGGAAGAGGTAAGCATAAAGGGAAAGGTCCGAATTTACATATGCCAATGGCGGTATTTGCCTCTAAAGCATCTAACTCGAGCTTGTTTACCAAAACGGTCGATACGGCGTCGGCTTCCGAAGGCGATACGTTGACTTATGAGTTGAATGTAAGCAATGGCCCTTTGACTGGCCCGATTACAGTGACAGACGAACTACCTGCCGGAAGCACCTATGTGGCTAATTCAGCTACCGAGTCGCTTAACAATGGCTCCACCTCATCTGCTTGGTCTTATGACGCCGGCACTAATGCCTTGTCATGGACTGGTGAGCTAGACCCGGGTGGTTTAGAAGTCGCTCCTAATTTTCCAGTCACTGGTTACATACCGATGTCTGGTTTTGCCGCCCCATTTGCATTGCCTGCTGACTGCGATGATGGAGCGATAACACTAAATGTCCCGTCATTTACCTATAATGGTGCCAGTTATAACCAAGTTATATGGTCAATGAACGGTACTCTTGAGGCCGGATCAGCCAGTGGAGTAGGGTCAAGTTTTCAGAACCAGGAGTTTCCGGATGCAACGCCGCCGAATAACCTACTAGCACCATTTTGGCGCGATCTGAACCCATGTGCTGGTGGTAATATCTATGTCGCTATCTTAAATTCAGCTCCGTTTCAGTGGACTATTTATGAATGGGAAGATGTTCCACATTTTGGTAGTACAGACGCAGCTACATTTCAAGTATGGGTCTTAAACGATGGTTCTCCAACCGGAGTCTTACCACCGGTTCACTTCACTTATGGGCGTCTAGATAACACTACCGTCGGTGCAACCGTTGGTGCCGAAAACGTGGATGGTACAGTTGGTGACGCGATGTTTTTCAATGGCGCAGGCATCCCGCCGCAAGTTGGCGTTGATGTTCACGTGAATACGCTAAATGGTGGTTCTGCTACCTTAGGTTTTCAAGTCGAAACTGATTGCAGCAGCGCTACCGTAATCAACCAAGCAAACCTATCAAATAGTGGTGCCAATGAAACAGCTATTGCCATTACTTCATGTGAGTAATCGCTAGTAAGGAAGTATGATTTAAGGAGTAGAGAGAAATCTCTACTCCTTTTTTTTGCCTTTAACTTATAAAGCCCCGATGTACTCGACTCGTGCCGTACTTAAGGTCGACGCCGGCCTAGCAAGGGGTATTACTTAGATATCGCTTTTAGAGGAGGCTGGTGCTTCTGCTCGATTGGCCGGACAGTAACTCGGCATACCATGCACGCTGCCATGGTAACGATAGTGCTTACCGTCGGCCCCGAGAATAATGAGTAGTCCAGACGTCAATGCTTGGGTATACATTTCGCCCGTTTTAGGACAACCCATAGCGCCGGAACGCCAGGTAACCTGAGACGCTGATAGCGGCATGATTTCGCTTGTTTTAATATTCAGCCGTTGCGCTAGATCGTCTACTGCATTTTTAATTTGCTCATTTCTACTAAGCTTTGCCGATACCGTTTTCGGAACTACTTCTTTCTCATTGTCTTTGATCTGGGTTTTACTGATTTCGGCTTCCACAGGTGTGTTGCTTTTAGCCGCAAAGCCATTGGGTATAGTTCCGACGACAGACAAGCTAAGACCGAGGTAAAGAGCAAGTTTACTAAGGTACAACGAATTAGACAGATGATTGTATTTCATAATTTTTAGTTTGGAATATCATTTCGATCTAAGCATAACTTGAATACCAAGGCCAGCGTTCAGACCTTGTCATAAGGTAACCTTTACGGCTATTTATTAGAACGATTATGCTGAGTCTTCGGTCTAGTAAGTTATCGATTATGGGCAATCTGCTTCAAGCCAGAAAGAGTGCTCTTTTTTATATCTAATTGGGCGCAGCTGCGAATTAGTTGTTAGTTACAAAAATTCCAAGAGTAAGACTCACGTCGATACTGCTTGAGACATCCTTGCCTCGGTGTCTTATATAGATATTGATTTAAGTAAGGTCAAGAGTCTGATGTTTGGTGGTGGTTTAAGATAATCCCGGTTTGATAGACTAAAAGCCTAGCTGAGGGTTATAGCTGAATAGCGATGTTCGCTACTATTCAATTCTGTGCCTCAACCAGGGTCTGCGTTTAGGCCGCCCGCTGGGTAGCACACTAAATTTCCGTTGCGTTATCTGTTTTTACTGGTCTGCTAACGTCGAGGCTGGCAACGACGACATCCATCATCTTGTGCATTACTCTGACACTGTGTTTCTCGCTGTATATTTCAAAATTGGCAACTTCGGGTGTTGCCGTAACCGTGATTGTTTCGATGTTAGATCGGATATTTGAGGGCGTGGCTGCTAATTCTGCAACCGCGACTTGACTGCCGACTAACAGGGCGATAAGACTAAGGCTAATTGATAGATTTTTCATGATATTGTTTTCCGCTTAAATTTTACAGAGGCACTATTGCCGCTTCTGTAAACTTAGATGCGGCTTTTAAGCTGTTGGATTCACCAAAATTAAATATTTTCTAAAACCCTTGTGGGGTAGGGCATGGCGAAGATAAATGCGAGTGTTGATTAGATCAATAGCCATCTCTTGGTGTCGATATCGTAGATTGTTAGTCTGAATTGAGAGCCTTAATCCGTTTTGCTATAGGAGATTTCGGACTAGTGTAGTGGCGTATTGGCCTGCCTATCTTGCGACAAATCTGGCGCATGAGGTTTACTTTTTATCTTTGTTTTTACTAATCGTTCTTTCTGTAGCGCTTAGAATACCACGAAGAATATTGAGTTCTAATACGTCGGGTTCGGCACGACTATATAGATGGCGAAGTCGTTGTAAGGTCTCGCCTTGATGAGGTCGTAGGAACGATATATCTCGTAGCACGCTTTCAAGGTGCTGGTAAAACAATTCAAGCTGATTCGATGTCGGCAGCTCGCGTGACGCCCGTACACTGTTTGGTGTGTCTGAGGCCTGAGCAGTTTTAAAGATCTCATAGCTAAGCGTCTGTACCGCCGAGGCCATATTCAGAGAGCTGTATTCTGGGTTTGCTGGGATAGTCACGCGATACTTAGCGAATTGAATATCGTCATTGTGCAGACCCATTCTCTCGGGCCCGAAAATCAACGCTACCGGATTTGTGTTGGCGGCGTTAAGCAGTATTTCGGCGGCTTCAGAGGGATTTACTTCGGGCAGATCATAGCCGCGAGGCCTTGCTGTGCTGGCGATAACCGCGGTGCAGTCTTTAATCGCGTCGGTGATTGAGCCATGCACAGATGCATTGGCTAGCACGTCGGTCGCTCCAGCCGCCATTTTCACGGCCTCATCCGAGGGGTAGTCTATCGGCGATACCAAGGCAAGGTCAGTCAGCCCCATGGTTTTCATTGAGCGCGCGGCCGAGCCGATATTGCCAGGGTGGAAAGTGCGCACCAAGACGATGCGAATATTGTCGAGACTCATTTAGCGATCTGGGGGTAAGTAACACGTCGCTCAATTATAGCGTTTTGACCGACCTTAGTATTGATCTTGCTGTTGATTTTAGTATCGATCAATTCGAGTGCCGGCCAAATTCATCTTAATTGATTTGAAGTTTTCTTCTACCGAGCTACCCATTTTCAGTGCCACGCTGGTGGCTAGCATATCGACTACAGCGAGGTGCATAATACGTGAGGTCATCGGTGTGAATAAGTCGGTGTCTTCAGCAGCGATGGCATTTAAAACAAAGTCACATTGACCCGAAAGCAGCGATCCCTGCGAGGTAATGCCAATAATAGTAGCGCCTCTCGCCCGTGCGATTTCGGCGTTTACAATCATCGCGTCGGTGCGGCCGGTGTAAGAGATGAACACGCCAACGTCATCTTTATCTAGCATCGAACACATCATGCGTTGATTAATAAAGTCTGCGTGCGCGATCACCGGCATGCCGAAGCGAAAAAATTTGTGTTGTGCATCGAGCGCGACCGAGCTTGACGCGCCCATGCCGAAAAAATTGACGCTCTTGCATTTTGCTATCGCGCTGGCCGCCGCGTCTAAAGATTCGGGGCGAATGGTATTGCCTAAGGATTGAATGCTGCTTTGAATCGAGTTAATGATTTTACTGATGACCATGCTGGTGCTGTCATCGCGATCTAGGTTCTCTACAAATAACTGGCCGTTTGACGATATTTCTTGAGCCAGTCGTAGTTTAAAGTCTGGGTAGCCATCGCAGCCTAATTTGTGGCAGAAGCGATTTACCGTCGGCTCACTGACCTCAGCTTGTGTTGCTAGTGATGCAATGGATTTATGGATCACCAAGCTAGGTTGCTCGCGAATGATGGCAACCAACTTTTTATCAGACTTACTTAAGCGTATTTGATCACTGCTCATTAGCTGCAGTAAAGAGGCTTGTGCTTGCATGGTCTGGCTCCAATGGTATCTCTAGTAGGGTGTTCACTTGTTACCCCAAAAGCATGATTGTGTTTTTTGTAATTATGTTTCAATAATAGTCAATTATTTTAGAAACTCTAGCTCAATTTCGACTTTATTCGCAATCGCTTATCAAAGTTCTAGATTATTGGCCATAAATTAGCATAAACGTATAGCAACATAGATTCATATAAATGTAGTGTAGTTACATTAATATCGAATTCGCGCTTGTTTATTGAAATTAAATTACATTTCGTGCTAATATTTGGACATGTTAGAGCATCACCTCGGCTAATCGATAGTTCGATCAAGCCTTAGATGCCCTTAGCCCTAATTAGTGAACTTTGAGAAAACAACGTTATGTATAAGATAGCAATCAATGGTTTTGGACGTATTGGCCGCAATGTATTGCGAGCCATGTATGAATACAATAAAAACCAACACATTCAGATAGTTGCTATTAATGATTTGGGTGAGGCTGCGATTAATGCACACCTTCTAAAGTATGACACCGTGCATGGTGAGTTTGCCAAAGATGTCAGTGTTGACGGTGATTGCTTACTGGTTGATGGCGATAAAATCAAAGTTCTTTCAGAGCGTAATCCTGCGGATTTACCATGGGCCGAATTAGGTGTCGATCTGGTTCTTGAATGTACTGGTTTTTTTACCACACGCGAAACCGCAGGTGCACACCTTCTGGCTGGCGCTAAGAAGGTGTTGGTATCGGCTCCTGGTAAAGACCTAGATGCGACGATTGTTTATGGTGTCAATGATGACGTGCTAACCGCCAACGACGTATTAGTTTCAAACGCGTCTTGCACTACTAACTGCTTAGCGCCAATCGCGAAGGCATTGCATGACCAACTGGTGATCGAAAAGGGTATAGCCAACACTGTGCACTCATACACCAACGACCAACGCTTAAACGATGTGTATCACACCGACTTACGCCGCGCTCGTGCGGCAGCACACTCGATGATTCCCTCAAAGACCGGCGCCGCAGCGGCTATCGGCTTAGTGGTACCAGATCTAGCCGGTAAGTTAGATGGTCTGTCTATTCGAGTGCCTACTCTAAACGTATCGCTTTTGGATTTAACCGTTGATGTCGGCCGTGAGACTACGGTGGAGGAAGTGAATAGCATTCTGCAAGCCGCGGCCGAGAAGTCGATTGGCGGTGTATTCAAGATTAATACTTTACCGCTAGTGTCGAGTGACTTCAACCATAACCCAGCATCAAGTATCGCCGATGTTACTCAAACTCGGGTAATCGGTAACATGGTTAAGATACTGGCCTGGTATGACAACGAGTGGGGTTTCTCCAACCGAATGATTGATACCGCTAAGCGAATGCTTGAACTGGGCGTTGAAGTCGAATTATCGCAAGCGAGCTAGGCTTTAGCAAAAGATAAAATTATCAAAAGGACAGTATCTAGGCACTGCTTGGATGGGTCGAACAGCAGATTAGATTCTGCTGCTGAGTATCGGCTGTAAGTAAAATTTTTCGTGGAATGGACGTGTTGTTTTAGCAAGGATGCTGTTTTCATCTTCTCAATTATAGACTCATGCTTGAGGGGCAGACTGTTTTCACTGGTGAATAGGTATCTAAAAACTAACAACCAATAAGAGATCAAATAATGGCTCAAGCT
>JBLHXJ010000044.1:0-14642 GCA_047629535.1 Arenicella sp. | reverse complement strand
CTTCGCTGTTACTAAAACCGGTTACTGCGCGGCCTTTGACGATTGGCTCGCCAGCAGGATCATTAACTTCAAGGAACGCTGCGGTCGCATGACAAACAGCCGCAATCGGCTTTTGCTGGGCAAGAAACTTTTCCAACAGCGCTATCGAGGTTGGGTTGTTGGTCAAGTCCCAAAGCGGGCCGTGACCGCCGGGGTAGAACACCGCGTCGTATTGGCCGGCATCAATTTCACTCAAGAGTAAGGTGCTAGCAAGCTTCGACTTGAGCGCCTCATCTTTATCAAATCGTGCGGTCGCATCGGTTTGAAAATCGGCCAACTCACTCTTCGGGTCAATTGGCGGTTGGCCGCCAGCGGGGGAGGCCAGCGTCACGTCAGCGCCGGCATCTTGGAATACATAATATGGGGCGGCGAACTCTTCTACCCAGAAGCCGGTTTTCTCACCGCTGTCACCGAGTTCAGAATGTGATGTTAATACCATTAATATTTTCGATTGTTTCATTTTTACTCTTAGCGTAGAAGTTTCATAAAGTATTAGACTTAGATGGGTCGTGTGGCTATGACTTTCAAGTAAAATAGGCTAATTTTTATACTCGCCTCGTATACCATAAACAGGTAAAGTAAATTTAATATCGATTGGAATAGCAGGCACATAAATGACCAAGAGAGTCGCTGTATGGGACTTACCAACCCGCCTATTTCATTGGTGCTTAGTATTATCGGTATTTTACTCTTGGCTAAGTGTTGATGTGCTGGAAAATATGCAGCATCATTTTTATTCAGGCTATGTGGTTTTAACGCTATTACTATTTCGCTTGATTTGGGGCGTTGTAGGCTCTTACCATTCTAGGTTCACTTCCTTTTTATTCTCGGCGTCGGAGACTATTAACTACGCCAAGAGCCTCGGCGGGACAGGCTCAGGAAAGCGCTACTTGGGGCATAACCCGCTTGGTAGTATATCGGCAGTACTGATGATTTTGGTGCTATTGGCTCAAGCCGCACTCGGCTTGTTCAGTAGTGACGATTATTTCTTTGGCCCGCTGAGCGGCCTAGTCAGTGCAGACTCTATTGCCAGGCTAAGCGAGTTACATTTATTAAATAGTAATGCTATTTTTGCCCTTATTGGTTTGCATGTCGTAGCAATTATCTACTACAAAGTAAGAAAGCGAGAATCGCTCACGAGTGCCATGCTCAGTGGTAATAAGGCGTTGCGAGACAGTCAAGCACCGCTAGAAACGAAGCCGGTACGCTACTTACTCGCACTGATAATTTTGCTGCTCTGTGCGGCATTAGTCTACTTTTTGGTGACAGCGTATTTAGACGTCCTGCCAAGCTCGACTGGAAGCTACTATTGAAAAATAGGCGCGACCATACTGCTAAGCGTTTAGCTAAATGGTCGCTTAACGTGTTACCTAATAAAACCTAGTCTTTAATTTTGAAATCGCGGTGGCAGCCGCCGCAGCTTTTACTGCCAAATTCACGCGGGTCAAAATTTGCCATCGCGCCAGCCTCGGCGAATCCTAATGCGGCATCGCTTAGGGCTTGTGCTTTGCTTTGAAATTTTTCGTAGTCTTGCCATATCTCAGGCTTAGCTTTAGTGCCTTCGGGTAGGCTGTTTTGAATTTGAAAGCCTTCTTCAATCAGCGATGATAGCTGTGCAAGGTCGGCGGCATGTTTACTAAATGCTGTCTCGTCATTGGCACTTTTTGCACCGGCCATTTGGCCAATTTTCCAAGCGAATGTTTGAAACAAACTAGTACGAAATTTATAGGCTCGCTCTTCTGGAGTGGGCTTTTTTTGCGCCAAGGCCGGTCCTGCTGCCAAAGCGATAGCGGTGGTAAACAGTACTGATCGAAATATAAGTATCATGTTGCCTCTTAACGTAAGTTAGTCGTTGTATTTGATGATGACTGTGTAAATCAGCTCTTTAGCTATCGAGATCAGCAGCAGTCACCGGCGGCCGATTCGTTGGACCCTGCCAAAAGGCTATCAGCCAATGCTTTATAGCCCTGCCGACTAAATAGTTGACGGGCGTGATTACTAAGGTTATGACGGTCGCAAACAAAATGCCGAAACCCAGAGATACGGCCATTGGGATCAGTGCTTGAGCTTGGGTGCTCTGGTTTAGCATTAGCGGCAGCAGGCCTACAAAGGTAGTTAGCGAGGTAAGTATCACTGGCCGAAATCTTGTCTCGCCAGCGGTAAGAACGGCATCCATAAGCGGCATGCCTTGTTTGCGCTTTTGATTAATATAATCAACCAGCACTAGGCTGTCGTTCACAACAATACCGGTAAGGCCGAGCATGCCCATAATACTTAACATCGAAAAGGAGAGCCCCATAACATAGTGACCAATGACGGCGCCGACAATTGCCAATGGGATAATCGACATGACCACTAACGGTTGGCCAAATGACTTGAATGGAATTGCTAATAGAGCGTAGATCAGAACAATGACCAATATAAAGCCCAGAACAAAGCTGGCGTTAGCATCATTTTGGCTTTCGGCTTGCCCCTCCATCTGATAGGTTATATCCGGCTCGTATATGAATTTTTCATCAAGAAACTTGATCAAGTCTGCTCGAATCACATTGACGTCGTAGGCGGTCGAGTCGATATCCGCATTAATCGTTATTGAGCGGCGTTGATTATCTCGATAGATCGAACTTGCGCCTTGTGATGGAATCAGATTGGCGAGTTCGAATAGAGGAATAGTTTCGCTGCCGGATGTGCTTATGGGGATATTGTTGACGTCAGTGATCGAAGAGCGAGATCCCAAAGGGTAGCGGACCATTACCTTGATCTCTTCATAGCCGCGCTGAATGCGCTGAGCTTCATAACCATATAAGGCCTGACGAACCTGTGAGGCAATGTCATCTTGCGATAGACCAAGCGCATTTGCCAGCGGCTTAATATCCAGCTTCAGTTCTTCTTTGCCGCTAGACAAATTATCTTGAATATCAAATACCCCTGGATAGGTGCGCAAGTATTCGCGTATGTCATCTTTGATAACGCCAATTCTCTCAATGTCTTTGCCGTAAAGTGATACCGAAAGTGGTGATCCGAAATCACCGAAGGTAGACTGTAAGCTCAATTTTTCTGCGCCCGGGATATCACCAATACGCTCTCGTAGCTGGTCTTGAACTTTACGAATCGAGAAGCCCTCGGGCAGACCATTATCGCCCTGTACGAACTCCATGATTACCATGCCCTGATTATTACCAATGCTAGGCCCTAGAGGCCCCATCGTTAATCCGGCGACAGATACGATGTATTTGAAGTACGATTCACCAGAATCAGGGTCGACATATTCTTCGCCTAAATCGTTGGCGATATCAACCATTCGAATTATATGCCCTTTAGTCGTATCGTAACCGGTAGTGGCTGGCATTGTTAATCTTATAAAAACCGCATTATCTTCGAACTCTGGGAAGAACGACGTTTTTAACCAGCCAGAAGTCATTGAAAAAATGGTCACGACAAAGAGCATTGCCGCGACAACGATAGTAATCGTTTTGTTGGAGATGCAGCGGTCTAAAAATGGTCGATAAACTTTTATAATCGTCGACTCAAAGCCACGCGCAAAGTTTTGTTGGATACGGCCAAGACCTCTTAGGTTATCTTCATCTCGTGGCTTTATTGTGCTCATATGCGATGGCAAAATTAGCTTAGATTCAATTAGTGAGAAGGCTAAAACAGGGATCACCACTAATGGTATCTGCTTGGCCAAGTCGGACAGTATGCCCTCAACTAATAGCAGAGGTGCGAACGCAACCATGGTTGTAATTACTCCAAACGTAACCGGTACCGCAACTTCTTTGGTGCCGAATAATGCGGCGTCGGCTGGCGACATACCATTGCGTTGGTGCCGGTATATATTTTCGCCGGTCACAATCGCGTCATCGACGACAATGCCGAGCACTAACAAGTAGGCGAACATGGTGAACATATTGAGGGTTAAGCCGAGTAGCGGCATCATTGCCAAACCACCAAGAAAACAAACAGGTATTCCCAAACCAACCCACAGCGCGACAGCCGGCCGTAAAAATAAGGAGAGTAGAACCAGTACCAAAATTCCGCCTTGAATAGCACTTTTTACGAGAGTGGATAAGCGGTCTTCAACCACGGCCGAAGTATTACGGTAATTTCCTAGGCTAATGCCTTGTGGAAGATTTTTTTCATATTCTTGCATGAACTCGAATACCCTATCGGCGATACCGATAGTGCTTTGTGTGCCGACACGATAGGTCTCAATGGTTAACGCCGGAAGCCCTGCGTATTGAGTTTCTACACGTGAAAGCTCGTAGCCGTCAATTACCTTCGCAATGTCTTTTATATAGAGTACTTTGTCACCGGAGTTGATCACTGGGATGGCTTCAAACTCTTCTTTAGAATACGCCTGACCGTTGGTTCGAACTAAAATATCTCCATCGCGAGTGCGTAAGTTACCAGCCGAAATGTCGACCGAATTGCGTTGAATAGCGGCACCCACGTCATCAATAGATAAGTCGTATTGCTTTAGTACATCAGGGCTAATTTCAATATGGATTTCGCGTTTTGGAGCCTGAATCTCACCCACTTGAGTAATGCCGTCGACTTGCAACAAGGCTTCGCGCATGTCTGAGGCGGTTTGGAATAAAAGGCTAAAGCTAACGTCACCATAGACAGCGATGCCAATCACCGGAATTGGTATGTCGGCTAAATCGATTACAGGTCGTTCAGCATCAGCAGGCAATGTGCTCAAGCCATCAATGCGGTTTTTTACATCACTCAATAGGGCTTTATCATCATAACCAGAGTCAATTTCAATCGACACGGCCGAGATATTTTCGGATGAACGTGATGAGACTTTTTTTACGCCCTCGAGGTCAGCGACGGCCTCTTCAATACGTGCGGTGATAGTGGCTTCTATCGATTCCGGGTTACCTCCAGGTAACACTGTCGTCACCGTGATCAGGCCGAGCGCAAAGTCGGGCATTAGCTCTAAAGCGATGTCATTTTTAACCGCTGTATAGCCCATTAGCATGATGCAAATCATCATCAGGTTAGCGGCGACGTGGTTCTTAGCAAACCATTCAATCATATTTTTTCTCCCGAGCTTCGAGGCTGGTCTTTGGGGTGCATGGAATTAGGTCTCATAGAGTCTCGCTTAACGATTTGGCGTTGCGTCTTGTTTGTTCCAAAACGCTAGCCAAGCGGCCCACGCCTTAGACGTAGCATCAATGCAGAAGTACTTAAATTTTCGTGCAACTAAATAGTTCACGGGTACCACGAGCAAGGTAATAATAGTGGCGAATATAATGCCAAAGGCGAGCGAGGTTGCCATCGGCTTAAGCCATTTAGCTTGTTGTGAGCCATCAAGAAGGATCGGTGCTAGGCCGGCAAAGGTGGTGATTGAGGTTAGCAACACTGGGCGAAAGCGAATCGCCGCCGAGGTAAGCACCGCTTCGACTAACTCGACTCCTTGTTGGCGCCGTTTATTGATGTAGTCGACCAACACCAAACTGTCGTTTACCAATACCCCAACTAGGGCAAGCATGCCAAACACGCTGAGCACCGATAAATTTTGCCCAGTTATAAAGTGACCAACTACCGCACCAATTAAGCCAAATGGAATTACCGACATAACAATCAACGGCTGGCCATAAGACTTAAACGGGATGGCTAATAGGGCGTAAATGCCGAGCAGCACCATAATTAGACCGGCGCTTAGACGAGCATTAGTTTTCGCCGCATCTTCGGCTTCGCCATCAAAGCGGTAACTTAAATTAGAGTGCTGTTGCTGTACCTCGGTGAGGTAACTATCAATCTCACTGAGTATCAAAGGCATGTTGGCGACATCTTTATCGGCGTCGGCGGTAATATTTAGAATCGACCGACGATCTAGTCGGTATAAAGTGCTAGGGCTTTCAAATGGAGTCACTTCGGCTATGTCTGAGAGTAGCACTTGCTCAGAGCTGTTGGGAACGCGTATCGCAAGCTGATTGAGATCTTGCATTGATGAACGATACTCCAATGGGTAACGTACCATCACCCTTAGCTCATCACGACCTCGCTGAATTCGTTGCGCTTGAAAGCCGAAAACGGCACTACGCACCTGTTGCGCGACATCGGATAAGTTTAAGCCCAGGGTGTATGCCTGCGGTTTGAGACTTAATTTAAGCTCTTCTTTACCGCCAGAGTAGTTATCCTGTATGTCATAGACGCCGGGATAGCTTTTGAATTTTTCTTTCAGCTGCTCGATGATTTGGTACATTTCGGCTGGATCATCGCCTGATAACTCTACGTTGATTGGCGCGTCGTCGCCGAACGATCTCGAGCGAACACTCAAACTCTGTGCTCCCGGAATCTGGCCGATGAGCGCACGCACTTCGCGACCTATTTGCGAAGCTGAAACATTGCCGAAACGTATTTCAGATGTCTGTAATTCAGCCCTTACTGAGCCTATATTCGATTTAATTGTGCGTCGCTGGCTGCCACTGGTCGCCAGAATATTCATAATTGCACTCTCGCCTGTCTGAGGGTCAGTGTATTTTTCTTGCACCGTTTTGAAATGCGCTACGATATCTTGTATGTGCTTATTGGTTGTCTCAAAACCGGTCGACTCCGGCATAGTAAGGTTGATGCGCACGGTGTCAGATTCAACATATGGGAACGGTGAATAACGAATGTGGCCAATCGAGATAGCGGCCACAACGATTGCCGAGAACGCCACCAGTGTGGTTAATGTAATCGCCTGATTGCGAACGCAACGCGCTAAAAATGGGCTGTAGTATCGCTCGACAAAAAATTCGAGGCCACGAGATATTTTCTGTTGAGTGCGACCAAACCAGCCTATGTCACTATTCTCGTCGCGCACTTTAATGTGGCTCATATGTGACGGCAGGACTAGTTTAGATTCAACTAAGGACATCAGTAAAACAGGGATTACTACCATCGGCATTTGGCTGCCAATAAAGTCGTAGCGTGTGCCTTGTAAGTAGCTCAATGGCAGAAAGGCGACGATAGTGGTAAGAATGCCGAATGTTACCGGCACGGTAATTTCCTGTGTGCCAACAATCGCCGCTTGCTGAGGGTCCATGCCTTCGCGCATTCGCCGGTATATATTTTCGCCGGTGACAATAGCATCGTCGACGACGATACCAATCACCATGATAAAGGCAAATAGGCTGACCACATTGAAGGTTCCGCCGACCACTGGCATAAATAAGAACGCACCCATGAAGCTTACGGGGATGCCTAAGAATACCCAGCCGGCTACCGCCGGCCGAAGAAATAATGACAATAGAATCATCACTAATAAGCCGCCAATCCAGGCGCTATTTAGCACTGCACCAATACGCGTTTTTAAGTAGCCAGAGTCATCGTCCCAATAGTCTATTCTTACACCAGAGGGCAAATTCTCGGAAAACTTGGCCATGTACTCCTTAGTTTGCTTCGACACCTCTAGCGCGCTTTGCTCGCCGACACGGCGAACCTGCACCATGATTGCTGGTGTGCCATTGAAGGTCGTAATTAGTGATTTCTCTTCGAAACCATCATCAATCTTGGCGATATCACCCAGGGTAATTGGTTTGCCCTCAGAGTTAGATAAAATCGGGATGGCAGCGAAATCGTCACTTGAATACGCTTGGCCGTCACTGCGAACTAGGATATCTCCATTTAGCGTCTGCACGTTGCCAGCGGAAACGTCTCGTGCACCCGAACGAATTGCTTGACCAATTTGAGCCAAGGTAATGTTATAGGCGTCTAAGGTTTGCGGGGACACCTCGATGTTCATTTGGTATTCGGCAACACCCTGCAAATCTACGTTACTGATTTCACTCTTGGTCAATAACCCTTCGCGAAATTGCCCCGCCACGGTTCTTAGTACTTTCGAGTCTACCTCACCTTGAACGGCCACCCATATTACCGTGCGATTACGAGTGTTGAGTGAGACAACTGGCTTCTCAGCATCTGAGGGCAGGGTGTTTAAGGCATCGACCCTGACCTTTATATCGTCCAGAACATTACGCTTATCATAGCCGTCGTTGATTTCAGCAATTACGCTAGAGCTGCCCTCTGATGAGCGCGAAGTTAATTCTTCTATTCCCTCAACATCCGAAATTGCTTCTTCTATTCTTAGGGTAATTCCGTCTTCTACGGTTTTCGGCGTAGCGCCGCGAAACTGGGTGCTCACGGTGACCGTGTCGGTCTCAAACGTAGGGAATGTTTCAACCGGCACAGAGTTAAAAGCAGACGTAAGACCTGCAATCACAATGCCAAACATGAGTAAGTTTGACGCTACCGAATTTCTAGCAAACCATTCAATCATTATCTTTTACCAACATCATATATTTGTACTACGCTGTTTTGTGCTCTACAGCCCCCAAACCAGGCTATTACCGAGTGCTTAGTCAGTCGCATTATTAAGGTCCGCTGAAGGCCTAGCTATTAGCTAGAGTCTAAGACCTACTATTTCAGCTAAGACCGACCGCGTGGCGCATCTTCACGATTCCAGAATTCTAGCCAAACCGACCACGCTTGTTTGGCTAATCTAATCGAGGCATGTTTTAACTGATGACCAAGGTAATAATTTATTGGCACTATTATCAGGGTGATAGCGGTGGCGAACAAAATACCAAAGCCGAGTGAAATTGCCATTTGCTTTAGAAACTGCGATTGCGTGCTGTCATCAAGAAGTAATGGCGTGAGTCCAGCGAAGGTGGTGATCGAGGTCAAAATTACTGGCCTAAATCTAGCCGTGCCACTGGCTAATACAGCATCATAAACAGCCATGCCTTTTTTTCGTTGCTTATTAATATAGTCGACCAGCACTAAGCTGTCGTTCACAACAACCCCGAGTAAGGCCATCATACCCACTATGCTTAGCACCGACAGGTCGTAGCCAGTGATGATATGACCGAGCACTGCGCCGACAACACTGAAGGGTATGACTGACATCACAATCAGCGGTTGTAAATACGATTTAAACGGTATGGCTAATAACGCATAGATAGCAATTAGTACTAATAGGCTACCCGACTGAAGGCCGGCGTTACTCTCGGACTGCTCTTTCGCTTCGCCCTTGAAGGAATACTTAATGCTCGGGTCGAGTTGTGTTTGAGCATCGAGGAATAGTCTGATTTCTCGAAGGATCGCAGGTACGTCGGCCAGCTCTTTATCAACATCGGCGGTTATGTTTACGATGCCTTTACGGTTTAGCCGGAACAAAGTAGTCGGGCTGCGTACAGGCTCAATAATGGCTAGATCAGACAGCGGAATTGCTTCGTTATCGGGCCCGACTAAGATCGATAAGCGAGCAAGGTCATCCATCGATGAGCGGTCCTCTTCGGGCAAGCGCACCATTACTCGAACTTCTTCACGGCCGCGTTGGAGTCTTTGCGCCTCTAGGCCGAAGATAGATCCGCGAACTTGATTGGCAACATCTGCCAAATTTAAACCTAAGGCATGGGCTTTTTCAGTGAGTGTAATGTTGAGCTCTTCTTTACCGCCAGAGTAGTTGTCTTGTATATCGTAAACTTCGGGGTATTGCAGTAGTTGATTGCGAATCTGATCGGCGATACGCTGAATCTTAAATTGGTTGCCACCGGCTAGTTCAACGTTAATAGGTTCGCCACCTCGGCCTAACTCCGCAAGCACGCTGAGTTTTTCGGCGCCGGGTATCTCGCCAACTAAAGCCCTGACTTCACGAGCGATTTCAGTCGCTTTGATATCGATATGCCGTTCTTCTGGGCCTATTAACTCGGCCCTTACCACGCCGACACTTGGTTTAATCGTAGAGCCGCTGCTGCCCACCGTACTATATGTATGGCGAATTACCGAGACGCCAGTTTTTGGGTCGCGATACTTTTCTTGCAGGGCATGCACATGGTCAGAAATTTTTTGGATATGCGTTTGAGTGGTTTCAAAACCAGTGGTGTCAGGCATTGTTAGCGAGAATTGAATCTCCTCTGACTCTACTCTTGGAAAGAACGTGAACTTAGTATGCCCAGTCGCGGCCCACGACATAATGATCGCCGAGGTTGCGATTAATGTCGCAATGGCAATCGCTTTATTCGACAGGCATCGTATTAAAAATGGGCGGTAAAATTTAATTACGGACTCTTCAAAACCACGCGATACTTTCATTTGCGTGCGTGACAGCCAGTTTACTTGGTCGGCGCTTTTGCGCGGCTTTATATTGCTAAGGTGCGATGGCAATACGAACTTCGATTCGATCAGCGAAAACAACAGTACCGGAATCACTACCATTGGAATTTGCGCTGCTAAAAAACCTGTTCTATTCGCGCCCAGATCACTCATCGGTAGAAAAGCGACAACGGTGGTCAAAATGCCAAAGGTAACCGGAATAGCAATCTCTTTAGTGCCTATGATCGACGCTTGAATCGGCTCCATGCCATCACGCATTTTCGAGTAAATATTTTCGCCTGTGACAATCGCATCGTCGACCACAATACCGAGCACGGTTATAAATGCGAATAGCGAAATCATATTGAAGGTGCCGCCTACGAACGGCATAAATATGAATGCCCCCATAAAACTAACCGGCACACCAAGAAATACCCAGAA
The DNA here is from genome assembly GCA_047629535.1 of Arenicella sp. Classification (GTDB taxonomy): domain Bacteria; phylum Pseudomonadota; class Gammaproteobacteria; order Arenicellales; family Arenicellaceae; genus Arenicella. Next base: position 4,073 of record JBLHXJ010000044.1, on the reverse strand, counting down.
GGCTATTGCTGGCCGCAAAAATAAGGACAAAATCAGTAGCACCAATAGTCCACCATACAAACCGCTGCTTAGTAGCGTGTTTAGACGGCCCTTAAGAACTTTTGAGTCATCGTCCCAGTAATCGAGGCTAACGCCATTACTAAGAATGCTGTTTTTTTCGGCGATGTAGTCACGAACGGTGGCGGCAATGTCGATAGACGATTGTTTGCCGGTTCGCGCTACGTCTATTAGTATCGCTGGCTTGCGATTAAATCGAGTAATTAAAGGTTTGTCTTCAAAGCCGTCGTTAATGGTGGCGATGTCGCCAAGCAGTACTGGGTCAGCGCCTAACTTGGTGATAACAGGAATCGCTGCAAAGTCTTGTTGGCGGTATGCTTGTCCGTCAGCGCGAACCAAAATGTCGCCGTCTTGAGTTTTAACATTTCCGGCTGAGATATCAACCGAGCTAAGTCGAATTGCGCGACTCACATCTTGCAATGATAGATTGAAATCATCGAGAGTCTGCGGCGCAATTTCGATGCTAATTTCATAATTGGTAACGCCAATTAGCTCAACCAAGGTTAAATCGCTCTTGGCTAAGAGATCGTTACGCACCGAGTCTGCTGTGATACGCAGTACTTTCTCGCTAACTACGCCGATTACGGCCACCTGAATAACACCAGGGTTGAAAGCTGAAAGAGAAACCACTGGTTTCTCTGCGCCGCTGGGTAGCGCACTCAAGGCATCTACTTTGAGCTTAATATCATTAAGTATTTCGCGTTTCTCATAGCCATCTTCAACCTGTGCAGTGACCACAGATAAGCCCTCAGCCGAGCGAGAGTTGATTTCTTTGATGCCCTCGATGGTGTAAATAGATTCTTCTATTCGCTTGGTGATGCCATCTTCAATCGAGTGAGGCGTTGCGCCGCGATAGGCGGTTGATACCGTTACCGCATCGATCTCGAAGCTCGGAAATACCTCTAGTGGTATCGATCTAGACGCCGAGAATAGCCCGCAAATGACGATCGTAATCATCAAAAGGTTGGCGGCTACCGGGTTACGAGCAAACCATTCAATCATATTTGTAAGTGCTCATGTTCACCGCAGTATCGAAGCTAGTAAAGTGCCTAGCGCTATTAATTAAGGTTCTATCTGACTGTAAATATTAGGTTTAACGAGCTAGTAACCTCATTCTGACGGCGTCGACTTAGTTGCTTGTGCTGCATCAGGGTCTAGCGCTGTGGCCTCTATTATTGTCTGTGTATCGGCTTCCACAACAGGTAAGTCAAGTACTTCGAGAGCTTGCTCTGGGTCGCCCTCAATAGCGGACTCAATTTGGTTAGTGATGTCGTCTATTGGGGCTGCGTCTTCAGCTTGCTCAGAGACAACTGTCTTTTTAGAAGCAACTATCTCTTCGGCAACCACGCCTTCTTCAACAATAATATCTTCTTCAGTAATAGCGGGCTCAACTGCGTCGGTAGCTGGCGATGCTGTTGCAGTGTCATCGCCTAACTTGGCACTAGCACCAGCAAGAGTGCTATTTAGGGACGTTGTAACGACCAATTCGCCATCGTTAATTCCGCCGTCGATCAACGCGTTTTGATCGTCTTGCCAGAGGATGTTAATACTCTGTTTAGCGAGCTTACCGTCGCGTACGGTATAAACATAACTGCCTTCGCGAATGCTCTTATTCGGAATCACAAATACATTCTCTATGGTACGGCCCTGTATTCGAGCACTAACAAACTGGCCAATTTTTAAGGCCGTTTGACCGCTTATTTTACCGAACGGATCTTTGACTTCGGCAACCACATCGATCTGCCTAGTGTTAATGTCAAAGGTGCTGTCGGTGCGGGTTACTTTGGCATCCCACTGGTGGTTTTTATTGCCAACCGTAGACGTGATTGAAACAGTGAACGGATTCTCAGCGTCTGAGTTTGCCGAAAAGGCGTCTAGACCTAGCTGGCTGAACTCATCTTGGCTGATAGGTAGGCGCACTTCGACCCCGTCAGTGGCAAATACTTCCGCGATCGGTGTGCCGATCGCAACGTATTGTCCCAACACCGCTTTTCGATTGATGATTCGACCGTCGTAGGGGGCTGTAATCGTTGTCCTACTTAAATTTAACTGAGCGCTGTCGGCGGCGGCTTTAGCTGAATCGTATTGGGCTTTGGCTGCGGTAAGTTGCGGTTTACGTAATACTAAGTCAGGGGCTGGCTCGGTATTGCCTAAACGTTGCCAATCAAGTTGCGCCTGTTTAGCCGTTGCTTGTTCTTGCCGATACACCGCATCTGCTTGCGATAAATTAGCCAACGCTCGGCTTAAATCAGCCTGATAGTCTCGTTGGTCGATTTGAATTAAGACATCACCCTTTTTGAAAGTACCACCGGTATTAAAATTATTCGAAACAGCAATGATCTCGCCGCGAATTTGAGCTACTAAGTCGCCTCGAGTTTCAGCTTCAACAGTGCCATTGGCGTTGACTACAATCGGGTAATCGCTCGGCTGTGCGGTAACCACGTCAACTCTGACAACGGTTTCCGGGATTGCGCGTTTTTTAGCCTCTGGCTTAAATGCATTCAAGAGCGAAATAACGACGAACGCAAACAGCACAATACTCAGCACGATACGCAGTTTGCGAGGAATGCGAAAAAGTAACTCGAGGGCCTTGCTAACAGCACTCTTTTGTTTTGAATCGTCGCCTAGGTTTACATCGTAATCAGTGCTCATACTATTATTTTTCTAATGTTTCAGTAAAGAATCGGTTTCACTGCGTCTTCGTTATTGAAGGCGCTGGAATGTTGTCTGCTGCACGGTCTTCGCGAGTTGCAAAATCACCGCCGAGTGCTAAATGAATGCCAATGCGGTTTTGTAGCAGTGCATTACGAAGATTCAACTCGTTTCTCAAAGAATCGAACAAGCTTCGTTGCGACTGTAAAACTGTGGTGTAGTTCTCGATACCCGATTGGTAACGATCTAGCGCCAAGTTTAAGCCGCCTTGGGCTAACTTGACGGCTTCTTTGATCGCCGTATGCTGCTCTAACAAAACCGTCTCACGAGTGAGTGAGTTTTCGACTTCTTCAAACGCTGTTAGAGTTGTTCTAACCAATGAGGCATAGGCTATTTCAGCATCGTTATAAGCACGCATTTCTTGTGACTTTAGAGCGCCTGCGGCAAAGATCGGCTGAGTCAGAGAACCAATTAGGCTACGAATACTATTGTCGCTATCAAATATGCTGTTAAACGTATCACGGCTTTCGCCAATTGAGCCGTTAAAGGTTAAGCTCGGGAAGCGGTCTCGATGGGCGGCTTTAGCGTTTGCTATCTGTGCTTGGTATTGTAGTTGACTGGCTCGAACGTCTGGGCGGCGGGTAAGCAACTCAGCAGGTAGACCTGTAGGGACAGAGTTATTCAGCTCAGGTAAGTTAACGTTCAGCTCTAACGACGCATCTGGGTACTCGCCGAGAAGCGTCTTCAAGGCCCGTAGGGCTTGAATATAGTTAAATCTAGAGTCAGCCAGCGCAGATATTTGAAGTTGAACATCGGTGCGGCTCAAATATACGTCAAGCGCTGAACGTAAGCCCCGTTGGTAATTTTCATCAATCAGGTTGGCGGTGTTTTGAAAACTGTCTAAACGCTTTTGCGCTAGATCTAGTTGTAGCTTATTGGTCGCTAAGTTGTACCAAGCGCGGCTAACATTTGCCACCAGTGATAGCTCAGCGGCTTTATATAACTCGCCCTGCGCCTTTGCTCCGAGTGCTGCAGCTTTACGGCGCTGGCTCAATTTGCGCCAAATGTCGGCTTCCCACTGAATGTTAAGGGTGCTGCCAATGCTGCGAATCTCGGTTGTACTATTGCTATCTTGGGAGGCTCCACCGGAGGCCGCAGCGGCACTTGATTCACGGTTGCTTATGCTGCTATCTAAACGCAATTGTGGCCACAAGCTTGAGCCAGTAATAGTGACTTGCTCGATCGCGTTTTTAAGTTGGGCCGCCGAACCTAATAGGTCGGGGTTATTAATTAGTGCTTTCTGAACATGCGTATTTAATGCAGGGTCGTCCAAGCTATTCAACCAGCCGCCAATAACCGGCTTA
>JBLHXJ010000043.1:0-14666 GCA_047629535.1 Arenicella sp. | reverse complement strand
ATGGACCGCTTAAGTAACCCAGCTAAAATCAAAGCCTATGATCTTTCAGAAGAGCTAAAAGATCTACTTCGCCCATTATTCCAAAAGCATCAAGACGATATCATCTCAGGTGAGTTCTCTCGCACCATGATGGCTGACTGGGATGCAGACGATGTAAACCTGCATAAGTGGCGCGCTGAAACGGCTGAGACCAATTTTGAAAAGCAACAAATTAGCTCGGCAGATATCTCTGAGCAGGAGTACTTCGATCACGGCATATTACTTGTTGCTTTCGTACGAGCCGGTGTAGAACTGGCGTTCGAAACAATGGTCGACGCGGGCATCATCGAAGACTCGGCTTACTACGAATCACTGCATGAGACACCGCTTATTGCCAATACTATTGCGCGTAAGAAGTTGTATGAAATGAATGTGGTGATCTCGGATACGGCCGAATACGGTTGCTACTTGTTCGACCAAGCAGCTCGCCCACTCTTGGCTGAGAAATTCATGCCAACAATTGGCGCTGATGTGATCGGCAAAGGCCTAGCCTTAAACGACAACGGTGTTGATAACACTCGCCTTGTTGAAGTCAATAAGGCGATTCGTGAGCACCCAGTAGAAGTAGTTGGTCAAAAACTACGTGGCTACATGAAGGATATGAAAGCGATCGTTTAGGTCACTCTTAGGTTTTTCTAAAAAGCCGAGTTGCTATGCAGCTCGGCTTTTTTATTAGCCATGCATAAACATTGCAAACAATAAAATATCTGCCGTTGTTAGCGGCCCACTCGACCGCGCATGAAGGCTGTCCCTGACTCAATATTCAACAGTACTAGGGCTTTATTAGCTTATTAGAACGCTCTAGCGATTGAGTGAATTTGATATAGTCAAAGTAAGCGCCCGCTGGCTCAAACATCTTAGGCAGGTCATCTCGATTGCCGTCACCAATGCGTTTCCATTGACCACTATCGTGTCGTGACCAAAGTACTGAGCCGCCACTCGCCGCTGGTGCCGGATAGCTATTCTCGGCGACAAACAAGGACTTACCGATAAATGCATTGGTATCGCTCTGCAAATCTAGCAAGTGCAACAGCGAAGGTGCAAAGTTTACCGCACTGGCATTTTTGGCATCTATCGGCTCCACAGAACGACCATCAGGGTGGTATATGAGCAACGGAATCTGGTCAGCGAATAGGGGGGTGTAACCAGGCGAGCCGGACATTAAACTGTTGAACTCTCGACTCGGGTAGGTTGCATGATCAGAGGTGATAACCACAGTTGTGTTTTGATAATAAGGAGAGTCCTTAAAGTAATCCCAAAATTCGCCGAATGCTTGATCAAAATTGTGGAAAGTATCGAGTGTGGTGGCGCTTGCAACGCCCTCTTGAACGTAGCGAGTAGTGTCTTCAAACAAACGCACACCGGTGTGTGTCTCAAAATTATACAGACCAATAGCGAACGGAGAGTCCGGCTTACTCTGGTACTCACGCAGACGGCTTATTAAACCTCGTATTAACTGCTTATCGGTAATGGTTTTACTGTCTTCTGCGGCCGCCAATGACAGCAACGGCGCAAGTTGCTCGGCACCATCGACATGCGCAAAACCAGCTCGCTCAGCGACGTCATCTAAATCGGTACTGTCTAATCGTTGCGACACCATGAAACGAGTGTCATAGCCTTGCGCTGCCAATTCATGACCGAGGCAATGATAGTTAGTCTCAGGCAGTAAACGACCGACGGCATAGATTGAACAGAGCTGGCCGCTTAAGCCTCGATAAGTTGCATAGGCATGATTGTAGTAATTATCCACACGAGTCGCATTGTTTGAAAACTCAGCGACGTTCGGCCACAATTTTGGGAAGCGATCGCTATATGGCTGCACCGCCCGGGCGGAAATACCTTCGACGAAAAATACGATTACATTTCGGGGCTTGGCACCGCTAGCCGTCTGACTCGATGACAAAAAACGGAGTGGCGCATTGTTAGCACCTTTGCGCATCAGTGGGTAGTTGGTATCAAGCGCGCCAAACGGAAGTTTGTATTGGAGTGCTAAGCGAGCACCTTGCTCGCTCATTTGCGCCGCCGCTTGTTCAACCCAATTTTCGCGTTCTAGATATTCTTGATAGTCGTCGTAGCTATCTCGCAACTCATTAATTGGCGACACTCGCGGAATGCCAGGTCGGCCTGAATTGTAAAACTCAAAGCGACTGTCGAGGGTTTCTTGAGATAACCAAGAGTTGTCATTTTTAACTAGCACGCTGCCGACAATAAGCAGTACGGCAACCAATAAACGACTTCTAATATGCGGTATATCTCTGGCCCAAAGCGCTATTACACGAGCAATCAGGATCAAGAAAATCGCCCAAACAACTAAGGCATATGTATGTTGGTCGGTGTCTAAAAAGTCAGCATGCTGTGCGTTTTCCAACGCAATTGAGGGTAAAAATCCACCAGTCACCTCGAATGATTGTGCTTGAATGAGAAACACAAAGACGAACACTACCGCCAGAGCGTAGGCCAATACGCGCAAAATCAGTGGCCTACCATAAAGCAGTACAAAGACACCCGCGTAGAGAAAAAAATCAGCAAAGAAGCGGTTTAAGTAAAATCCTTTATTAAGTAGTTCTAGATCTCTTGGCCAATCGATTTGAACCGCAAATTTAGTCACGATAAACAGAAAGCCTACGAACAAGATCACCGCAATCTTTAGCGCGTTGAGGAAATTATTACCGAACGAGTGTTGCTTCATGTGGATCTCAATTCGCCCGCAGCGTATTACTTAGTTGCTAATCAATCGCGCATAATAAACCGCCACTTAATGGCAAACAAGCTCAGACTCTTAGATAAAACCAAGAGGCCGATTCGATTGTGTGCTGAATCATTTTGTAGCCTTACAATATGCGCAAATGATCGTCATCGCCTCGCTTCAGATATGCTCACCGACTTGCTGGAATCAACAGGCTAAGTTAGCTATGCTGTTGGCAAACAAATAATAACAAGAAGAATAAAACATGCCAGCTAACGTTTCCGTTGACACCGCTAAGTCAGGTTTTTATCAGGGCTTTAATAAAATAGTGGCGGTCACGCCTAAAGTCTTGGTTCTCTGCTTAATAGCATGGGCGGTGTTACTTCCTGAGCAAGCAAAAGAAACCTTATCAGAAATGCAAAATTGGACCACCTCGGTTTTTGGTTCATGGTACATGGTTAGCGCCGGAATTTTTATGGTAGCCGTTATGCTGTTAGCGATTATTCCACGCACTGGGCGAATCAAGCTCGGTCTAGAAAATGATAAACCTGAGTTCTCATTATTTTCCTGGTTCTCAATGATGTTTGGCGCGGGCATCGGTATTGGAATGCTAACCTACTCGACCGCCGAACCGATTTTTCACTTCGCCTCTAACCCAGATACAATCCAAGGCTTAAGTAATAGTCTAGACGCCGACAATGTGCGCAATGCCTTTAAATGGGGCTTCTTCCACTACGCCCTAACGCCTTGGGGCTCGTACGCCATCATAGGCATCGCTCTAGGTTACTTTAGCTACAACAAGGGCCTACCGTTAACGATTAGATCGTCGCTACAACCGTTATTTGGCAAGGCTGTTCAAGGCTGGCTCGGCCACGCCGTCGATATCGCCGCAATCTTAGCTACGATCATTGGCGTTGGCGTTACCATCGGCTACGGCGTCTCTCAATTCGCCTCTGGAGTATTCAATATCAGTGGGGCGCAATGGTTAATGAACGCCGACGGCACTCCTAGTTTTACCGCCCAGTTTGTAGCTTTATTAGTGGTGCTTGTAGCCTCGACTCTATCGGCTATGTCGGGTGTCAACAAAGGTATTAAATGGCTATCAAATATTAATATGGGCCTATCATTTTTTCTATTGATGTTCTTCGTTTTGTTTGGATCTTTGGGCTTTGCGATTAATGCTTTTGGTTATGCAATTTGGGATTATGTGGTTAATTTGGCTGAAATGTCGTTTACTGTTTGGGATATTACTGAAGATAAGGAACTCGCCGAATGGCAGGGTGCTTGGTCTATCTTCTATTGGGCTTGGTGGATCGCGTTTGCACCGTTTGTCGGATTATTCCTCGCGCGAGTGTCTCGTGGGCGAACAATTCGCGAATACGTAGTCGGCGCGATGATTGTTCCAGCACTGACCTGTCTGACGTGGTTTGCTCTAATCGGTGGCACCGCAATCGACCTAGAGCTCAGCGGTGTAGCCCAAGGCAGCATTGTTAACGCCGACATATCAGCGCAACTATACCAAACGATTAACTTAATTTTATCGCCTGAGCTGGCTAACGCAATGTCCGCGATGATCGTTTTACTGCTGTTAACCTACCTAATCACCTCGGTAGACTCGGCCATATTAATTGTCACTACGCTGGCATCCGGTGGCGATCAAAATCAAAAGAACACCAAACACATTATTATTTGGGGCGTAATCTTCACCGCCGTTATTGCATCGTTATTGGCCGCGGGTGGAATGGATACGCTTAGGTCTGCAATGATTATTGGCGCGCTACCATTTTCATTGGTGATGATGTTGATGCTGATTTCGCTATTAAAATCTTTATTGCTAAGCGGCGCTAAATAGCTTCGGTAAAAAAGAATTGCTCGCTAGTCTACTTTTATGAGATCGCTTTATGCCGCTAATCACCAGCACCAGTTGCAGATTGCTCGGTAGTTTCTAGCAGCACGTTGCTCGGCTTATTTTTAGTTATGCTGGTGCGACGCATATTTAGTTTACGCTGTTATAGATGCACCGTTTAATCTAGATTGTCGTACTAGAAGGCCAACGAGTATGCTTTAATTACCACCTATAATATAAAAAACGACAAAACATAAGCATGAGTTATCAACAAGTCAGTTTAAACCCAAAACTATTGCTCGCCGCCGTTAACGAGAATCTAAATCGGCATTTCTATGCCGGCGCTAGAGACTCTTCAAAAGCTTTATACAAAGCCATTGAGCAAGGCGTCCAAGCACCTTTTATGCGCATTGATACCGGCGACTCCGGTGAGGTTTTCTGCGAACTATCATTAGATTCTTCGCTTTACGTTGGCAATATCAACTTTGGTAAGTTCCGTAAATCCTTGGCGATGATGATGCTCGGCATTAGAACACGCACCGAAAATGATGAACCATTAAACGCGATGACCAGCCAAAGTGGAGAAATTATGTTCAACATTCCAGGCATCGTTAACGAAGGCAATCAAATAAACGTAATGGTGTGTAGCTTTCAACCGATGGGGCCCGGATTAGCAAGCGTAAAGTTAATGTATCTAGACCCTGATAAATATGCAGCCGCCGCCCAGAAAGCATCCGACCTAGTAGCCTCTGAGAAATAGTTTCTACTGAAAAATGGTCGCCTCAAGATAATAGTCGCGTCTGAAAAAATATAGGCCAAGGCCTTCTCCCTAACCGAATAAATTGAGTACATCTACATGAGTAATAAAACGCACTCTAAGCCTCAAGGCAGCTACGGCCCCAACAGCAAACTTGATACCCAACGCAGTTATATCAACGGCAACTATGTCTCGAACCAAAGCGGGGATACCTTCAGCACCTGCTACCCGGGCTCGGGTGAGAAAATTTGCGATGTAGAAATCGCTGGACAAGCTGAAATCGATGCCGCGGTAGCCGCTGCAAAGCAAGCATTCGAAACGTGGTCACAAATGCCAGCAGCCGAACGCGGCAACATTCTTCGCCGTGCCGGCCAAATCCTGCGCGAGCGCAATCAAGAATTAGCCGAACTAGAGACGCTAGACACCGGCAAAGCGATTGCCGAAACAAATTGTGTCGATGTCATTTCAGGGGTCGAAGTGCTGGAGTACTACGCTGGAGTTGCGCAAACCCTGCATGGCCAACACATCGATTTGCCACCCAATGCCTTCGCCATGTTACGCCGTGAGCCAATTGGTGTTTGTGCCGGAATCGGCGCATGGAACTACCCTATTCAGATTGCTATGTGGAAGTCTGCTCCAGCGCTCGCCTGTGGTAATACAATGGTATTTAAACCGGCGGAACAAACACCACTTACAGCGCTAAAACTGGCTGAAATTTATAGCGAAGCGGGTCTGCCCGATGGCGTCTTCAATGTGGTACAAGGAGCTCGTGATACCGGCTCTGCATTGATCAGCCATAAAGATGTTTCCAAGGTGACCTTAACCGGTTCAGTTGAGACCGGCAAAATTGTTATGGCTCACAGCGCTAAGGACTTGAAAAAAGTAACCTTAGAACTCGGCGGAAAATCACCTGTGATTGTCTTCGATGATGCAAAAATTGATAATGCTATTAACGGAATTCTGGCGGCTAATTTTTACTCCACCGGCCAAGTCTGCTCCAATGGTACGCGCGTATTCGTGCATCAAAATATCTACCAAGAGCTGATATCAAAATTAGCCGAGCGTGCCAAGGGCATAAAAATAGGCGACCCATTTGATCCGTCTACGGACATGGGGCCACTGGTTTCGGCCGAGCATTATGAAAAGGTTAAAGCATACATGGAGATCGCTAAGAACAGCGAGGCGAGACATGTTTGTGGCGGCGATGTACCAGATGCGCCTGAGTTAAAGGGCGGCTTCTATATTACCCCGGCAATTTTTGCTGATTGCACCGATGACATGGCGTTTGTTGAAGAAGAAGTATTCGGCCCGCTATTATCTATTTTGCCATTCACCGACGAGGACGACGTGTTAAGACGCGCGAACGACACCGATTTTGGTTTGTCTGGTGCGGTGTTCACTCAAGACTTCAGCCGAGCCCATCGTGTCGCCAACAAAATTCAAGCTGGCATAGTATGGATCAACGAATACAATGTAACGCCTGCGGAGATTCCGTTTGGTGGCTATAAACAATCAGGCATCGGCCGCGAAAACGGTTTACAAGCGATTGAATATTACACTCAGTTAAAGACAATCTACGCTAACTTGGGCGATATACCGCAACTCTATTAGCTTACTAGTCTTGCCTGTTTCGCCGATTGATATGCATTCTAATTTTTGAATGCATATCATCGCGATCTAAGTACAAACCACGTAATTCACGATCGCCCGATTGTGGGAAAAACTCCTCTCGACCGTGCAGGATACGTCTATTATCAAAAATAACGATGTCCCCCGCAGCAAACTTATAGCTCATTTGGTAGGTAGCTGAATTAGCCATTTGCATAAACCGCTGCAAGGCTCGATACGCCGGCTCAATGTTATGGTATTCGGTGATCAGTGGTGCTCGCGAAAACGGCAATAACCGCACCTCAAACACCCTACCCTCATCATCGATATTAATGATCGGCGCTTGCCAACGATAATCAGTGTCGCCGGCTCGATTGGCAAAACACCATTTGACACTCGACAAGATGGCAAAGTCTTGAGGGAATTGGTCGGCCAAATCAGCGGCAACTTTAAAGCCGTCGGTCATGGTGCTTGCACCACCCTGAGCATCGGCGACTAGACAATGCAGTACTTGTAGACCAGGAGGTGATTCGCGTGTTGGAATATCGGTATGCGCCGAGAGCCGCTCGCTAGTGTAAGCATTGCTATCACCATCAGCTCGCGATACCACGTCGAAGATTCGCGCAAAATGGGTCTCTCTAACTGGGCCAATTCGTAGACCAAGAGCTTCGACTGTATCGCGCGACGAACCAAAATTTCGTATGCGCGCCAAGCCAGTGCTCTCAACCGCTAGCAACACCTCCAGCAGTAGATCATCACTAAGTTGTTCATCGCGTACATTAAAGCTAATCGGTTCACTGCGCTCGGATGCGGTCCAAAGAAGCGGCTCAGAACTTTGCTGTGGAGATAAACCGCTATGCGCAAATAGCCAGCCTGGATTGAACACACTTACATGCCTATCGAGCAGCCAACTAACCACCAACGCTCCGTCCGAATCAACCGATACTTGGTCGGCGCTTATGTCTAATGGCAAGTCTAACAAATCGCTCAAATGCTCTCGAGTAAAGGAGTGCAAGCAGACATCGCAAGCGCAATTATCGCGTAACCAAAGAGGGTGAAAGCGGCTATGTTGCTGATCTGCCCAGTGCACCACGATGGCGCCGTCATCGACTAGCTCGGAATACTCGATAGAAGCGGCGGTAGGCCATGCTAAATTGTCAGGAGTGGCTGCCAGATAGTGTTTCATTTCAATCACCTGCGGCTTAATAAGCGGCGCTAATATGGTTTACTAGTAGACTGATGTAGATCCGCCAGTTTGCTGAGTTCTAAGGCCACAGAGTCTCGCGGCAAACATGACTTGCGCGCGTTCAGGTCAACATGAATCAGTAGCTGGTCACAGCTCGCGACTAATTCGCCTCGCGCATTTAGCATCGCGTGTTCTAGCTCTAATTTCTTACCCTGCCCGTTAGCGATACGAGTTTCGACGGTAATCGCATCGCCGTGATGGCACTCTTTTATATAACTAATATGCATATCAACGGTAAAATAGCTCATACCGCCATCAATATAATCTTGGTTGGCACCAATGATTTTCATCACTTGATCTGATGCAACCGAAAACACCTCGCCATAGCGGCTATCGTTCATGTGGCCGTTGTAGTCGACCCAACTACTTGGAATGATGCGATTAATAGTACTCAAATAATCGCCAGCTTTATGCGCTTCGGCGCTGAGCTGTTTATCCATCTTATTCAACAACTCACCAGCTCCCCAATTAGTGCCCTTGAGGCTACGCATCATGGCCACTAGATTGTCATCGCGAATACGCTCGAGCTGCCGAATTGAATGATGCCCGGAGTGTGCATCCGATTGGTCAGCAATGGTCTGCACTAAGCTATCGCTTAACTCGGGCACGTCCATCAATTTGGTCCACGGCCACTCAAGTGCCGGACCAAATTGTTTAATAAAATGAGCCATACCGGCTTCGCCACCGGCAATTCGATAGGTTTCAAATAAACCCATTTGCGCCCAACGTAAACCAAAGCCATAGCTAATGGCGTCGTCGATTTCTTGGGTCGTGGCAATACCGTCGTTGACTAGCCACAAACCTTCTCTCCATACAGCTTCTAATAGACGATCAGCAATATGCGCATCAATTTCTTTGCGAACAATCAGCGGGAAACAGCCTATCTTGGTGAGCATTTTCTTGGCGTTTTCGGTTGTTTGGAGATCACCGACTAACTCTACCAGCGGCACGAGATATACCGGATTAAATGGGTGAGCAACAATGATCTGGCTAGGCCGAGCAGAACCAAACTGCAGCTGCGACGGTTTAAAGCCCGAGGTTGAGGACGAAATTATAGTGTCGCGTGAGCAGTAAGACTGAACTTCACTCAATACTCGTTGCTTTAACGCTAGCTGCTCAGGAACACACTCAGACACCCAGTCAACGTTCATGACCGCGGCTTCGACACTCTCACTGAACACCAGCCGACCTTCCACAGGCAAGCGATGCTCATATAGGTCTGGTAACGAGCGCCGAGCATTAGTTAACACCTCGCTGATTTTACGTTGCGCCTGCGGGTCGGTGTCATAGACATTGACATCAATACCCATTAGTAAAAAGCGAGCAACCCAGCCGCCGCCGATAACGCCACCACCGATCACCGCGGCCGCTTTTATTTGACGGCTATCCTTCTCACTATCCTTCTCACTGGCCGGCTCTCGAATTTCGGCACTCATGCCGGTGCTCGCTTAGTCAACGCTAATTTTTCGCGTACCTGAGCCGGGCCCAATATTGTAGAGCCCATTGTTTCAATGATTGTTACCGCGCGTTGAACTAAGGCTTCATTGCTTGCTAATACGCCTTTGTCGAGCCAGATATTGTCTTCCAGGCCAACCCTTACGTTACCTCCGGCTAACACAGCCGCGGCGACATAAGGCATTTGATTTTTACCAATCGAGAAGGCTGACCAATGCCAGTCTTGTGGCACATTATTAACCATCGCCATAAAGGTATTGAGGTCATTTGGCGCCCCCCAGGGAATGCCCATGCAAAGCTGTACTAGCGCAGGACTATCCAACACGCCACTGGTGACTAAGTGTTTGGCAAACCAAAGATGACCGGTGTCGAAAGCTTCTATTTCAGGCTGCACGCCCAACTCGGTCATCATACGCCCCATAGCCTCAAGCATTCCGGGGGTATTGGTCATGACGTAATCGGCCTCGGCAAAGTTCATGGTGCCGCAATCAAGCGTACATATCTCCGGTAAGCAATCGGCAATCGGTTCCATGCGGCTTTCGGCACTACCCATATCAGTACCTTTAACTAACGGCAGCGGCGATGACGGCGGGCCGAACACCATGTCGCCACCCATTCCGGCGGTGAGGTTAAGCACCACATCGGTCTCAGAGTCACGGATACGCTCGGTCAATTCACGATAAAGCTTGGGGTCGCGCGAGCCCTCACCAGTATCCGGGTCTCGAACATGACAGTGCACAATAGCGGCTCCCGCTTTTGCCGCCTTGATAGCGCTCTCAGCGATTTCCTTGGGCGAACGCGGAACTTCACTACTGCGGTCTTGAGAGTTGCCGGAGCCGGTCACGGCACAGGTGATGAATACATCTTTATTAGGGGCGAGCGACATAATCTGTTTCATGGTTATTAAGCTTGGGTAAAGCATCGCAAGAAAGAAAAAAATACTCTATACAAATATCGTAAGGTTTTATACGATACTCGTAATGACTGAACTATCTTCAACCATCCAGATTTGCATTTTAATACTGCCTGAATCATCGATGATGAGCCTATCGTCCTTGATAGATCCGCTAAGAGCGGCAAACCGATTGGCTCGCCAACGTTTGTTTTCATGGAGGTTGGTTTCATTATCGGGTCAAGCAATCGAACTGACTTGCGGTATAAAAATCGAGGTTGATGGCGCATTACAAGCCGAGGAGGTTGGCGATATATTTATGCTGCTCGCTGGCTTTAATCAAGATGAGCATGCGCCTAAAAAAAGCCTCGGGCGTATTCGCAAAGCAGCGTCTAAGTTTAATAGTATATTCGCGATTGAGGCTGGCACCTGGGTACTGGCGCGTGCTGGCATCGTTAACAATCACCGAGTAACTACCCATTGGGAAGACCTCGAAAATTTTTCCTTCGCATACCCGCAGCTAAACGTGGTTGGGGAGCGCTTCGTGATTGACCGCAATATATGGACCAGCGGTGGTGCCTCTCCTAGTCTTGATATGTTGCTCCATTACCTACGCTCCACCCAATATAAATCCTTGGCACTGGATGTCGCCAATGTATTCATCTATAACGAGAGTAAGTCGGCTACCGATGTGCAGGCGCACGTCTCGCTTGATCGTCTTAAGCGCATTGAACCGCGCTTGGCAAAGGTGGTTGAAATAATGGAAAATAGCATAGAAGCCCCCGAAGCAATTAGACACTTAGCTATTCGAGTCGGTATCTCGCAACGTACTTTAGAACTATTAAGCCTAAAGCACTTGGGCTTAAGCCCATCGGCGCACTACTTACGTTTGCGCCTGCAAGCCGCTCGAAAGCTAGTACTAGATAGCAATAGCCCAATCAGCGAGATTGCCGTGCGCTGTGGATTTAACAGCCAATCAGCATTTAGCCGAGCATTTTCAAAGCGCTATCAGCGAAGTCCAATAGAATTGAGGAAGCGAGTAGTTTAATCTGCTTAGCGCAATAATTTCGATTGCAAACAGCAAAATTAGTGAATTGACAGACCCGCAAAACTATAGTGAAATTGCTGAAATTTTATGATGCTTTGGAATCAGTGATATGAAAATCGGTTTTGTTGGATTGGGTAATGTCGGCGGCAAACTATCGGGTAGTTTACTGCGTAATGGTTACGATGTAGTGGTCCGCGACCTTGACCCAGAACTGATGCAAAGCTTTGTTGCTCAGGGCGCGACAGTCGCTAACTCAGCAAAAGAAGTGGCTGAGCTGGCCGACGTCATTATTACTTGCTTACCCTCTCCTGGAGCATGTTCAGTGGTTATGGAAGCAGACGACGGTGTGATTGCCGGCCTTTCAACTGGCAAAGTTTGGCTAGAGATGAGCACCACCGATCAGGCCGAAGTCAAACGCATTGGAGAACTGGTCACGGCTAAAGGCGCATTTGCCCTAGACTGCCCAGTCTCTGGCGGTTGTCATCGAGCCGATACTGGTAATATTTCAATCTTTGCTGGTGGAGATCGACAAGCATTCGACATAGCGCTACCGTTACTGACCACCATGGGGCGCCGAGTTATTCACACCGGCGAGCTGGGTTCAGCGTCGGTACTTAAAGTAATAACAAACTATCTTGCTACAGCACACTTGGTCGCATTGTCCGAGGCCTGGGTAGTATCAAATAAAATGGGCATGGATCCAAACGTGGCCTACGAGGCAATAAAAGCTTCCTCAGGAAACTCCTTCGTGCATGAAACTGAATCGCAGGTGATTCTTAACGGCAGCCGCGATATCAGTTTCACCATGGACTTGGTACTAAAAGATATTAGCTTGTTTGACTCGCTCGCTCAGCAGCACGATATCCCGCTAGAAATATCACCGCTACTAATCGACATTTTTAAAGATGGGCAGGAAAAATATGGGCCTAGAGAATGGTCGTCTAATATTATTCGCCGACTTGAAGACGCCTGTGGCGAAAAAGTACTTGGCGTTGGCTTTCCACCACTTTTAGTCGACGACGAGCCGGAAGAACGAGGCGCTGAAATTGTTATTGCGGGGCGCGCCGACTACTAAATCTGAGCGAACTGTATCGGTGGCGAGGCAGAGATGGCAATAGCTATTGTCGATGGCTGCTTAGCAACAGCCTCCAACCATCGGTAACTTTGCCGCGTCTGGCCTGTCTAAACTAGCGCTGACTCTGCCTATAATTTTCAGCCACGTAGACTGCCGCGTCGCTAGCGGGCAGTGCATCTGCGCCTTTAATAATGTCGGCTGCTTTTTCAGCGATCATGACGGTAGGGGCATTCAAGTTACCACTGACAATCGACGGCATAATCGATGAGTCAACAATACGTAAACCCTCAAGGCCTCGAACCTTACAATCGCCATCAACAACAGCCATGTCATCACTGCCCATCTTGCAGGTGCATGAGGGGTGATAGGCCGACTCTACCGCGTCTGTTAAAAATGCGTCTAGTTGCTGATCAGTTTGAACCTCCGCACCCGGCGATATCTCTGCACCAGCAAAAGGCTTAAAAGCCGCTTGCTGAAATACCTCGCGGGTTAGTCTTACGGCCGCACGGAACTCTTGCCAGTCTTCAGGCTTGGACATGTAATTAAATAAAATTTTGGGTTTGTCTCGGTAATCGTCCGAGCGCAACCTGACCCAACCTTTACTTTGCGATCGCATGGAGCCCACATGAGCTTGAAAACCATGACCGCCATTCGCGCTTTGGCCGTCGTAGCGAACCGCCATGGGGAAAAAGTGATACTGTAAATCAGGGTGCTCAACGCCCTTCTTACTGCGAATAAAACCGCCCGCTTCAAAATGGTTAGTAGCGCCTAAGCCTGTGCGGGTGAATAACCATTGTGCACCGGTAATGGCTTTACCCAAGAGATTGTAATATTTGAACAAAGAGATTGGTTGAGTACATTCCATCTGCAAATAGATTTCTAAGTGGTCTTGTAGATTCTCACCAACACCTTTTAACTCATGCTTTAATTCAATACCGTGCTGTTTAAGTTGTTCTACAGGGCCAATACCCGACAGCATCAGCAATTGCGGGTTGTTAATCGGGCCAGCGCTAAGAATCACTTCTCTATCGGCGAAAACCTGCTGCATTTTAGGTCGCTTACTATTGCCTTTGGCGAACTCAACACCGATCACTTTTTTGCCCTCCATCAACAACTGCTTAGCATGTGCACGCTTAATAACCGTTAGGTTTGAGCGCTTCATCGCCGGCCGCAAATAACCTACAGCGGTCGAACCACGGTTGCCGTTGCGTGTGGTTCGGTCCATCGGCCCGAAGCCCTCTTGCTGATAACCATTCATATCTTCGGTATAAGGGTAACCCGCTTGTTGGCCGGCATCAGTCCAGGCTTTGAACAATGGGTTAGTACTTCCGCCTTTAGTAATACTCAAGGGTCCAGAGTCTCCATGATAATCATCGGCGCCAACGTTTCGGTTTCCGGCCTTACGAAAATACGGCAAGCAGTGTTTGTAGCTCCAATGGCTTAGAGTCTCATCTTCTTTAGCCCAACGATCGTAATCGAGCGCGTTGCCTCGGAGATAACACATGCCATTAATCGACGATGAACCACCGTACACCTTGCCTCTGGGGCAATGCATCTTTCGATCACCAAGAAACGGCTCTGCTTCAGTGTGATAGTCCCAATTATAACGAGTGCCGTTCATCGGGTATGCCAGTGCTGCCGGCATGTGGATTTGCCACTCCCAAAATGGATCGCTGCCGCCAGCTTCTAACAACAACACGCTAACCGAGGCATCTTCGCTTAAACGGTTGGCCAAAACACAGCCGGCTGAGCCAGCGCCCACAATAATATAGTCGTACTTCAT
Organism: Arenicella sp.; assembly: GCA_047629535.1. Lineage (GTDB taxonomy): Bacteria > Pseudomonadota > Gammaproteobacteria > Arenicellales > Arenicellaceae > Arenicella. Next base: position 231 of record JBLHXJ010000043.1, on the reverse strand, counting down.
AAAACACTGTCCAATTTGGTATTTTCGTTAGCGTCGGAGATCTAGCTTATGCTATCAATTTATTGGCTTTCATGATTCATAGCAATGGTTCAATCTAGTTATTTTCGCAGATGATCTGAATGCGACTCAAGACTGTTATTTCGCGACGTCCTATTTAGGGCTGGACGTTGCGGCCACCTGATGTTTCAGCCAAAATGATAATACCAGTGCTAAAATCCCGCGAGGTAAAAT
>JBLHXJ010000042.1:0-14848 GCA_047629535.1 Arenicella sp. | reverse complement strand
CGGCGCCAACCGGCGCAGAACAGATCATTATCCGAGTACCTAGTACAGCCGTGCGCGTCAATAGCTTTGGTAGCTTTGTGTTTTTACTTGAGCAGCAAGGGCAACAGTTTCGAGCAAAGCGAAAGCCCGTGACGGTACTGGCCAAAGACCGCTACCAGAGCATCTTAAAGGCTGATCTATCAGAAGGGGTAGTGATTGCTACCATCGGCGCATATAAACTGCGCGAAGGCTTGCTAGTAAACCTCTCTGGCAAAGATGCCACGGGCTTTGAGATTCAAGAAATAGACGACCCGAGCAATACTGGCGACCTCGGCAATGCGACCGAATTGGACAACCGCGGCTGGTCACAACAACCTCGCTTATCCGTCGAGGCGATTGATCAGACGAGCATACAGCCTACAGCACTCGACATAGAGCCTTCTGCGATCGAAATAGAGCCTTCTGCGATGAGAATAGAGCCTTCTGCGATCGACGCATCATCAAGTGCCGAGGCCAGCACCAGTGAATAATACCAAACCATCGTTTATGGACGTTTTTTCAACACGCCCAGTCCTATCGATTGTCTTATCACTCGCGATTGTGTTAATTGGAGTGCGCGCAGCATTCGATTTGCCGGTGTTGCAGTTCCCGCGTATTTCCAGCGCGTCACTGCAAATCACCACCCCCTACATAGGGGCCTCGGCGGAGACCATCAAGGGGTTTATCACCGAACCTATCGAGCGAGTTGCTGCTACAGTGCCGGGTGTCGACTACATAGATTCCCGCAGCACGCCCGGCGTAAGCTCTGTAACTGTCTGGTTAAAACTTAACCAAGACAGCACTAGAGCACTGGCTGAGCTGTCCTCAAGACTCGATCAAATACGCTTTGAATTGCCCCAGGGCGCACAAGATCCGTCAGTTGAAGTAGTGCGTGCAGACCGACCGTTCGCAATATTTTATCTGACCGTTAACTATGATCAAGAGATTGCTGGGATTTCGCGTTTTGAAGCGACTGACTATCTTTCCCGAAACGTAACTCCTGCGCTTACCGCTATTCCGGGAGTTCAACGCATCGGGCTCGAAGGCAGTAGGCAACCCGCTATGCGAATCTGGATCGACCCACTAAAACTGGCGGCCTACGATTTATCGGCTGATGAAGTCTCGATGGCACTGCGCGCCAACAATTTGATAGCCACCGTTGGCCAAGCTGAAAATCAATATCAACGTATTAGCTTATTAACTGATACTTCGCTCAGTTCTATCACCGATTTCGAGCAGCTAGTAGTCAAACAAGGCAACGGTACCCAAGTAGTTTTACGCGATATTGCGACCATATCAATCGATGAAGCCGAAGGCGATGTGACCGCCAGAACCGACAAAGATACGGTGTTGTACATTTCAGTGTGGCCACTACCCGGAGCCAATGAAATCGCAATTGGTGATCAGCTCTATCTGATGCTTGACGAAATTAACGCCAGCTTGCCGACCGGTTTAAGCATTACCGATGGCTTTGACGGCACGTTGTACATGCGTAGCGCACTGAAAGAAATCTTTATTACACTTATCGAAACAGTATTGCTGGTCGGCCTCGTGGTGCTGTTAATGATGGGCTCTATACGAACCGCTCTGGTGCCGCTAATTACCATCCCTATCTCGCTACTCGGAGCTGTTGCGGCGATGACTCTGATGGGCTTTACCCTCAATCTGCTGACTGTATTGGCGATTGTTTTGTCGGTTGGTTTGGTGGTAGACGATGCAATTGTGGTAGTCGAAAACGTAGCACGACATATGCGCAGCGGTATGACTCGACTAGAAGCCGCACTCACCAGTTCGCGGCAACTGTTTGCGCCGATCGTAAGCATGACAATTACCTTGGCGGCGGTCTATGCGCCAATTGGCCTACTCTCTGGCTTAACTGGCGCGCTGTTCAAGGAGTTTGCCTTCACCTTAGCAATCGCGGTATTAATATCTGGTTTAGTAGCGGTCACTCTGTCACCAATCATGAGCGCTTACGCTTGCCCAGAAGGCGGCAAAGAAGGTCGGTTTACGCTCAAGGTTAATGCTGTTTTTGCCAACCTTCAGCGGCACTACAGTAAAGTCCTAGATCTAGCGATAGACTATAAGAACCAAGTATTGTGCATCGCTATTTTCTTTGCCTTGCTAACGGTGCCGTTCTACCTGTTTTCACTAAAAGAGCTGGCACCAACCGAAGACCAATCAAGTATTAATATAATTGTAGAATCGCCGCCAGACGCATCACTGGAATACACCACGCAGCACATGGACCAAGTGGTAGAAACCATGAAGCAATTCGATGGCGCCAAATATATGTGGCAAATAGTCACGCCAACGGGTGCTTTTGGTGGCGTAGATTTCGTGCCTTTATCCGAGCGCGACGAAAGCGTGCAGCAGATGTTCTGGAAAGCTTTTGGGGCACTGTCTCAGATACCGGGATTAAAAGCCTTCCCTGTATTAGAGTCAGCCTTACCGACAGCCGGTAATTTTTCGGTCGAACTTGTGGTTCTTAGCACTGACTCATACCAACAGATGAAAGACTATGCCGAACAAATGGTTGCTGCGGCAATCAGCAGCAACAAGTTTTTGTTCGCCGATACTGATCTCAAAATTGACCTTCCACAAGCGCGACTTAAATTAAATCGTCAATTAATCGCCGATCTTGGTATGGACCTCGCTGGCGTTACTAGCCAGCTTGGCAGTTACCTGTCAGGCAACTTCGTCAATCGATACGACCAACAAGGTCGCGCTTATCGAGTAATACCGATGTTGCAGGATCAAGCCAAGCTCAACCCAGATGACGTTCTTAATATTCAGATAAGAACGCCAGTGGGTGCCTTAATTTCACTCAGCAGCATAGCCACATTAGAAATAGAAACAGTTCCGAGGGCATTATCAAAATTTGCACAGAAAAATAGCTTCCGTATTTTTGGCGAAGTTATCCCTGGAACCACTAAAGAACAGGGCTTAGCTGCGCTAGAGCAGGCGGCAGAAGATATTTTGCCGCCCAGCTATGGCATTGACTACGCTGGTGAATCTCGCCAAATCAGGCTTGAGGGCAACACCCTCGAGGGCGTACTGCTTATTGCCTTAGTATTTGTGTTTTTAGTTTTAGCGGTTCAGTTCAACAGCTTTCGTGATCCTTTAGTAGTACTGCTCGGATCGGTACCCTTAGCCTTGTCCGGGGCCATGTTATTTGCATTCTTAGACTTCACAACGATTAATATTTATTCGCAAGTAGGCTTCATTACGCTGGTCGGCCTGATCGCTAAAAACGGGATTTTAATCGTCGAGTTTGCTAATCAATTGCAAAGCCAAGGCGCAGACAAACTAAACGCAATCAAACAAGCTGCCGAAACTCGCTTGCGGCCGGTTCTAATGACGACGGGGGCAACCGTACTCGGCCACTTTCCGCTGGTGTTGGTCTCAGGCGCGGGTGCCGAGGCGCGTAACAGTATTGGCATCATTTTAGTCGCGGGCATGCTGGTTGGCACATTTTTCACTCTAGTTGTCTTACCTGCGGTTTACCTAGTGCTTGCATCTGAACACAAGCCAAAGGCAGCAACCCAGCCCGAGGAACTACTTACCACCTAGAGTGTGGGTCGACTATGCTATCCGCGTTTATATTGAGTCGGGCAATGCGCGCGCCCAACCTTAAATGACCGCTTAGATAAATGTTTGGTTTTACGACTGGTCACCCGCTCACGCCACATCTTGAAGGAGCTTGCTTTCATCTCTTTGCGCATCAACTTAATAAGCTGCGGCTCAGATAAATCGTAGTTAGTTTCAATCGCTTCAAATGGCGTACGGTCTTCCCAGGCCATCTCTATAACGCGCGAGATATCACCCTCAGACAGTTCAATTTTTGGCGGCTTAGTCATGGGACATTAGTTAGTTTAGGTTTAGGTTTAGGCTTGAGATCAAAATCGACATAACGCTAACGCACTAGTGATAGCGTGTGTAGATTATAAATAAATTATGTAAGAAACGATGAAGATTATCACCGCTTTTTTTCTATTAGCTACGGCATCGCTGATAAGCACACCTGCGACGGCAAAGACCGACTGTCACGAGCTACTAAATTTTACTGCCACTAAACTACGCTCCACCGAAAAAATTGAATTTTGTCAGCGGTTCTCAGGCAAGGCTTTATTAGTGGTTAATACCGCCAGCCAATGTGGTTTCACACCGCAGTTCAAGGGCCTAGAAAAACTGCACCAAGAGTATGGCGACAAGCTAGCGATTATTGGCTTTCCCTCAAATGATTTTAGACAAGAACATAGCGACAGTGAAAAGGTCGCTGATGTGTGCTACGTAAACTATGGCGTAACCTTTACAATGCTTGAACCGAGCTCAGTGCTTGGCGAAAATGCCAATAAGGTCTTCAAAATGTTGAGCCAACAAACGGCTCGAGAACCTGGCTGGAACTTTACCAAGTACTTAGTCTCAGCAGACGGCAAAACTATCAAGCACTTCGCCTCGGCAACCCGCCCAATGAGTAAAGAAATACGTAGCGAAATCGATGCGCTACTAGCGACGCGATAGCCAACCCTTAGAGCTAAAATATCACCATAGTTTTTTATTACAGCAGCTTAATCCCTACTGAACACCTCGGCGGCAACAAGCCGACTAAAGCCGCCGGAGTATTAATATTATAAAGGCTCCGGTGTCATCGGCGCTTTTATCGGCCTACACTCGCTTTGACCAAACATTAATAAGTAGAAAACTAAATGAGCAATAAAAAACCGCCCTCACGCATATCGCTACTTTTTGAAGCTAGAGCAGCATTCGACTTAGCCTCGGTTCCACTGTCGTTAATCAGCAGTAAATTATCGTCAAAGGTTAGCCAAGGCAGTTTGCCGATCATAATGTTCCCCGGCTTCGGCAGTAACGAACGTTATTTAAAGGCGCTCGAATATTATCTACGAAACCTAGGCTACACAACCGAAGGCTGGGGGCTCGGAACCAATCTAGCCGGCGCCGATATAAAGCACTCGCTGGACGACCTCTCGCCTATGTGGGAAATCGACTACCCGCTGAATTACACCCCCGAGACCTACAAGGGCGAAGGTGGTGTGCCGATGCTATGCGAGAAGGCCATCGACCGCGTAAAGCAACGCTCAGAAGAACTGGGGTCGCCTGTGGTGATTATTGGCTGGAGCTTGGGCGGCTATATCGCCCGGGAGTGCGCGCGCGAACTGCCAGCACAAGTCGCTCAGCTTATTACCTTTGGAGCACCCGTGATTGGTGGGCCAAAATACAGTGCCACCGCCGGTTTATTTAAAGCTCGAAAATTCGATTTGGATTGGATAGAGCAAGCGATCGAAAAGCGAAATAGTAAACCCATCAGCCAACCAATAACTTCAATTTATAGTGACACTGACGCAATAGTCGCCAGTCATGCCGCCATAGACTCACTCAGCCCCAAGGTGCAGAACATCCAAATAAACGCGGCTCATATTGGCATGGGATTCAATCGTAAAGTATGGAAAGTAATTAAAGATGCGCTGTATACCGAATCGCAAAATCGGCTTAAGGCCGAGTGCCATCAACGCAATTAGAGCGTTCGCCAATACACTAAACCTAGGCACGCTAAAGGCGACAGTTTAAAATAGCAAATATAATACCCAAACGAATCCAGCGAAGGCACGCAATTATGAGCAGATTAAATTCCCAACTGATTAACCACTGCAGTTACATTGATGGCCAATGGCATTCAGGCAATGGTCAACGTTTTGATGTAACTAATCCGGCTAATGGCCAGACCATCTGCACACTAAACGGCGCAGATAAGAATGATGCCTCTTTAGCGGTCGATGCGGCGGTTGCCGCAATGCCCGAATGGCGCGCTAAGACAGCCAAGCAACGCTCGAGCATTTTACGTCGCTGGTTTGAGCTGATTATGCACAACCAAGATGACCTAGCGGCGATTCTTACCGCCGAACAGGGCAAACCTCTGGCTGAGGCAAAAGGTGAAATTGCCTATGGCGCAAACTATATTGAGTGGTTCGCAGAAGAAGGCAAGCGCATCTATGGAGACACGATTCCTGGTGCGGCAGCAAACTCTCGGGTAGTGGTCATTAAACAAGGTGTTGGCGTTGTCTCGGCGATTACGCCTTGGAATTTCCCCAACGCGATGATCACGCGCAAAGCCGCTCCGGCATTAGCTGCGGGCTGCGCCTTCATCGTTAAGGCTGCGCAAGAAACACCGTTATCAGCTTTAGCCTTAGCCGAACTGGCAGGTCAAGCCGGGATTCCAGCGGGTATATTCAATGTGATCGTGAGCAATTCCTCGCGACCTATCGGCGAGGTACTCACTGGCGACCCTCGTATTGCTAAGTTTTCATTTACCGGTTCAACCGAGGTCGGAAAAACATTGCTGGCTCAATGCGCTAGCACGGTAAAAAAGACCTCGATGGAACTTGGTGGTAACGCACCCTTTATTGTTTTTGATGACGCCAATATCGATGACGCAGTGCAAGGAGCCTTAGTCTCAAAATTCCGCAACGCAGGCCAAACCTGTGTCTGCACCAATCGCGTATTTGTACAAAGCGGAGTCTATCAAGAGTTTTCTGAAAAACTAGCCGTCGAAGTTACGAAACTATCAATGGGAGACGGCAGCCAAGCCGGCGTGCAAGTTGGGCCGCTAATCAACGATGACGCAGTGGAATCGGTTTCAGCCTTGGTTAACCAAGCGATTAGCCAAGGTGCCACCGTGTTAGTGGGTGGCCATGTTGACGATCTAGGCTCGCGCTTCTTTCAACCCACCATATTGACCAAGGTCACGCCAGAAATGAGCGTCGCTAGGGAAGAAATTTTTGGTCCGGTGGCCCCGCTCATCGAATTTCAGACAGAACAGCAGGTGATTGCGCTCGCTAATGATACTGAGGTTGGTTTAGCCTCCTATCTTTACACCCGAGATATTGGTCGAGTATGGCGAGTCTCAGAAGCGCTCGAATATGGCATGGTCGGCATTAACGAAGGGATTATTTCAAATGAAATGGCGCCGTTTGGCGGGGTTAAGCAATCGGGCATGGGCCGTGAAGGCTCGAAGTACGGCTTAGAAGATTACTTAGAAATAAAATATCTGTGTATGGGTGGGCTTGACCACTAAACTGCTCAGCAAATCGGTTTGCGATACAGGCTAAAAGGCCGGGCTAAATTTAATTGTTAATAAACCTGAGCTCTAGCCATTTTGGCGCAGCGATAGCGATTTCAAATTGGAAATATTATTTCAAGAAAATGACCCTAATAATACCGACCATTAGCCACTATTCAGAACTCCTTTCATGGATAGCTAGCGCTGATCAATTGACAAACTGGGCCGGGCCAAATATTGCTTACCCAAGCAAAGTCGAGCTGCTGATCAACGACTTACAAGCAAAAGGCTGGTCATCGTTTTCACTGATTTCAAAAAAACACCAGTTACTCGCTTTTGGGCAATACTACCGTCGACAAGGGTGTTGCCACTTATGCCGCCTGATTGTCTCGCCCAAGCACCGCGGCAAGGGCTTGGTCGAAACGTTAATCGAAGGTATTTCGCTTGAAGGCTATCGAGAGCTCGGCGTAAATGCATGTTCTTTATTTGTCTACAGCGACAACAGCTCGGCGATTAAAGCCTACCAAAAAATTGGTTTCGCAGTAGCACAGTACCCCGCCGATGATGCGATGGATAACTGTTTATATATGATCAAAGGTTAGGATCAAGCCGCTAGAGCATACTAGCTCTGTCAATAAATCTATTCTTGATCAGGTTCGAGTTCAGAACTACCGTCTGGCAAAGCAATCGCATCGAGCTTACTGGTGTCAAATTGAATCACTTTAGGCTCTAGCTCAGGCATAGATTTATTCGCCTTGTTCGAGAGTGTATTAAAGCGTGTCACTTTACTCTGCATACCTGTCAACGAAGTTACGGTGTCATTAAAGTGCGTGCTAGCCGTGTTGAGTGTTTTACCAAGCTTGCCCAAACGTTCAGATACCAGCACAACCGAATTGAAAATATCATTCGCCTTCTCGCCAATTTGACGTGCTTCTTTATTACTTCGATCGAGCATCCAAAGATTGGCGACCGTACGTAAGATAGGTATCAACGTAGTGTGCGACACCAAGATAATGTTTTTACTATAGCCAAAACCAAACAGCTCAGGGTCTTGTTTCATAGCTTCTATATAGGCCGGCTCGACTGGCATAAACATTAAGATAAAATCAGGACTGTGGAGTGCACTTAGATTTGTGTACTCTTTAGAAGCCAGATCATTAATGTGAGTGCGCACCGCCGCAACATGAGCTTTCATAGCAAGCGCTTGCTGATCGGCTTCCGACGCCGAACAAGCTCGCTCATAGGCATTCAAAGAAACTTTACTGTCGATAATAATGCACTTGTCAGCAGGTAGTTTAATCAAGTAATCAGTTTGTTTACGTTTGCCCTCTTGATCAGTAAATGAACTTTGTTTCTCAAAATGATCGTGCTCAATCAGACCGCTCATTTCCAAGGTGCGTTCGAGCTGCGCTTCGCCCCAGGCACCACGTTGTTGCGAGTCGCCTTTAAGCGCGGTGGTAAGGCTACTGGCCTCATCACGCATTTTGATGCCCATCTTCATTACGTTTTCGATTTCGAACTTAAGGTTGGTATTACCTTTAACCGACTCATCGTGCACTTCGTTAACGCGCTTCTGAAAACCTTCAATCTGATCTTGCAATGGCTTCAGTAAAGCACTTACTCCTTCTTTGTTTTTTGCAGTGAGCATTTCCTGTCGCTCTTTAATGATTTCTTCAGACACTACTTTAAACTCATTTTTAAGTAGGCCTTTCTGTTCTTCAAATTGAGTTTTTAAACTGGCCAGCTTCTCGTGCTCTGCAACTAGCTTGGCATTTTGCTCACGCATATCAGCTTCAAGGCGGCTGATTTTTCGATTGCCGTTATCGACCATCTCACGCAAGCCAAGACGCTCATTTTGATTGGCGCCCAGTTGTTGTGTTTTTTCATCTCGGCTACTTTTCAACTCGGCTTTATCAGCCACAAGCTGCGAGATCAGCTGGCTATTGCTTTCTACTTTTTCGCTGAGGCTTAAGTTGTTATGGCTGACCAACTCAATTTGTTGTTCATTCGTGGCTCTACTTATTTCCAATTCTTGGCGTTGCGCATCTAGTTCACTTATGCGCTTTCTACTTTTACTGCTAACCAGCAAAAGCACGATCGCACTAAAGGTAATAACAGACACTAGCCAATAGAGCGGCAAGCTCTGATTAAGCCAGATTTGTAAGTTTTGTAGAGCAGTATCCATTCAGTGTTTACCAAGTAAGGTCGTCTGGAATTTGATAGTCGGCGTATGGGTCGTCTAGATCGGGTGCGGCGGCTTCGGTGTTAGTGTTATTCACCACATACTTTGCATCACGCTCGGCGATTTTTGCAGCAACCGTTTTTGGCACCAACTCAAACGCCTCATTACCCATCGATATAATCACAATTTGGTCACGTGACAATTGCTTTTGTTGCTCGTCGGTAACGTAAATTTTCTTAACCTTTTTCTTTAAGGTGAAACTGTAAGACGTTTCGCCATCTTTACGATCAAGCTTGGCACTATCAACCAGTTGTTTGATTTGTGCAAACTTAGCTTTAGCCGCTGCTTCGGCTTGTCGCTGCTCGTTTAGACGCTTATCTTTTTTGGCCTTATCGAGCATCGCGCGTTGCGTCCGTAACTGTGCCTCGCTCGGCTTGTTGCGATTCTTCTTCGCAACCTGAGGCTGCTTTTTCTTCTTCGCTGGTTTAGCCGCTGTCTTTTTAGCTAGGCCAGCTTTTAATAATTGATCTTTTAATGAAAGGCTCATGCGAATAACTCGTTTATGTGTTCAAAGCTAAATTCGTATCGTTGAAAACAAAAATGACAATCAACGACTAAACCCTGATTACCCTGCTCTTGTTGCTCTCTAACTAATTCTTTTATGTCTTCTTTACCAAGACTCTTGACCGCAATCAGCGATTTTTCAGATGAGCAAATACAACCGAACTCTACCGAGTGAGATTCAAATAGTCGGCATGACTCATCATGAAATAGACGAGTTAACGTTTGCTCTGCTGGCAAGTCAAAAGCCTCCTCCGCGCTCAAGGTATTGAGCAACATCTTAATCCGCGCAAAATGTTCAGAGGCTGCAATTTTGTCTTCAACCTTCTCGCGCGGCAGGGCATGTACCGAAATGCCGACTGCTTGCTGCTGACCTGAAAGTAAGCAAAACAAGCTAGGCAATTGCTCCGAACGCCGAAAGTAATCTTCCAAGCATTCGCCCAAACTCGCATGCTCGATTGGAACAATACTTTGGTAGCGCTCGCCTTGGTCTGGTGAAATAGTAATCGCCAAAGTAGCACCGCTACCAAGGTCATCTAAAGCGATATCTTGGTTGGCGGGCAATTGCTCTGAGTCGTATTCAGAAATAGCTCGCACCCTGCGGTCCGACAGGCAATCTGCCATGATCAACTTAATCGCACCATCAGTACGTAACTGAATGGTTAAGCTGCCGTCAATTTTTATGCTGTCACGCAAGAGTGTCGCCGCCAGCGCGAACTCGTTGAGTAGCTTAGCAAGGTTGGCAGGGTAATGATGCGTTGTTTGAATTGCCTCGCATGTCTCGCTCAAGCGAACGATACAGCCGCGAGCGTCGAGCTCATCGAATACAAAGCGTTGACGTATATCTGATTTTGTCATGGGTAAAACGGTATCTGAGTGGTCAGTTATTATAAATCTAATTGCCGCAATGGATAAGACTAAATCAGCTCAAATCGTTGAAAGCTAAGCGTCTATTGAGCGTCGATAAGGGCAAACATGATCACACTAAAAGCCAAACAATCAGGATCGACAACAAAATTCGGTAGATCACAAACGGCATCATACCGACTCGTTCGACAAAGCGCATAAACCAATGCATACAGGTAAACGCGACAATTGCCGATAGTGTAGCACCCAGCGGTAACACGCCCCATTCGATAGCATCCTCGCTGACAGCCAGTTCGGCGCCCTTAAGTAGGCCTGATAGAGCTATTATAGGAACCGCCATTAGAAACGAAAATCTAGCCGATGCTCCGCGGCTAAAGCCGAGCGCTAATAGCGCCGTCATAGTGACTCCCGAACGAGATGTTCCGGGGACCAACGCGAATGCTTGAGCCATGCCAATCAATAGCGTTTGCTTCCAAGTTAAAGACTCAACCGCGCCGGTATTTTGCTCGCCTTTATGGTCAGCCCAACCAAGCAACACGCCGAACGCCAGCGTGCTTGCGGCAATTACCCATGCCGACCTCAGATTAGACTCTATGAAATCACCAAACAATAGCCCAACAAATCCAGCTGGAATGGTCGCTAACACCACCAACCAACCTAACTTGCCGTGCACGTCCCAGTTAAATGAACGCCAACCAGCAAACCATGCAGGGACTATCTGCTGAAGTTCTTTCTTCAAGAAGACCGCTACCGCAAGCAACGTGCCAACATGAACAGCGACGTCAAAGGCTAGGCCCTGGTCGTCCCAGCCCAACAGCTTTGGCACTAAAATAAGATGTGCTGAGCTCGAGATCGGCAGAAACTCAGAAATACCTTGTACAATGGCTAAGACAATCGCTTGAAAAATATCCATATCGAAAATGAGGTGATAAGAGTCAGATTGGGTGCTTGGATTAATGGGTTATAGTAAGTTTTTAGCGATTTATTTGCACGAGATTATGAGTCAACAAGTAAAAACCATTTTAATTACCGGCGGCGCCAAGCGTATTGGTCGGCAGATGGCGATGACGCTGCATCAAGCCGGCCACAATATTGTGGTGCATTACCGCTCGTCAGCAGAGCCTGCGTCGATACTTGTCGCGCACTTAAATGCAGCGCGCACGAGCAGTGCTGTGGCGCTTCAAGGTGAGTTGTTAGATACCGCTTCGATTCCCGCTCTAGTCGCCAGCGCGGCCGAAGCATTTGGCGGTATAGATGTATTAATTAATAACGCATCAACCTTTTACCCGACGCCGATAGAGCTATTACAAGACGAGTTTTGGAACGACTTGGTAGGCAGCAACCTAAAAGCCCCTGCGTTTATGGTGAAAGCCTGCGTACCTTATATTCGCGAGCGAAATGGCTCGATTATTAATATTGTCGATATCCACGCCCGCAAGCCGATGGCAAACCATCCAATATATTGCTCGGCCAAAGCTGGTTTAGAAATGCTAACCATGTCGCTAGCTCGTGACTTGGCGCCTGAGATTCGCGTTAACGGGGTATCACCTGGCGCTATCTTGTGGCCTGAAAACGATAGTGGCATGGCTGACAAACAAGAAGTATTAGAAAAAATACCAATGGGCCGCATGGGCAAGCCAGAAGACATTGCTAATCTAGTTCGTTTTTTAGTTGACGAAGGTGACTATATCACCGGTCAAATCATTGCCGTCGATGGTGGCCGCTCAGTAGTGATTTAGGTCAAGACAAGTAAGTAGGAGGTCTCGAGCAACCTTGTATATTGTTAATATTTTTATTGATCATAGAATAAAATGCCGCTATTAAAAGATGCTGGTTGGCGCATTGTTGAAAACTCTAACCCGCAACCAATCCCAATTCTAGGCACTATCCGTTTAACAGTGACCAAGCTAACGGTTGTCGAAAATGCTTCTCCAGCGGTGATTCAACTGCAGCGATCTGATGGTGATGATGGTGCGGTGTCAGTGCTTGTAAACACAGTTAACGGCTCGGCTGTCGCTGGCGATGACTACACCAGGGTGCAAAAACGTCGCATTCAATGGGCCGATGGTGAATCTGCTATTCGAACGGTTAATATAAGCTTGAACAACGATGCCATTACCGAAGCTGGTGGCGAAAATTCCGGAGTCGCGACTCTAAGCCTACGACGTAGCAGCGGTGCAGTAAGCGTTTTTGTTACGTGCGCCGACGTATCGGCACCGCCGGTCTCGATTATCAACGCATTATAAATTAATCCATTAGCTGGGCTGACGGTAAATTTGGTGACAGAACCTTCAATCTGATGATCTTGAGCGACGACATTAATGAACCCAATGACGAGCAAGTGCTACTAACAGCGCACTAATGGACGTGCTTCATCAACACTAACGATTACTGACAGCACGACGCCGCCGATTCTTCCGCCGCAAAGCGATGATGACCACGACGATGATTTTAAACTGCTTTTTCTCCCCGCTATTCTAGAGGCCAATAGACAAATGCGGCTTAGCCAATAACGATCAGTGGCTTCGATACGAAACACCGCATGTCGGCCGAACTCAATTGACTGAATGGCATAGGGGTTGTGGCACCGAGCCGGTTATGCCAGCAGGTGGCGTAGGGTGCGGCTTGCCGGGCGCACTCTAGAGTGCGAGAAAATGGCAAATTTCAAGCAATTAACCAAACTTAAGCGATGCTAGTTAGCGTTCTCCACGTTCAATAATTACACCGACATTTTTAACCCCTTTCACCGCTTGGCCTTTATCAAGCTTAATGCGTACCCAAGGCGTACTGAATTCATCCAAAATTAGCCTTGCAAGGCGTTCTACAAGTGTTTCAATAAGCTCGAACGCGTTGTCTTTAGCATAGGCCTGAACGCGTGCGGCAATAGCTTGGTAATCGAGAGCATCCTTTAGATCGTCATTCTCGGCGGCTTTTGCTGTATCAGTCGCAATCTCAATATCGAGCACTAAGGTCTGTGTGATGGCTTTTTCCCACTCCCAAACACCAATGGTGCATGGGCATTTCAAGCCGTGTAGATAGATGATGTCCATATTTGCGTCCAATTAGAGCAGAGATTCTAAAAGCTAAGTTTTAGACAATTTCATTAACGCCTATAACTTTAACACAGTACAATTGCGCTTCTTCGAAAAAGGCGGCCAGCTAGGCCTTAGCAACCATGTTTGAAATACCTTCTTTTGCTTGGCCGATTCTAGGCTACCTATTTGGCTCAATCTCGAGCGCCGTGCTTGTCTCTAAGCTATTCCGTTTGGGTGATCCGCGAGAAACCGGAAGCGGCAACCCTGGTGCAACCAACGTCCTTCGCTCAGGCAATAAATTTGCTGCGGCACTAACACTTTTAGGCGATGTGCTTAAAGGCATTGTGCCGGTTGCTCTGGCGCAATATGCCGAGGTAAGCAGTGGCGTGTTGGCAATGGTTGCCATCGCCGCCTTTATGGGCCACCTATTCCCTATCTTTTTTCGCTTTAAGGGCGGCAAAGGTGTGGCTACCGCGATTGGCGTATTCGCAGCACTGAGCTGGAAGCTGATTCTGGTGTTCGCGCTCACATGGGTAATAGTCGCAGCAATTACGCGATACTCTTCATTGGCGTCATTAATGGCCACTGCTATTACCGGCGTAGCAAGTTTTGCCGTCTTCAACCAAGAACCTCAGTTACAGTTAATCGGCGCGATTTTTTGGATTGTTGCATTTACTTTTCAACGTCATAGGGAAAACATTGAACGTTTAAAAAGTGGCACTGAAGGTAAGATCGGCGCAAAACCTCTGGCATAGTCACAACATTTGTCAGTGCGACACTTGTCAGTGCGACACTTGTCAGTGCGACACTACATAGTAAGGCGGGTAGTCTTAATCTGAATTAAGACGGCACCGCGATTATTGCGATTACAAGCACGCAAGCAATTACTATTAGAGAAACCAAAATGTCTTTACTTAGGTCGTTAAGTTTCATGTTTCTATTCATACTTCTCTAGGCGCATAGATTGAGTCTCACGAGTTAGCTTCTCAAGTGTGTCGCGCTTAACCTTAGACCAGCGTGGCGCTCAAGTCTGTAATCCATATGGACTAACCCAATTAGACTAGACGCTTGTGCCCAAGATTGGACATCAGAATAGGCGATCAGAATAGC
>JBLHXJ010000041.1:0-15180 GCA_047629535.1 Arenicella sp. | reverse complement strand
CGCAAAGTATACTGTTAAGATGGGTAAAAGTCACTGGTTCAACAGTCGCAAGGTATAGCCGAACTCGATAAGCAGTATTTATACTGCCTATTTTGCAGTCTTTATCGCTATTAAACGTCTGATTTACGAGTCTAGCATCGACAATAACAATCAAATCACAAGGTCGCTACTTATCCAGAGCTTCCATGATCTCTTCGACGACTTTGGAAACGATTCGATCTCCCGACATTACTACTAAATCAGCTTCTTGCTCATACAACTCACCACGCTCTTCCATTAGCTGACGTAATTTGCTCTCGGCATCAACATTTTCTAGCAATGGTCTATTTTGATTTTTCTGAGTACGCGCTAATTGAGTTTCGATAGAGGTTTTTAAGTACACCACAAACCCTTTACGGAGTAAGATTCTATTTTCTTCGCTGGTAATTGCGCCACCACCAGTTGCTAACACAATCCCTGAGCGATCACACAACTCGCTTAACATCTTAGTTTCACGTTTACGAAAGCCATCTTCGCCTTCAATATCAAAAATAGTAGAGATAGAGACACCGCATCGATCTTCAATCATATGATCTGAATCAACAAAATCCATGCGAGTACGTTTCGCCAATTGCTTCCCAACCGTGGTTTTTCCCGAGCCCATTGGGCCAATGAGGATCAAATTTTGCATTATTTTTTCTATTTCTATCTATTTGAATTTAACTGATTGTCGCTCTCGACAACACAAACTGAGAACAGTCGCAGCATAGTACTCTTTATTCAGTAAAAAGCTGAACAAAGTGTGCCACTTACCGTTATGAGTTTGCATACAGTCGAATAAACCTACTCCTGCCACCGCTTAAAATCATAAAAGCAGGAGGCACGCCCCTGCTTTTATAATAATAGCCTTTTTCAAGGCCTATTGACTATGTGAAGACGATTAACCCAAATTCAACTTAGGGGTAATAATTTTTGGTGTCAAAAAGATCAAAAGCTCAGTTCGATTAGAGCGCTTTGATTTTTGCTTGAACAGATTGCCTAAGAAAGGAATATCACCAAGAAACGGAACTTTGGTTTCACCTTGACTGTCTTCCTGCTGATAAATACCACCAATCACAACTGTTTCACCGTTATCAGCCAATATCTGCGTTTGAATCTCTTTGGTGCCAACCACGTTAATAGCGGCCGCTAATGAAATAACATTATCCTGCTTGATCTCAACGTCCATTATAACACGGTCATCTGGCGTGATTTGAGGGGTTACAGTAAGTCGAAGTTCAACCTGTATTTCTTGAACGCCGCCGCCATCGCCTGCGCCATTTCCGGGTACGGTTATAAATATCGACTGACCTTGGCTAATCACGGCCTCTTTTTGGTTCGATGTAATAAGCCTGGGACTCGCAACCACTCGACCACGGCCGTCAGCTTCTAGAGCTGATAACTCGAGGCTAATCAGGTGAGCGAAACCGCTGCCAGTCCTAAATATATCAAATGCATAGGAGGCAGGGCTGGTACCACCGATAGTGTTTGCCCCAAGATCGACTGATAAGCCCCCATCACGAGCGAACTCTAGTGGTTGATCAGGGCTCTCAATCTGATTATTTATTGAATCTTGAATAGTCGTATTGCCAACCAGTGTACCGCCACCAACGACATTACCTATGTTTGAGCTATTTGAGCCAGGAAATCTAGCATTTTCGGTGATACGTTGAAAGCCCAAACGCGCGCCTAGTTCGCGACTAAAATTGTCGTTCGCTTCGACAATTCGAGTTTCAATTAATACTTGTCGTACCGGCTTATCTAGCTTAGCTATGACGTTACGCAACTGCTTGATTTTTTCGGATACGTCTTGAACCAATAAGCTATTGGTGCGCTCATCGACGGTGACACTGCCTCGAGGGCTAAGCAACGAATTTTTATCGGTCTCGGTGACATTGAGAGAAGAACTTGACGATGAGTCTTGCCCTGAAGTTGACGAAACACTTCCTTGCTTAACAACCTTTACAGACTTAATCACAGCCGCAATATCAGCCGCCTTTGCGTAGTTAATTTGAACTATTTCGGTCGATAACGGAGCAAACTCCTCGACCACTGCCAACGCTTTAAGCTCTTCTTCTTCTACCCTCTGAATTTCATTACTCGGTGCAACCCAGACAACATTGCCGGTCTGACGCTTTGCAAGCCCTTTAGTTCGCAAGATAACGTCTAACGCTTGGTCCCAAGGAACATCCTTCAAGTTTATTGTGATCTCACCCTGAACAGAGTCACTGGTAACAAAATTAATCCCGGTAAAATCTGCAATTACCGCTAACGCCGAGCGAACATCGATCTTCTGGAAGTTAATGGACAACCTCTCGCCGTTAAAACCCAACTCTAAATCTTCTTGATTAAGTAGATCCTCTGCGGTCTCTACAATCGGATCGACTACTAGCGTAAATCGGTTGCCCGACTGAAACGAAAGATGTTGGTATTTTCCAGTAGGCACAATCACCATGCGCACATTACTGGCGTTTTGAAACGAATCGACGGTTTGTACTGGTGTGGCAAAATCGGTAACGTCTAAGCGCTGCTCAAGCTCGGCTGGCACGCTTACGTCGAATAAATCGATTAGTATTTCGCCATCTCGCTCACGCGTATCAATGGTCACGTCATCACTACTCAGGTCAATGACCAACTTACCACCACCGACTTCTGTCCTACGAAAATCAATATTGGTTACATTTGTCGATGCTTGGATATCCGGTCGGCTAGCAAATGGTTTGGGCGCTGTTACTTCGCTCTCATCCGTTGAAGAGTTATAAACCGTCAATGAATAGCCTTTATGTATCGGCAGTAGCTTGTACCGTGCACTGTCGGCTAGATTCACAATTAAGCGTGTTCTATCCGGCGTTTGCACAGCAACAATGCTTTCGACTTTGCCCATACCGACATCCGTTCGTGGGTTATCTAGCAAGCTTTTCATTCCAAAAAAATCGATTGCGATGCGTGCTGGTCGATCAGTACTGAAAGTCCCTGGTTCGGATAATTGCGCGTCAGCCAGAAAATTAATTTGCACGTCGCCGCCACTTAAAGTACTAAAAACCACATCGGTCAAATTAGCACTTTGTGCATAAGCAGTATTAGCGCTAGCCACGACTAGCATTAGCACTGAAGCACATAACATCTTGAAGCGTCTGGGTAATTTATTTGCTCTCATAGTTTTGCTTCCTGAGTCATTATTGTTCATCTATTGTTATTTCCACGTCTCTAGTCACCCACCTGCCTGCAGGGTCGGCTACGGTCTCGACTAGCACTACACGTTGTTCTTCTGGGAAAATTTGAGTTATTTTCCCATCATTTTGACCTAGATAATTCCCGATTGAGGCCAAATGAGCGGTTCCTTGAGTCGTTTTGACGATTACCCAAGGCACACCCCTTTGCGACATAGTTCCAACCATATTTAGGGCGTCTAGAGGAAACTCTTCTAGTGGCTCCTTAATACGATTAGCATCAGGTCGCTTGCCTGTGACCGCAGCTTCACCGTCGCGGTTAGACACAATATTCTCAAAATTAAACGGCTCGTTCTTATCAGTAGAAGCGTACTCGAAGCCTCTATAAGGCTGAATCTCTGGCAATGGGTCAATCTCTGGCCTCTTGTCTTTGTAAGCGTCAGCGACAAAATCACGCAGATCCGTCATATTACTGTCAGCACAGCCCTGAAGCAGCAAGCTGATGAGCGCCAACGATACCAGCTTATTTGCATTATTCGCCAACATACGAGTCCTCCAAATAATGATAGGTCTTGGTAGTTGCTCTGAAACGTAAGTTTTCCGACTCAACCGAAATTCGGTCAATCGAAAAATCCGATACATTGATAATTCTTGGTAGCGCTGCGACATCACTTACGAAGCCAGCTATTTGATGGTAGGTGCCGTTAGCGATGATATTTACATTTTTTTCAGCATAGAAATCTCTGTCTATGGTCTGGCCAGGCTTGATTTGCTCAAACTGTAGGCCACGAGATAAACCAACCTGAGTCATATCAATAAGCAGATCAGGAATTTCACTCTCATTCGGAAGCTGTTTCAACAGAACGCCAAAAGTCTCTTCAGCCTCAATCATTTGCTCTTTGTAAGCATCAATATTAATCGCTAAGGCTTTCTTTTCTAGATAACTATCCTTCAAACTAGGCTCTTTTTTTTGCTCGGTGGCTAGAGACTTTCGCTGATCCTGAATAATAAAATGGAACCCTGCGCCTACAATGACGATGCACAATATACCCGCCATTAAGAACTTAACTCGACGCGTCCATGACCCGATATCATTGATATCTAAGCCATTTAGTTCATCTATGAGGCTCATAGGGTGCCCCTTACTACTAATCGTTTCATAATCTAAGTTTTCTCTTAAACTTGGTTCGTTATAGTTTTATCGTCTTACAACTACATATGATCTTGCGATTCAAGACTCTAACGAACCGTATCACTGTCATTGACGCCGGCCGAATCGCCTTTTCGTTGTTCTTTAACTAGCACATCAAACTGGCTAACCGATGCTCCATTTTGATCAACCACGTTGACCACATTGAGGGTCGCATTAGTGAACCAGTCGGATGCATCTAAGCTACGCATCAGCGCTGAAACACGGCCATTGGATTGGGCTTTACCTTTAATACCCAAGCTATTTTGCGTCTTGGTGATGGTATCGTAGTAAACGCCGTTCGGTAGCTTGCTAACTAGATCATCAAAAACATGTACAATTTGAGAGCGATTTTTCTGAAGATTTTGAATCACTTCCATTCTCGACAACAGAGCATCGCGCTTTTCTTTTAGGTCTTCGATTTCTCGAATAACCTTTGATAGAGAATCAATTTCAGACTGCACATAAGCATTTCTCGCTTGCTGGTGATCAATCCGCGAATCCATAAACACTTTGCCAACCAAAACCAATAGACAGGCCGCGCCCCACATTGCGCCACAAATAACTAAGGTCATTTGATTGCGCTCACGCCGTTGCACTTCACGCCAAGGCAGTAAATTAATATTTGCCATTAGTTGAGTCCTCGCAAAGAAAGCCCGTAGGCAACAGATAGCGCCGGAGCTGATGAGGCGATCGTATCTCGCCTAAACTGCACATTTGCACCCGCTATCGGGTTTAGCACCGACACTTTTGCGCGCAGCTTAACCTCCAGGTCACCGGCTAAACCAGTCAAAGCACAGCACGCACCAGATAAAACCACGCTATCAATATTAGAATAGGGGCTAGATGAATAGAAAAACTGTAGTGCACGACTTACTTCTTGTCGTAACATCTCAACAAATGGTTCTTGCACTGCGGTTAGAAAATCGCCTGGCGGTTGAGACGAAGCGAGTATTTCCTCTGCCTCATCGGCTGATACGCCATATTCCTTGCGAATTAACTTTATTAGTTGTGCCGAACCGAAGTTCTGATGCCGAGAATAAAGCACACGACTGTCGTCCATAACCATTAAGTGGCTGCTCGAAGAGCCAATATCAAATACTGCCACAGGCTGATCAGATTTTGCGCCTAGGGAGTTTTGCGCGCGATATACGCGTTCTAGTGCATAGGTATCAATATCAACGTAGTTGAGTTCCAACGAAGAACTTTCAACCAAATCAATATAGTCATCAACGATGCTTCGCCGACAGGCGACTAGCAATACATCATTTTCGTCATCATTACTCTCAGACTTACCGACAACCTCGAAGTCAAGATTAACCTCGTCAATTGGGTATGGGATGAAGTGCAAGGCCTCAATACTGATTTGCTCTTCTAACTCAAGCTCCCCAATATCAGATGGCATCCCGATCATTTTCGTGATCGCATGACTAGACGACACCGCCACCGCGGCTGAATCACCTTTGGCGCCGGACTTAACCACCGCTTCATTTAGTGCGTCGGACACCAGTTCGGCATTTGCGATCGCATTTTCAGAAAAGGCTCCGGCCGGCAATGGGATAACAGCCCACGCCGCAACCCGAGGGCTCGCCTTTGTACCAGACAGTTCAACTAACTTTAACGAATGAGTTCCGATATCGATGCCGATCACTGACTTAGATTTTTTGGTAAACAGTTTCAAGAAACCTCCATAAAAACCGCTATTTATATCATTATTATAATTACTTACCTTAAAGTCTAACCAACCCAGAGCAATAATGCCACATTTCTATTTAGGAAATCTAATATTTCATATATTATCGTTTTTGGCTAACAAATAAGAATTTGGCATTTTGAAAAAATCGCAACTGCTGTTATCGCTTACTATTTGGATAAGCGGCGCGTTTATGCTCGGATTTGTGATCGCCGGGTTTTTGGTCGTCCAATTCAGTCGAGAGCTGCCAAATGCACAGAGCATAAGGGGCATAGAACTAAAAATTCCGTTACGCGTTTATTCGGCCGACAAACTACTAATATCCGAGTTCGGCGATGAACGTCGTAAACCGATCGACTATAAAGACACGCCGCAAAGACTTATAGACTCAGTCCTTGCGAGCGAAGATGATGGTTTTTTCGAACACGGCGGCGTCGACTTCAGAGGTTTATTCAGAGCGGCGCTATCAAACTTTCGGTCAGGCCGGTCAGGCCAAGGCGCCAGCACGATTACCATGCAAGTAGCACGCAACTTTTTTTTGAGTCGCGACAAAACTTATGAGCGCAAACTAAAAGAGGTATTGCTATCGTTTAGACTAGAGCAAATACTCTCTAAAGAAGAAATTTTATCGCTTTACTTAAACAAAATTTTCTTGGGGCATAGAGCCTATGGCTTTGGTGCGGCAGCCGAGGTTTACTACAACAAAGAGCTTTCGCAACTAAGCACTGCGCAAATAGCTATGCTTGCCGGTCTGCCTAAGGCTCCATCGACTTTCAATCCGTTACGTAACCCTGAGCGCGCTTTGATCCGTCGAAACTATGTGCTTGGACGATTGAATGATCTCGGAAAAATAAACCAAGAAGACTACCAAACCTCGCTTTCGGAGCCGATTAGCGCGCAAAAACACGGGCGAAAAACTGATTTGGTGGCTCCGCATATCGCTGAAATGGTGCGCGCCCAGCTGACTGAGCAATACGGCGAAGACGCCTATTGGCAGGGCTTAAATGTCTATACCACGATCCTATCTAAGCAACAGCTTGCCGCTCAGGCTGCGCTGCGCAATGGCTTGCAACGCTATGATCGACGCCACGGCTTCAGAGGCACTAT
Organism: Arenicella sp.; assembly: GCA_047629535.1. Taxonomy (GTDB): domain Bacteria; phylum Pseudomonadota; class Gammaproteobacteria; order Arenicellales; family Arenicellaceae; genus Arenicella. Next base: position 8,003 of record JBLHXJ010000041.1, on the reverse strand, counting down.
TGGCACCATAGACCTCGAGACAATTGTAAAGCAAGTCGATTCAACCGCCTCTGCTGAGAACAGCCAACAACTAGACGCCGCTTATGAGGCGGCACTACGAGCCTATCCCAGCAGTCAAGAGCAGATTCCCGCGATTGTTCTCACAGTTAATGACGATGACTCCAAACTTTGGACTCGCGACTTCGGAGAGATAACTATAAAGCTAGCAACCGCTAAGTGGGCAAAGCGACACAAGACCGCTAATTTGGTCGGTGACCGCCCAAGCAAAATGTCGGAACTAATGACAGCCGGCGATGTTCTCTATATTCAGCCTGAGGAAAATTCGACCGATAAAGATGCCGGCCAGAGTACCGCTCAAGAAGATTCTGCCTCGACTATAAGTTGGAAGCTCTCACAAATACCAAACGTCAGTGGCGCACTGATCTCAATAGAGCCGCATTCCGGCAAGATTCTCTCATTAATTGGAGGTTACGATTTCTTTCTCAATAAATACAATCGAGCGACTCAATCAATACGTCAGCCAGGCTCAAATATCAAACCGTTCATCTACTCGGCCTCACTTGATAAGGGATTTACTCCGGCCAGCGTAATTAGCGGCAGCTCGATTGTAATACGAGACCCAGCCCATGGCACGCTGTGGCGACCGGAAAACTACAGCGGCCAGTTCTATGGGCCGACACGTATCCGCCAAGCGCTAAGCAAGTCGATGAACCTAGTATCAATTCGCCTATTAAGAGCGATTGGAATACCTTATGCGCGACAATATGTGGAGCGCTTCGGCATTGATATGAGTCGTTTTTCGGCATCCCTGACAATGGCGCTTGGTTCAGGCGGCGTAAAGCCAATAGAGATGCTCAGCGCCTATAGCGTGCTTGCTAATGGCGGCTATAAAGTACGACCCTACTTCATAGAGCTGATCACCGATCGTGACGGCAATACCATCTTTTTGGCACCCGCACCCGCACCCTGTGACCAGTGCTATGCCCAATATTTACCTAAGCCTGAACCCACTGACCTCGAAATAGCGCAAGCACAAACAACGCCAAGCAGCATTGATCAGGAGGAAGCCGAACAGCAAGAGGGGGGGCTTGACGGTCAGCACGAGCTACTCGATTTTCAGCCTGAGCTGCTCGATTTTCAGCCTGAGGTGGTGGACCTAAGCGTGCCAAGAAGCTACGAAGCGCCGCGTGTTATGTCGCATGCGAATAACTTTCTAACCGTTAGCATGATGAAAGACGTGGTGCGGCGCGGCACCGCGAGAAAGGCACTGACACTAAACAGGCAAGACCTTGCCGGCAAAACAGGCACTACCAATGACTATGTAGACGCATGGTTTACCGGCTTCAACTCTAAAGTCGCAACCACCGTTTGGGTTGGCTTTGATAACCCTTCAACCATGGGCCGAGGCGAAGCCGGCAGCTTAACCGCGCTGCCAATTTGGGTTGACTACATGCGTACAGCACTTGAGGGTGTGCCAGAGGATCCAAGCCAACTGCCAAAGTATATAGAGTCGGGTTTTATTGATCGCAATACAGGCAAACGCACTGACGAACTTGACCCCAATGCTCTTCAGGAATATTTCAAGCTCGAGGAGCTAACGCCCGAGTACGCATTACTGCAGGATCTGTATGGCCAGCTATCAACAAACCTAAATATTGACGACATAGACATAGACATAGGTGCCAGTATGCAGCAAGGCGACGAAGAGTCTATCGACGACTCTCTAGAAGAGGCATTAAGGGATGATATCGAGCAAATACCAAATGAGTTTAGGCAGCAAGACCGGATTATTGAAGACCGAGAAGACACCGAGGGTTTATTCTAGGTAGCTAGAAGCTAGTTACCTAGAATATAAGCCCGCCTTGCGACCATCTGGCTCTTTACGGCTGCTGTAATAGTTAGTTGCTGGCGCAATTAAGCCAACGCCCAACTAAGCCTAGGGCTATTTAGGACGCCGTTTTTTTAACTACTTTCTTTTTAGAAACCTTCTTCTTAGTGACTTTTTTCTTGGCTTTTTTCTTGGCTACTTTCTTTTTGGCTTTTTTCTTTACCGTTTTAGTGCCAGTAACAACCCACTTACCGCCTTCGTAAAAAGCCTTCCAGCCAGTTGCCTTTGCATCTTCTTCTGACTGTACATATATCTCCTTAGTCTTGCGGCTATAACGAATGACCGTCGGCAAGCCATCCTCATCAGCGATTGGCGCGTCGAATAAGAATTCGTATTTAATGTCTATTTGGTCTTTATACGGCAATATCTCAGCCACTAAGGGCGCTCGCGTCTCACGATTTTTAGGAAAGCCACTGGCTGCTAAAAACATGCCAGAGGCACCATCACGCAATACGTAATGATCGTCAACTTTAAGACAACGAAGGTCCGGCATCTGCACCGGGTCCATTTTTGGAGGAGCCGGCTCACCATTACGCAAAAGCTTACGAGTATTCTTGCATTCTTCGTTGATACAACCAAAATACTTGCCAAAGCGGCCGTTCTTTAACTGCATCTCACTTTCGCACTTATCGCACTCGAGCACTGGGCCTTCATAGCCCTTAATCTTGTAAGAGCCCATTTCGACTTCGAATCCCGAACAATCAGGATTGTTGCCGCAGATATGCAATTTGCGAGACTCATCTAATAGATAGCTATCCATCGCGGTACTGCAAATATTGCAGTGATGCTTGCTGATCAACAGCTTGGCTTCGGCTTCGTCGTCTTCATCGACGTTAACAGCTTCATCACCAGGCACCAAATTCATGGTTGATTTACAACGCTCTTTCGGCGGTAGTGCGTATCCAGAGCAGCCGAGGAACACCCCGGTGCTACCAGTGCGAATCTGCATTGGACGCCCACAGGTATTACACTCAATATCAGTCTCAGTTGGGCTATTTGGACGCATCCCATCTTCGTCGTTCTGAGCCTTTAGCAAAGTCGACGAAAAATCGGAGTAGAAGCTATCCAATAGATCACGCCACTGCAAGCGACCCTTGGCAACATCGTCCAAGCGGTCCTCCATGGTGGCTGTGAAGCTATAATCCATCAGCTCGGCAAAGCTTTCGACTAAGCGCTCGGTGACAATATCACCCATTTTCTGCGCATAGAAACGACGCTTCTCAACCTGTACATATCCTCGATCTTGGATCGTTGAGATAATCGCTGCATAGGTCGATGGTCGACCAATGCCTCGCTTCTCTAGCTCTTTAACCAAGCTAGCTTCAGTGTATCGAGCCGGCGGCTTAGTAAAATGCTGAGTCGGCATTAGCGTCTCCAAATTTAGGACTTCGCCAACAGTCATTGCCGGCAGCACACCATCATCATCCTTCTTGACTTGCACCGGCTGGACTCGTTGATAACCATCAAAAACAATCACTCTGCCTCGGGTACGCAACTCATAATTACCCGCATTGATCACCACACTAGTGCTCAAAAATTTGGCGGGCACCATTTGGCATGCGACAAACTGGCGCCAAATCAGCGTATATAAACGCTCAGCATCACGCTCAACATTAGCGATTTGTGTCGGCTTAACCTTCACATCCGATGGGCGAATCGCCTCATGCGCTTCTTGAGCTCCGTCTTTACTTGAATATGATAAGGGCGAAGCGGGTAGATATTTCTTACCGTATTCACGGTCCACGAACTCCCTGCAGTCGGCTACAGCACCCTTACTCAAGTTAGTCGAGTCAGTACGCATGTAGGTTATGTAGCCTGCTTCATAAAGCCGCTGAGCAAGCATCATGGTTTTCTTAACACCAAAACCCAAGCGCGTGCTTGCCGCTTGTTGCAAGGTTGAGGTTATATAAGGCGCGGTTGGCTTGGTGGAAGTCGGTCGCTCATTAATTTCAGCAATTTTATAGTCCGCTGAATCAAGATACTGAACCGCAACTTCGGTTTCTTGTTCGGTAACAGGCTTAAAACTCTCGCCCTTGAATTTACGAACTTCAAAATTAACGGTGTCTTTAGCCTTGGTTTTCAGATCAGCAAATAGATCCCAGTATTCTTCTGGATCGAATGCGCGAATTTCACGCTCACGCTCAACCACTAAACGCAGAGAAACAGACTGAACACGGCCAGCGGATAAGCCTCGTGCAATTTTAGCCCACAACAAAGGTGATACCATATAACCAACAACGCGGTCTAAGAATCGTCTTGCTTGCTGAGCTTGCACCCGGGCCATGTCAACTGGGCCTGGATTTTCAAACGCCGCTTGAATCGCTGTTTCGGTAATCTCGTTAAACACCACTCGACGATAACGTGATGGGTCACCGCCGATCGCCTCTTGAAGGTGCCAAGCAATAGCTTCCCCTTCTCTGTCCATATCAGTCGCGAGATAGATAATGTCGGCGTCTTTAGCAAGTCTTACCAGCTCATCGACGACCTTTTCTTTGCCCGGCAAAATCTCGTAACGCGCTTCCCAGTTTTTCTCAGGGTTAATACCCATTCGATTAATCAACTGAATCTTACTTTTCTTCTGTCGATGAATTATTTTTTGTTCCGGAGACAGCTTGCGTGTAATCGCCGATTGACGCGCGCGTTCTTTGGAATCGACTGGCTTTTTATCGCCTCCGCTAGTAGGCAAATCGCGAATATGGCCGACACTGGATTTGACGATGTAGTCGTCACCGAGATATTTATTGATCGTCTTGGCCTTTGCTGGAGACTCGACTATAACTAAGGACTTGCCCATTTTTATTGCTTAACTCGGTTGCTTAATAATGCTGTATTAGAATCTGTATGCGGTTCGCTAACAGACAAATTTGACTCGATGAGTGAGGAGAGTATCCACAATAACCCGCGTACAAACAAGGTTTAGTGTATTGCCGGCAATAAATCCTCGCTTACTACGACTTCAGCCCACTCGGCGATTTCAGCAAAACCTGGCTGATTGCTTAACACCATCAGCACCACCCATTTTATATGATCGAAGGTGACGTCAGAGGAATCAAGCGCCATCACCCGGTCAATGACGGTCTCTCGAGAAAGTTGATCGAGCAATCCAGCGTTGACTAAGCGGGTTAATAATGACTGCCCTTCTGATTTCAAGCGGGCGGCTTCTTGCGTTGTGTAAAAGCGAATTGAACTGGCCGCTTGAGGTTGCCATACAACGTTACTAGGGTCCTGTTCACAGACATCGAGTAGACCTTCAAGCCATACAAAAGCTTTGCTAACCTCGTCATCAGCAAAACCTGCGCTGACCAGCTCCTTAGCCAATTCCTCTTGACCAGGTTCGAACGAGTCTCCGTCGATAATGTAATTTTCGAACAGGTAAATCAGCACTTCGAGCATATCTTCTTTCATTTTCACCTCTCAGAACTGACCAATTTAGTGACCAAATTAAGATAAATTTACATAGCCGCCATCATTGGCAATTGCCACAGCCCCTATAAGCTCCAGCTCAAGTAGCATGGATGAAACTTCAGCAGAGGTCAATTGGCTGCCCAATATTATGTCGTCCACCGAGGTCGATTCGGCCGAGATAAACTGCAGTAAAGGATGCCTAGGCAGGGGCTCTGCTTGGGTTGCTGTAGTTGTTGCGCCATCGACATTTCGCAAGTACCTCGAAAGCGGCTCAGATAAACAATGAATTACATCATCACATGAACTGACCAGAGCTGCGCCCTGCTTTAGCAACTCATGAGAGCCACGATATTGCGAACTTAAGGCTGAGCCCGGCACTACCATAACATCTCTATTTTGCTCCATCGCCAGGCGCGCTGTGATCAAGGTGCCGCTACGCTCCGCCGCTTCGACAATCACCACTCCATGAGATAGCCCGCTAACAATACGATTTCTTTGCGGAAAGGTATAACGACTCGGCTTAAAACCGAGCGGATACTCAGACACCAACAGGCCATTACTGACTAGCTGTTGGTATAAGGCTCGATGCCGTGACGGATAAATGATGTCCAAACCATTGCCCAAAACAGCAATACTCAAACCGCCGGCCTGAAACGCCGCTTGATGCGCGATCGCATCAATACCGAGTGCCATGCCGCTAGTCACCACCACGCCGAGGCCGGCCAATCCACCACTAATCGAACGCGTGACATTATCACCAATAGGCGTCGGCTTGCGTGAGCCAACAATTGCCACCTGTGGCTCATGCAGTAGTCCGATGTCACCGATCGCAAATAGCGCCAAGGGCGGGTCTTCTAACTGTCGCAATAGGCATGGGTACCGGCGCTCAGTTATCGGAATTAGGTGATGCGAATGCTGTTCAAGCCAGCTAAGATCGGCGTCAATTACGGATTGCTCGACTGTCGAGTCAGTGGCACGCGGGCGACCCGAAATAATCGACCAAATTTGCTCCTGCGAGGCCGCTAAAACTAACTCAGGACGCCCAAAAAAGGTAACTAATTGGCGCTTCTGGGCGCGACTCCAGCGTCGGTCACGAATTAGGCGGCACCACCAAACATAGGAGGATTCATCGGTCTTTAGCTGACTTTCATCATGCAAATTGAGGCGAGATTTAAAAAGGCAATCCTGTTGCATATCAATGACCCTCCGTGGTCATAAAAAATACTAAAAAATACTAAAGAAGCGCTAATTCACTATAGCGCCAGTTTAATTATTGACCTGAAGCGCTCAGCGCTTCAGGCCTAGATAACTACTCAGCGTCTGGGCTGACCAATATATCGCCGGGTGTTACCTGCCGGTTTGAGTCAGTGATTATCGCGTAGCTAACCTTTTCAAAAGTTCTAAACACTAAGGCAAGACCTATATTTTCCTCAGGAATGAAATACTTCTCACCAGTAAAAGGATCTTTTTTTGGCATTTTTTGACTTCGAACTCTCAACACATCACCAGATCGAATATCCTCACGCTCACCAAGATTAATAGCAACGATAGACAAAGCACCGAGTTCGGTGGCCTTGTTTGGAGTATCTAAAATAACACCGCGAATTTTACTATTCTGAGGCGCTCTAGGAGCAAAGAATGGCAAAGCCTCTTCGATGATAATCGGCCGCAGGCGATCCCTAACATTAATATCTTGGTAGCTCGTAGTGATGGTCAAGCGCGCTGGGTCGCCCTGTTTCAACATATTGGCGTCGCCTAAATGGGTCGCTTCCCAACCAAGACTCTCACCACTAACTGGGTCAACGAAATGACGACCGGGCTTGAATAAACGAAAATTTTCTACCGATTGATCTTCAATGCCACGAGCATAGAACTGATCATACTTCCCCAATGTTAAGCGACTATTATAACCGTCAACCACATACGCAGCCGATTTCATTTCATTTGCATCGGTGACCAGTGGTGAATTTATGTAAGGCCCAATAGCCGCTGGGTCAATCAGCGGTAGAGCCTCTGTGTATCGGATCGACCTAGATTTCGGCGATACTTTCACCGTCTCGCGACGAAGAGCCCTTAATACCGGGCGACCGTCAACGATAGTCAAGACCAACAGGTCGCCGGGATAGATTAGATCTGGATTCTTAACTTGAGGATTGCCTTGCCAAACTTCAGGCCAGCGCCAAGGGTCACGCAAAAACTTGCCTGAAATACCCCAAAGTGTATCTCCCTCCACTACCGTATACCGATCAGGGTAAGAATCGGCCAGCAAAGAATCATTTGCGGCATGACTGGTTACCCCAGTACTGATCGTTAACGCCAACGCCAGCAACACCTGCAGGGGGCGGCGCATTAAGCGTTTAAAGACTTGGTAAACCGGACCACTGTCTGCAAAAGAGATCACTTGGAGGCTTGATGTATTAATCTTTGATTTAATTATTGTCATTAGTATGTGCCTAGCGTTATTAGGCTTAGCTGGTTAGGCTGCTTTCGCTTACTTGAATTTTAGGCTAAATAATAACTATCGTAACAACAACTGAGTTAACGATAAATTAACCTAAAACAAGCTTCACGCTTTGGGTTTTCATGGCATGTAGCCTGCGATTCGAGCATAATACGAATAACCGAATGGCAGAGTCTGTTGCACGCCGTTTATTTAAACTCTTTTAACTGTTTCACTTAACTTTATTCTATAAGCTCTCGGCAATCTAAA
>JBLHXJ010000040.1:0-15375 GCA_047629535.1 Arenicella sp. | reverse complement strand
TGCCGTTTTTGTTAGAAGACGCTCTGATTAAACGCGGCGGAAACTATCAAAAAGGCGAAGATTGGAATGTCTTCTCGGTGCAAGATGGCTTGCTAATTACGGGTCAAAATCCCGCCAGTTCGGAAGCCGCCGCGAACAAAGTGATTGCGCATCTAAGCACCTAATCCGATAGCTTCTGTAAAGCCGCTATCGCACGCGCAGCATCATCAGCCTGAACAAAAATGTGGTCGTGAAAGTAGCCAGCGATCACATTTGCGCTGATACCGCGTTCAGTTAGCGTTGCTGAAAAAGCCGCTGTGAGCCCCACTGCATCGAGGCTTGAATGAACTTCGAGCGAGATTCCTTTGAAGCTAGACTGGTATTCTAAAGCGTGTCGATCCGCCTGTGATTTTTCGACCACTAGCGTTAGCCCTTCAGATTCAATCATCGATGCAATCGGCTTTAGCTCTGCATGATCACCATAAGTCGCATTGCTAAAAGACAAGAATACAAATTCTCCCTCCATCAATACTGGTGACATTGTCGCCAATAATCTCTCTAAATTAGTTTCACCACTCACGTTGGCGCTTATTCCGACTCGATCTCAGCACCGACACGACGTTTCAATAAGCCATAAAAGGCTTCTGCCGCCGTGCGTCTACCGGTAATTACTTCATGAACATCGTGCGCGATTGGCATTTCAATGCCATGCAGTTCGGCTAGCTTAATCACCGTGGGCGCACTTTTGACGCCTTCGGCCACCATCACCATTTGTTCTATGATTTCGTCGATATGACGCCCCTTACCTAGCTCAACCCCAACATGATGATTACGGCTTTGTGGGCTGATGCAGGTTGCCAGCATATCGCCCATGCCAGTAAGGCCCGAGAACGTTTCAGCCTTACCACCTAAAGCAACGCCTAGACGTGTGATCTCGGCTAAGCCTCGAGTAATCAGCGCAGACCGGGTGTTATCGCCCGCGCCCAAGCCAATGCCCATGCCTACGGCAATCGCGATTATGTTTTTTAGCACACCACCTAACTCACAACCAACCACATCATTATTGGTATATACGCGAAAAACGCCGCTATTAAAAACTTTCTGAAGCTCCTTGACGATGATCTCATCTTCCATCGCGATAACGCTTGCCGCCGCTTGACCCGCCATGATTTCACGCGCCAAATTTGGTCCCATCAAAACACCAACAGGATGACCAGGTAACTCAGACTCAATGATTTGAGTCATACGCAAATCGGAGCCACGCTCTAAGCCCTTGGTCAGGCTTACGATCGGAACCCACGGTCTAATGTGAGGTCTAACGTCGCGCAAAACATCTCGAAACGAGTTAGAGGGCACGCCCATTATCAACACGTCAGCTCTCGCAACCACGTCTTCTATATTTTCATGTGCAACCAAGTTTTTAGGCAACTTTGCGCCTGGTAAATATTTCTCATTGGTATGCTTTCTATTGATTTCTTTAACGGTGGACGCGCTGCGGGCCCAGATCGAGATATCGGTGTTTTGCGCCACCAGCGACGCTACCGTAGTCCCCCAAGAACCGCCGCCAAGTAAGCCGACTTGTAATTTCCTCATTCCGCTTCTTTTTTTATTATTCAACTGAGATTCACCGCGTTTTTTATCGTTGAGTTAACCCATGGGCTCAAAATTCAATGCTCTATACAGAGCTTAACCAAGCTTAATACTCTAAATCGTTGGGCATTGCCATTGCTCTGACTTGCTCAAGGCGATGAGACAATACTCGCAACTCTTGACTGACTTTCTTGCGTCGCTCAACAATGTCAGCGCCCTTGGCTTCGACTAGGCCATAGCTATCAAGCAACTTATAACCATTCTTAAATAATATTTGCCCTAGCGATGCCTTACTACTAATCCGACGCTGCAAATACGCTTGTCGACCATACTTGAAGGCCGCCGCGACCAAAGCTTTTTCGTCCAATGTTTCGGTCGCGCCGAGGCTAGCAAATACATCGGCAACGATTCGATACGCTTCAATATATGGTTTCAAACTAGAGTGTGCGACCAATGGCTTCATATTGCGTAGCATGTTCAACACATACACTCGGTCACTCATGCGCGATTCCCAGTCGGTATCGCAGTAACTTAATTCGCGCTTAATCTCTGCATGGAATTGGTCAGTTGCTTCGTAGAAAAACTCAAACTTAAACATGTCTTTAAGTCGGTCGGCAGCGCGCCAAAATGCCGCTAGAGGGTCGTCAAGATCATTGGCTGCTTCTACTAGGCTAAGCTCGGTGATTGCCTTAGCAACGAAATGGTGAACAATAGTATTTCGATAATAACTTGCCATCGCATGCTGATCAGCGGCAACCGCATACACCGTTTCAGGGCCTTCGTCATATCGGTTGATCAAATCCGAGTTCACCATATTACTGATCAGCGCTTGCATGTGATCATTCTTGTCGTCGTCAAAATCGCTGGTAAAACGAATGTCTCGATCTTTCGACCACTCGCGCAAAGCTCGCATATTATCTTGCAGTTCTTCAATCGTTTGCGCTCTAGGAGCAGCGCCCAGCAATGATAATGACATCAACGATGTTAACGTAATCGGGGTAACCCGATTGGCTTCTACACCTATCTTAAAAGCGGTTTTTTGCAAGGCCAATGGGTCGTCATTAAAACTCGATTTCTTAACCACAACCGGCTCGCCGAAATCGATATAAATACGCCCTAATGGTTGCCGCATGCGGCGTAGATAAGAAATAAACCAGCTCAGTGATTCCGGTCGCTTAATCGCACCACTTTGCTCCGCCGCATAGTCTTTTACATCATTATTCATGTCGTAATTAATCGCCACAGGGATTAAATGAAGGTCATCAGCACTCGACTCTTGCATTGCGTCCATAACGTACTTAAGCATGCCGTATCTTGGCGGCATTAACTTACCAACTCTCGAACGAGTGCCTTCGAATGACCACGTAAGCGGAAAACGCTTCTCTAATAGGTAAGCAAGGTAACGTCTAAGAACCAATTTATAAAGCGGGTTATCTTGAAACGAACGGCGTATGAATATCGCACCCGACCGCCTAGCCAAAAAGCCAATACCGGCGAATGCCATATTGATTCCGCCCATAGTGTGCGGCGGTGGAAAATCGTGTTCGTACAAGACAGATTGCATAGTGATGCCATCCATATGCGTTTTGTGGGTCCAAAGTAACGCGGTGGGGTGCTCTCGTACAATTGAACGATAGCGCTCTAACTTATCAACGTCGATAACGACTTTATTCTCGTAACCAAGAGAAATAACCCAACGATTGAACGCGCCTGCAACGTCTTGCCAAAAATTATGTGGCAAGGCCACCAGCTCTTTGAAATACGGCAGTGCTTTGTCTCGTAATTCTTGCTCTGTCTTACCTGTTTGCTGGGCGATTTCTAGCAAGCCTTCTCTATATCGATCACTTGCGCGAACCTGCTTAGAAACTTGTCGCGGCACTTTGTATCGACCACCACGTAAACGACGCTCGGCGACGGCTAACGCCAAACTTGCTTGCTCGGCTACATAGTCAGCCAAATTACTGTCGACCAAGGAAATTTTCCGTCGCTGATTATAACGTTCAGATAAATCACCGACAGTGGCCGGTTCACCCATCACGCAGAACGCTCTAGCCGGCTCGGAATCTAAGATACGCTGAGCTTTATTTTTGTTCGGCCGGCGAGGATTGCCGCGTAATAAATCGCGGAACCGTGGTGTATTATCTATCTCATCGAGGGACGTCTTCCAAACCACTCGAACCGGCACCACTAAGGTTTCTTGATCGACCTGCAAAGCCGTCTGCAAACCTTGAGTTGGAATATTTTCGGGGTCTTTTGCGATCGAAACAACACAGTGACTGACAGAGCCGGTGAAGACAGTCTCAGCCTTAGTATTACTAAGCCACTGAAGCAACAAGCGCTCCTCTACATCGTGTACTGCATCAATTATAAAGAGCACTTGCTCTGAGTCAATTTGCGTCCAAGGATTAGTAATCATGGTTTTTCTTTTAGTTTAACTATCCAATGTTCTGGCTGAAACTTTCGCCGCGCTTACCTTGCGAGCCCTTCTACGAGGCACTCTCTTTGCTTCGACCGTTTTAACCTTACGCCCTGTTGGCGTTGCGTTTTGGGTCTCACCGTTGGTCTCGATAGCGGCCTTTTTCAGTTCCGTAGTTTTGCGCAAAACCGGTTTTGACGATTTTGCTTTTGATGGTTTTGATTTTGACAACGTTGCTTTTGGCGACTCTAGGCTTTTTTCAAGTTTAGCTGTTGAGCTATTCTTTTTGGCTCGCTTATTAGGCGCGGCATTGCGTTTCAAATTATTCAAACGGGCCTTAGCTTTTTCCCGCTCTTGATCAGTAATTTGAAAACGCATTTGGTCCAGCTCTTCTAGAAACATGTCACGAACATCGTGCACGTGCTGATCCATAGTTGAGGCACTCCAGGACGATGTATCAACTGCTGGCAGCACGGTTATTTTGACTGTTGCAGGACGAAAAACGTATTGCCCTCTTGGTGCCACATCAATAGCATTGTGAATCACGATCGGGACTATAGGCACACCTGCTTGCATCGCTAAATGAAATGCGCCCTTTTTGAAACGCCCTAACGTCGTTGAGGTAGAGCGAGTTCCTTCTGGTGCAACGCAAACACTGCGGCCTTCTTTCTGCAGCACATCAACCAAAGGCTTCATCGCCTCTAATGCTGAAGCCGCATTTTCACGGTCGATTAATACCGTGCCACCAATCTGCATTAATTTTCCTAAGATTGGCACATTACCAATTTCTTTCTTGCCAATACCGGCCAAATCACGTCGTAATAATGCGGGTAAAATAACCACGTCAGCTTGGCTTTGGTGATTAAACACAAACACACATGGGCGATTAGCCCAGGCATTCTCTTCGCCTTCAACATCTAGCTCGATGCCGGTTAAAGCACAGGCCGTGTCAGCAAACAATGAGGTAGAAAAATTGCGTGTTTTATTTAACGAGCCTGTTAGTGCGTAAATTGGCAACCCGGCGGCAAACGAGGTGAGCATACTCACTTGGGTTGCGGCGGTCTTAACGTAATCAAAAATAGAAGCGTTGCCACGGCTCTTAAAGTCTTGTACCGGCCAACCGCGGCCGCTCGCTATGCGACGCAGACGTTTATTCGGATTAAGCGGTCGAGGGTTGCCGACGAACTCCAACAGTTGAATATCTTCGTCGCTATCCGAGTAAAAGTAACTGTTGCTGATATCAACATCGTGTTGCTCAGCCAGCTGCTCTGCCGCATCAACTTTGCCCATGCCGTAACACGTCGGTTTGACTACCGAGCCGGTAAACTTACCGTCGACAATCTCTAAGTTAGAACATTTTACGTTTTCAATACCAAGATCTCGAGCTGCTGGCATCACCTGGTAAGGGGTCGCTGCGGTCACTAATGCCACGGTATGTCCTTTCTTCAGGTGCGCCTCAATCAGTGCTCGTGACTCAGGGTAAATAAGCTTGGCGATATGTTTGCTATACAGCTTTTCGGCAAATTCTAAGTAGCTTTCTTCAGAGATGCCGCGCAAATACTGAGAAGCAATGGTCATCATTGCTGAGAAACCCATATTACCCATGCCGAACTGGGTCATAGTCTTGGTCAGCTCTAGTAACTGCCGAGGGGAAACGTCGCCGCGCTTAATTTGTTCCCGTAGATAGGTGGTCGCCGAGTAGCCGTAAATTACGGTCCCGTCAAAATCAAAAAACGCGCCTATCTGTGGCCCATTTGGTAGTGCGTCAACTTCTTTTGTAACTTTACTGTATAAATCCATGAAGGCGCTCAGTACGTGTGTTTAATTAGGGATGCTATATCTATGAGTACATCACACAATTACCCATAGGGTGGTTTCTACTGCTTTCATCTAATACTACCGCAAAGCCCACTATTTACAAGAAAGACCTAGCGTAGGCTGAAATATTTACACCATCCGCCTAACAAACCTTTACCGAGCAAAGAGAGATCCGAGCAGTCTACTAACAACAGCGGTAAAAAAACTTCCCTCAAAGCCGATCTACACTGTTAGTAGATGCGCTTTTTGGAGTAATATTATCGCACCATGGCTTCGAGCCTAACCATTATTGTAGAACACTTATGCAGCAGTTATCGGCCCAAGACGCGCAATTTCTTTATATGGAAACCAATAAAAGCCTTTCACAGGTTACCTCGGTTGCCATTTTTGACCCATCGACTGCGCCTGGAGGCACGGTCCGTTTTAAACAAATCATTGAACATGTTCGTAGTCGCGTTCATACATCGCCAATCTACAAGCGCCGCATCTATCATGTTCCATTAGAACTCGACTACCCATATTGGATTGATGATGAGCATTTCGATATCGAGTATCACATTGGTCATGGTCGTTTGCCTCACCCGGCCGATTGGCGCCAACTATGCATCCATTTAGCACGCTTTCATTCTCGCCCGCTAGATATGCAGCGCGCACCTTGGGAGATGTATGTTATCGAGGGCATAGACAATGTTCCAGGCATTCCCAAAGGGAGTTACGCGATCGCCACCAAAATTCACCACGCAGCAGCCGACGGCATGGCGATTGTCAATTTCTTTGGCGGCTTGATGGACATCGATTTAAAAGGCACACCGGTGATGCCCATGAAGCAAGCTGTCACCTCAGCACGCAATGAGAAACCAACGCCGTTTCAAATGTCAGCTCGTGGCCTCTTCAACGGCTTACGTTCGCCAGTCAAGGTCGCTGAGTCACTAATGAAGTACGCTCCGAGTATGGTACAAACGGCGAAAAACCGTTTCATTGAAAAGCAGCGCGAAGCCAAAGCGACGGTACCGCTAACCCGGTTCAATCTTGAGACTTCGCCGCATCGAGTATTTGACTCAACCGCATTTTCATTGGCAGATTTCAAACCGATTAGAGGGCTTGTCGAAAGTGCGACTATTAATGACATAGTGCTGGCGATTTGCTCTGGCGCACTGCGTAAATACTTAGGCCACCACAAAGAACTGCCAAGCGAGAGCTTGCGATCGTTTGTACCCGTCAACGTGCGCGCAAAAAAAGGTAGTTTGCAAGCAACCGAGCAGCCAGGTAATAACATCAGCACCATGTCACCATTGCTGCACACCAATATCGCCGACCCAATAGAGCGGCTAGCGGCGATACACGCCGAGACCAAAGAGCACAAAGCCGCGCGCAGGGGTATTTCAGCGCGACTGATGACCGATGTCACTCGACACATACCAGCCGGCACTCAATTACTCGCCGCTCGATTAATGATGCGCTCGGAAATGGCAGGCCGCATGACCAACGTTTGCATCTCCAATGTGCCAGGGCCACAGGTTCCGGTTTACATGAACGGCGCAAAACTGGTAACGCAAATGGGCCTAGGCCCGTTGTCTGATCGCATGGGTCTATTCATTGCGGTAACCAGCCACAGCGGCAACATCTCGTTTAGTGCCACGTCTTGCAGGCGCACCATGCCAGATGTCGATTTCTTCATGCAGTGCATTCGCGAAAGCTTTGCTGATCTACAAGCGGCCACGCTCGAGTCAATCACAAAACCGGTTGCTAAAAAGGCCAGCAAAAAGAAGCCTGTTACTAAAAAAGTAAACTCTAAGAAGACCACTAGCAACAAAACAACAACGGCTAAAGTGGTCGCTAAGAAGCGAGTATCAAAGAAAATAACATATTAAAAAAAAAAAAAACGACTACAAAATCAGCCAGCTAAGCGTCACCGAATTCGGCTAATCAAACAAAACCTTAAACCATTTAACGGTAGTTATAATGAACAAAATTACGCAATTAGGCTCAATCGCCCTCGCCAGTAGCATGCTGCTATTGCAGGCATGCGAACAAAGCACCACAACTGAAGGTGTCGCCGAGCAAAGCGAAACAGCTGCACAAGTAGTCGCCCCGATAGCTACCGAAACTACGGTCGCTAAAATTAGTGCCGCGGCGATAGAGTTAGCCGCTAAGAAAATAGATGAAGCTGACTTTATGCTGCACGTGAACACACTCGCGGCTGATGATTTTGAAGGTCGAGCTCCGGCCACTGCCGGTGGTGAGAAAACAGTAAGCTACTTAGAAACCGAGTTCAAAAAACTTGGGCTTATGCCCAGCTTCGAAGATAGCTATCGACAAGCAGTACCGTTGATGGAATTGAATGTAACCAACAAGCCCCCCTTAGAACTAAAACACAATGACGGTTCAAGCGCGTCATTGGCCTACAAGCAAGGCTCGGTAGTATTTACCTCCCGCACTGGTGACTCCGCTGAAATAAAAGACTCGGGCTTAGTATTTGTTGGCTACGGCGTAGTTGCCCCCGAATACGCTTGGAACGATTACGCGGGCATTGATATGGCCGGCAAAACGGCGGTGATCTTGGTAAACGACCCTGGTTTTCGCGCGCCGGATGCCGATTTATTCAAGGGCAATACCATGACCTACTACGGTCGCTGGACCTACAAATTTGAAGAAGCCGCGCGCCAAGGTGCCGCAGGTGCGATTATTGTTCACCAAGACAACGCAGCCGGCTATCCATGGGAAGTGGTTAGTGGTAGCTGGTCTGGCCCACAGTACAATTTGTTTGCCGCCGATGGCAACGTCGGCAACCTTGCCGTCGAATCATGGATTACTCAACCGGCGGCCGAGCAACTGTTTAGCAAGAATGGCCTCAACTATGCAGAGATGGTCACCAAGGCTGGGCAACAAGGCTTCACGCCGATTGCAATGACGAGTACTGCCAGCAGCCGATTAGAAATCACCAGTCGCAAATCTGACTCATACAATGTTGGCGGTTTTATTGAAGGCAGCGTTAGGCCAGAAGAACTTTTCATCTATACCGGCCACTGGGATCACCTAGGCGTGAAATCAGTAGCCGATGGCGAAGATGCGATATTCAATGGCGCGCAAGATAACGCCACCGGTATTGCCGGGCTATTAGAAATGGCGCAGGCGTTTAAGGCATTGCCATACGCACCTGAGCGCTCGGTAATGTTTCTCGCGGTGACTGCTGAGGAGTCGGGCTTACTCGGTTCTAAACAATATGCCGAAGACCCTGCATTCCCGATGAATAAAACCGTGGCGGGTATCAATATTGACGCTATGTCTACCGCTGGTGCGACTGATGACATAGTTGTGGTCGGCTACGGTAATTCGCAAATGGATGACTATCTAAGCACCGTTGCCACCGAACAAGGCCGCATATTAGTACAAGAACCGAGTCCAGAAAAAGGCTACTTCTATCGCTCTGATCACTTCAATTTGGCGAAAAAAGGGGTGCCGATGTTGTATGCCGAAGCTGGCATGAAGGTACGCGGCAAACCAGAAGGCTACGGTAAAGCTGAAGCTGAACGCTACTTAGCCGAGCGCTACCACAAAGCCGGCGATGAAGTTCACCCAGAGTGGGACAATGGCGGCATCATGCAAGACCTTTACGCGCATTTTCGCATCGGCATCGCGATTAGCGATAGTAGTGACTGGCCAAGCTGGAGCGAAGGCAATGAATTCAAAGCCATTCGTGACGCTAGCCAAGAATAAAACTCAAATACCTTACAACACAGCCTAGCTAATTATGAAAACCGTACTGAAAGCTTTTGGCGGCTTATTCGCCGCCTCTATTTTACTGATAGGTATCGTCTACTTTATCTACCCGGGCTTGATACTCAGTGCGATTCAATCTTTGTCAGCAAGTGGTGCCGGTTTAGTAAAGAAGTCTGTGCAGGTCGATGGCTATACCGCGCATTTTTATGAAGGTGGTGATGCATCAAAACCAACCTTAATGCTGCTGCACGGTTTACATGATGACAAAAACTCATTTGTCACCTCGGTTCGAGAATTATCCGCCAGCTACCATGTAGTGCTACCCGACCTTCAAGCTCATGGCGAAAATCAAAAGCTTGATGATCGAGACTATAGTATTGCCGGCCAAGCCGCTTTTATTAACCGACTCAGTGACGCCTTAGATATTTCGAAAATGGTAATCGGCGGTAATTCGATGGGCGGACATATATCGGCCGCCTTCGCCGCCAATTACCAAAACAAGACTCGTGGCCTGATTTTGCTCAACGCCACCGGCATGCGGATGCCGAATAAGTCGACCTACTTTTACTTGCCGGACAAAGTCGACGTGGCATTCTTACAAGCCTTCTACGACAGCGCATTTGTCACGCCGCCAGCATTTCCGGAGCCGGTTCTACAACACCTCGCAAACCAATTGAACGCCAATGTTCAATTTATCAACGGCCTGATCAAACAGCTTGAGAATGGGGCTGATTTCAGAATGAATGAAAAGGCTCAATCAGTTAGTGCGCCCTCTCTAGTGCTCTGGGGCAAGCAAGACCCAATCGTTCCGATGGCCTACGCCGAGTCTTACGCCGAGAACTTAGCCAACGCGCGAATGGTGGTTTTTGACAATGCCGGCCACTCGCCGCAATTCGAAATTCCCGAACGAATCCAGGCTGAGTTGAAAGCGTTTATGCGAAGCTTAGACTAGTCGCTTAATATCGACAAAGCATCGCGGGATGTTGTAATAATCAAGAACTCTCTGTATCACGATTAGACCCCAAGCAGCAACAGATCACAAATGAGAGACGGTTATGAGCGAACAAGTAAATACGATTGATCAGCGACTTCGCCGCGGGCCGTTTGCACGACTGAAAATAGCCCACCTTCCAAGGTTCGTGCACATTATCGGTATTGGCGGAACATTGGCCGTTTTGCTGTTTTTCATTTTACTTTTCATTGCCTTCCAAGACGTAGCGGTTTGGTCTCACTGGCTGCCGGCTGAAGAGTTTAATAATCCCGAGTACGGCGAACGTATTTATGCCGATAGCATCTTCCGCACACGCATGAACACCTGGTCAAACCTGTCTTACATCTTCTTCGGGTTCTACGCAATCGGCTTGGCTATTAACGATTGGAAGAACAACTTAGCGCTTGAACGCGGCTACCTGACTCACGCGCCTATTCAAAGTTTTCTGTTTGGCGTAGCCCTCATTTATTCAGGCCTGGGCAGTGGTTTTTTTCACGCATCGCTTACGCTGTATGGGCAACAGGGCGACGTCGGGGCAATGTACTCAATGATGATCTGCATGGCGGCCATCCCGGTCGGCAGCTGGTTACCTCGCTTACGAGTTCCTGGGACACATCGCACATTTTCATCGTTGCCGTTGATCGCTGTGCTTATGGTGTGCGGATCGATCTACTTTACTTACTACAAATGGGAATATGAGTTTAGCGAGGTTTCAACATACTTTAGCAGCATACTATTAATTTTTGCGGCTGCCAGCCTTATTCAACCAGGCAAGTATCTGCAAATACGCTGGTTAGTCGCCGCCGTTGTGTCAATTATTATTGCAGCGCAGATCCGTGAGCTTGATATACAGGGTAGTTTCACTCACCCAGACTCGATTTTTCAAGGCCATGCCGTATGGCATTTGATCTCAAGTATGTACTACTTTTTTATATTCTTATACTTCCGCTCTGAAGAACGAATAGCTTAAGGTAGTTTTTAAATTTGAATGGAATCGTCACGCGTTTTCCTGAGCCGTAAAAGCAGCATAGCCATTAGTAGTGGAATTTGTTGTATTACCCTGAAAAATGCAAAATCACTTATTTCCCAACCCTTATATTCAGGTAGAAGTAAGTAATAGTGCCCGACTAAGAAAATGGATGTTAGAGCAATTACTACAGACCACCATATATTCTTTGGATTGAGTTTGATTAGCATTAGAGCCAAAGGAATGCAGAGTAAAATATTAACTAAAATATCTTGCAGGTGAATTACTAGCTTAAACCATGAACTACCGCACAGCACGAGAGCAACCATCGAAAGAGTGGGTTAACAGAGGGGAAATACGCCCAGATGAAGAAGAAAGCCGCACCAGCGATGGCAGTAATGAAGAGATTTTTGATATTAGTATTCAACCCTTCGACCACCTAAAGCCTTTAGAATGGACGCGCACCTTTTGCACCGACGAGCAAACGCAGTGTAGGGTAGTTTTTGAACTTGTGTATTGATCTCTGCCCCACTAGCAAGTTACCAGTTAGTAAATAGTATGGTGTTTATTGACCAAAGCAACACGCCAATCTAGATCGCCCAATACCATTGCCTCTTATGCTTTTTAGCAAAATAATTAGTGCCGTACAAAGATAAAATGAATACTCCGATTAGGATGATCGGGGCTACTATAAATATCTCAGGAGACCCGAATGAAACACCCGTAGCCGAAGCACTCAATGGCATTAAGCCAAACATCACAGTTGCAAGTCTGAAAATAATACGATTCATATACTCGCAACGGCTTATTAGGAGGCATGCGCATTTTCCAGCTAGACTCATTTTTAAAAATCGCTTGTAACTTTTTACATTTTCTCTTTTTATCATTTAAATCCTTTTCGATAGCGTTAAAGTGAGCCTGCCCAAGCCTTAGTTAGCCCTACCCCAGCAAAACATCCTTAGCCAAATTAATCTGCTTGGCCAAGGCATCTGAGCCGCCACGATCCGGGTGCAATTTCTGTATCAAACGCTTATGCGCCATACGAACATCATCAGACTGAGCGCTCAAATCAACACCCAAAATATCAGCAGCTTGCTGCTTACTCATACCATTCGGAGCTGTCGCCACCGAACCAGCTTGAGAAGCGGCAGGTTCATCGCCCATCATTTTTTTAAACATCGGTATGTATTGCGCAAACTGCGCTGCGCGACCAGCTAAGGCTAATAGCGCTGCTAACACCCCCATGAGCCAGTGGGCTCGGCCGCTTACCACCAGAACTAGAACAACGACCGCAGAGCCATAAAGAAGTGCTTTCTTAGCAAAGCTCGCACGCTCAGATTGAGGCAAAGACTGCCAACGTTTAAGAGTGTAAATTAATGCCCCAACCGCGGCAATGACAATGAGTGAAGACAACACGCTGAGCAACCTTATGAATACCTTAAGTGCTGCTATAATAATGGTTAATCGATCACATTCAAATAGCGGTTTCTAGTACAACGCCGCTTATTCTAAGAAACGGCCTATATTCTAATGACTCATACTATCGCTAATCAGCTTTGCGACTACATCGCTAAGTCACCAACACCATTTCATGCAACCAAAACTCTTTTAGGCCTATTTAAGGAGGGAGGATTCAAACATCTTAAGGAGAGCGATGACTGGGGCATTGGAAGTAACAAAGCCTATGTGATCACGCGAAACGATTCCTCTATTATAGCGTTCAGAACCGGCAGTGATTATCAACAGGGCATGCAAATGCTTGGCGCACATACCGACAGCCCTTGCTTGCGCATTAAGCCAAATCCTGACATCAAGAAGCATGGCTATACTCAGCTCGGCGTAGAAGTTTATGGCGGTGCACTATTGCACCCTTGGCTCGATCGAGAACTATCAATTGCCGGGCGTGTCAGCGGAGTCAATAAAGACGGCTCGCTGTTTCATGAACTTGTCGATTTTGAACGTCCAATTGCGATTATTCCAAACTTGGCTATTCACTTGGACCGTGATGCGAATAACACTCGCGCTATCAACCCGCAAAACCATTTACCAATTATTATTGGCCAGGGTGAAGATACTGATTTCAAGAAATTGCTACTACAACAATTAGCAAAGCAGGGCTATGCACAAGCCAGTCAAGTATTAGAGTTTGAACTGTCTTGCTATGACGTCCAGGCACCCGCCTTAGTTGGTTTAAATCAGGAGTTTGTGTGTGCTAGTCGCATTGATAATTTGCTCAGCACCTATATTGGCGCACGCGCAATCTTAGATACCGAATCCGATCAGGCCTCATTATTTATCTCGACTGATCATGAAGAGGTTGGCTCCTCATCAGCGTGCGGCGCACAAGGCCCGTTTTTAAAATCGGTACTACAACGTCTAACCGATAGCCCTGCGAGTATGACGCAATTGATCACTCGCTCGACCATGGTGTCATGCGATAACGCCCATGGGCTGCATCCGAACTATGCGGACAAACACGATCAAAACCATGGTCCTATTCTCAACGCCGGCCCAGTGATCAAGATCAATAGTAACCAGCGTTACGCCAGCAATAGCATTAGCTCAGCTAAGTTTAAGCAGATATGCCACAAACTGGATATACCGGTACAAACCTTCGTAACCCGCTCCGACATGGGTTGTGGCAGCACCATCGGCCCGATCACGGCAACCGAGCTAGGTATTGAAACGCTTGATATTGGAGCTCCGCAATGGGCAATGCATTCGATCAGAGAAACCGCTGGCACACTTGATTGCGAGTATTTGTATCGAGCAGCATGCGGGGTGCTTGGCAAAATTTAATGCGGCAGCACGCATCGACAATAGAATTATTTACGTTTCAGGCTAAATAACCTGCAGTTATTGATGTAAAATTAAATTGCTTTCAAACAGTAACTGAACCAAAAGCCATTAGCACAGGAGGCTAGTTAATATGCAAGACAGCTTAATTGATCAAGGACTCAACCTAATGCTATTTGGGATGGGTACGGTATTTATATTTCTAACCATATTGGTATTCGCCACCACTCTAATGTCGGCCTTGGTGAACCATTTTTCGCCGGTGTCGGAACCAGACACGTCGCCATCTCAAACGCCAGCGGCCGAGATTAACACCGCCGCCATCAGCCCGAGTATTGTTAGTGCGATTGAAAAAGCAATTGCCGCTCATCGACAACAATAAGGGTCGATCGTTATTCGCGATTAACTTACTTAGCAACCTATTACCTTAGCGACCACCTAAGCTACCAAAATCATGCCGAAAAAATTAGCCATCACCGAGGTCGTATTACGCGATGCCCATCAATCGCTTTTAGCAACGCGTATGCGCATAGACGACATGTTGCCGATCGCCGAAAAGCTTGACGACATTGGCTATTGGTCAGTTGAGTCATGGGGCGGCGCGACCTTTGATTCGTGCATTCGGTTTTTGGGCGAAGATCCTTGGGACCGTATTCGAGAGATTAAAAAGGTGATGCCGAAAACGCCACAACAAATGTTGTTTCGTGGCCAGAACATTCTTGGCTATCGACACTATGCCGACGACGTGGTCGATAAATTTGTCGAGCGTTGCGCTGTCAACGGCATCGATGTGTTCCGCGTGTTCGACGCAATGAACGACATGCGTAATATGACCACCGCCCTAAAAGCAGTACGTAAAGTGGGTAAGCATGCGCAAGGCACGTTATCGTACACAGTCAGCCCGGTGCACAACATGCAAATGTGGCTGGACATGGCGAAGCAACTCGAAGATGCCGGCGCTGACTCAATATGCATTAAAGATATGGCCGGCTTACTCAAGCCCTATGTTGGTTTCGACTTGGTTACTGAGCTTAAGAAAACGGTCGATATTCCAATCCAATTACACGCTCATGCAACCACTGGTTTGAGTACCGCAAC
>JBLHXJ010000039.1:0-15632 GCA_047629535.1 Arenicella sp. | reverse complement strand
AAGGACAGAACACTTCGCACCAACAAAAGAAGATGGATTTGGAGTCCCTTAAGGGATTTAGAAACCGCTTTAAAATTCCGGTCTCAGATGAGCAGGTAGAGAAAGTAGAATATATTCGCCCCGACCCAGACTCAGCTGAAATCAAATATTTACATGCCCGTCGTCAAGCATTAGGTGGCTACTTACCAGCCCGCCCTAACCCGTCGAATAAACTTGAAATCCCTCCTTTAGAGGCATTCTCGAAGATGTTGGAATCGTCAGGAGAGCGCGAGATTTCATCGACCATGGTGTTTGTAAGAATACTATCCTTGTTAATCCGCGATAAGAACATCAAAGACCGTGTGGTACCGATTGTGCCCGATGAAGCTCGAACCTTCGGCATGGAAGGCTTGTTCCGCCAGCTTGGTATTTACGCTAGCGAAGGACAGAAATATGAGCCAGAAGATTCTGATCAGTTAATGTACTACCGCGAAGATAAAAAAGGCCAAGTACTTGAAGAGGGTATCAATGAAGCCGGTGCAATGTCTTCATGGATAGCCGCCGCGACATCGTATTCAACCAATGAGTTGCCGATGATCCCGTTTTACATCTATTACTCGATGTTCGGATTTCAACGTATTGGTGACCTAGCGTGGGCTGCAGGCGATATGCAAGCTCGTGGCTTTATGGTCGGCGGCACCGCTGGCCGCACCACTCTGGCGGGCGAAGGTTTACAACATCAAGATGGTCATTCGCACCTGCAAGCTTCAACCATTCCAAACTGCATATCCTATGACCCGACCTACGGCTACGAGCTAGCGGTAATCGTTCAAGATGGCATGCGTCGCATGTATGTAGAGGAAGAAAACGTTTTCTACTATCTAACCGTAATGAACGAAAATTATGTCCACCCAGCAATGCCAGAGGGTTCGGCAGAAGGCATTCTTAAAGGCTTGTACCAATTATCTAAGAGCAAAAAAGACGACGGCCAAACGGCCACTGTGCAATTGATGGGTAGCGGTACAATTCTTAACGAGTGTGTTGCCGCCGCGGAAATTTTAGAAGCTGAATTTGGTGTCGCCGCTAATGTCTGGAGCGCAACAAGTATTAATCAACTGCGGCGCGAAGGTCTCGACGCTCAGCGCTGGAACATGCTACACCCGAATGACAAACCGCGTATTAGTTATGTCGAAAAGTGCTTTCAGGAGCAAAATGGCCCCGTTGTTGCCGCTACTGATTATATGAAAGTATATGCCGACTCGATTCGCGAGTTCGTGCCATCACGCTATGTGGTGTTAGGCACCGATGGCTTCGGCCGAAGCGATGACCGACAGCAGTTGCGCAATCACTTTGAAGTGAACCACCAGTACATTATTATCGCTGCTCTCTCGGCACTGTTTGAAGATGGCAGCATTGACGCGGAAATAGTGAATAAAGCGATGAAACAGTTTAATATTGACCCCGAGAAACCATCACCAGACACGCTCTAGCAAGAGATCGATCGGCATGCAACGCGGCATGACCAGATTCAGTTGAGTGTTGACAAGAGTAAAGGCAATTAGGGGCAACAGTTGACCCGGGGGAAGCCGAAAATGATCAAATATGTTGAACTTACAGCACCTGAGGCAAGCGCCTTTCGACAGGCAAAAATTCTGTCGATCGAATGCCAAGAAGGTCAACAAATAAAAGATGGGGATACCCTCTTTCGAGTTCAGAGTGGTGCGCACGAAATAAATCTTCCGGCCACTAAGACCGGGCGAATCGTGGAAATTATTGCAGCCTTGTCGGAAAACATTACGCTTTCGACGGCCTTGCTGTTATTGGAAACTGAGGTAGAGGGCAGCACTGCCAGCAAGCCTCTTGATCTCGATGGCGGCATCGACAAAACGCCTTCGACTACTCTTGATAAAGAGATTAACGGCGTTGCTCGCAAAGATGATGAAAAAAACGCGCCAGTATTAGCGCCAAAAAAAGTAAATAAAAAAGCCGATCCAGTAGCTGTTAATGCATTGCAAGACACGGATAAGGCAAGATTAAAACAACAAAAGATGATTAAAAAGCAACATGAGCAACAAGCCCTAGATCTTACGGCTAACGATATCATTGAATCAAATGATTCGGCCAAACAGCAAGATGCAGACAATAACGAAGTGGTATTAACCCAAACGTTAGCACCCATTGCCGCTAAGATAAAAAACCATAGCCAACCGAGCCTAAGCATGCCAGCGATTTCTATTATCGAAGTAACCGTCCCAGACATTGGCGCCGATAGCGCTAAAGTTATCGAAATACTTGTTAATGTCGGAGATACGGTCTCAACTGAAGACCCGCTGATCACCTTAGAGAGTGATAAAGCTAGTATGGACGTGCCATCGCCTAGCGCCGGTGTGATCCGGTCAATTTCGGTGTCAGTGGATCAAGATATTACTCAAGGTACGTTGATACTCGAGCTTGAAGCTGAGGCTAAAACATCAGCCGATAGCCGCAATGCAAATACGGACCAACAGCACGACCAAGCTCCGTCAGGAGAGCAAGCAACTAACAAAGGTCATCAAGCGCCACAAGCAGAATCGAGCACAGCATCTGCTGAGCCTGTGAGTCAAATCGTTGAGGTTCGTATACCCGACATTGGCGGCGACGCGGCTAACGTTATCGAACTGCTTGTCGCAGTTGGCGATCAAGTTGAAATCGAAGATCCGTTGGTCACGCTTGAGAGTGACAAAGCCTCTATGGACGTACCGAGTTCGGTCGCTGGCGTGGTGCAAAGTATTCTAGTCAGCGTCGACCAAGAGGTCAGTGAGGGCACTTTGGTGGTCACAGTAGCAACCGAACAAGCTCAGCAGGAAGTGCCGCTAGCTTCGAAGCAGGCGCCGGCTGAACAACTGAAGCAGGCGCCAGCTGAAGAACTAAACACAGCTCAGCCTAAAGCTTCTGAACAGAGCAGCAGCGCACCTCAATCAGCATCTCAAAACATCGTGCCCGCAGTCTTAGGCAGCACAGAAAAATCACATGCATCGCCGTCGATAAGGCGCTTTGCTCGCGAGATCGGAGTCGATTTGACTAATGTCATCGGCTCAGGTCGAAAAGGCCGCATCACACATGACGATGTCAAAGGTTTCGTAAAAAGCACTCTGACTAAGCCACCGCAAGCCGCTAAGGCTGTCGCCACCGGCTCGGGCATTCCTATGGTTCCGGCTCAAGATTTTAGTAAGTTTGGTGAAATCGATATACAGCCTTTGAATAAGATTAAACGTTTAACCGCTGAGAACCTTCATCGTTCATGGCTAAATGTGCCGCATGTCACGCATAACGATGAATCAAATATTAGCGACCTTGAGTCCTTTCGCAAGCAGCTTAACGCTGAATACCAAAAGCAAAAGCGTGATATTAAATTATCACCGTTGGCGTTTATTGTTAAAGCGGTGGTCAATGGACTGCAACTATACCCACAATTTAATAGCTCCTTAGAGTCCGGTGGCGAGAACCTAATCTACAAAAAATATTTCAATATCGGCATTGCCGTAGAAACACCTAACGGGCTTGTTGTTCCGGTATTGAAAGATGCCGATAAAAAATCTGTCGCTGAGATCGCTAAAGAAATGGGCGAATTGGCTAAAAAAGCACGCGACAAGAAGCTGACGATGAAAGATATGAGCGGTGCTTGTATAACAATCTCAAGCCTTGGCGGGATTGGCGGCACAGGCTTTACTCCAATTGTAAATTCTCCTGAGGTCGCTATTTTGGGCGTCTCTCGTAGCAAAATGCAGCCAGTTTGGAACGGCTCTGAGTTCGAACCGGGAATGATATTGCCCTTGAGCCTTTCGTATGATCATCGTGTAATCGACGGCGCTGAGGCGGCTCGCTTTACCCGTCACATCGCCGCGGTCCTAGAAGACGTTCGTCTTCTAGCCATTTAGGAGAAGCCATTATGAGCAACTCAATTGAGATTAAAGTTCCTGACCTCGGTGGCGCCAACGACGTCGAGGTAATCGAAGTATTGGTAAACGTCGGCGACCGTATTAGCATAGAAGACTCGCTGATTACTGTCGAGAGCGATAAAGCGTCTATGGATATACCCGCGTCATCTGCCGGTGTGGTCACTGAAATCAAGGTATCAATCGGCGATTCGATTAACGAAGGCGATGTAATTATATGCCTTGCAGCTGAAAAACAATCAGCGTCTTTAGGGGCAAGTCCTGCAGCCAATAGAGGCGAAGGCATAGGTGACAGCAATTCGGTTACTCAAGGGCCTACGAGCAAGGCTGAAGGCGAAAAACGGCCAACGGCGGCCAAGATCGGCGGCAATAGCGACACTCATACAGCGTTGCTAGTGATTGGCTCGGGCCCCGGTGGTTATACCGCTGCATTTCGCGCAGCCGACCTAGGTCTCGAGGTCACGCTAATAGAAAAATACGACGCCTTAGGCGGTGTATGTCTTAACGTTGGTTGTATACCGTCAAAAGCGCTGCTCCATTCTGCTGCGGTAATCTCGCAAGCACGGGAGATCGAGAAACATGGCATAAGCTTTGGCAAACCGAGCATAGACGTCGATAAGCTTCGCAGTTTCAAAGAGTCGGTTATCGGCAAACTAACTAGCGGCTTAGCCGGCATGGCTAAAGCGCGTAAGGTTAATGTTGTTAATGGCTATGCTAAGTTCACCTCGCCAAATACGGTAGCAATCGAAAAAGACGGAGAAACCTCAACAATGAGCTTTGATAAAGCCATTATTGCAGCCGGTTCTCGAGTAACAGTATTGCCAATGTTCGAAAGCGATGATCTGCGCGTTATTGACTCAACCGGCGCTTTGCAGCTTAAAGAGATTCCAAAGTCGATGCTAATTGTTGGTGGTGGCATTATCGGTCTAGAAATGGCAACCGTTTATGGCGAACTTGGCACCGACGTATCAATCGTCGAATTCATGCCTCAAATTATACCGGGTGCCGACAAAGACTTGGTTGCGCCGTTGCATAAACGCATGAAATCATTGCTCAAAGAGATTATGATCAACACAAAAGTTGAGAGTATTGAGCCTCAAGAGCACGGCATTAAGGTTAGTTTTGCTGCCGCCAGCGGTGCTGCTTCGCCAGAACCACAAGTCTATGACTATGTATTAATAGCAACCGGCCGTCGCCCGAACGGCGATTTAATTGACGCCGATAAAGCCGGTGTCGCGGTTGATGATCGCGGGTTCATAGCTACCGACGCACAGATGCGCACCAACGTTGAGCATATTCATGCAATCGGCGATATCGTCGGACAACCGATGCTGGCGCACAAGGCAACTCACGAAGCGAAGGTCGCTGCGGAGGTCTGTGCTGGGCAGAAGAGTCATTTTCAAGCGAGTGTAATCCCCTCTGTTGCCTATACTGATCCCGAGATAGCGTGGGTAGGTCTAACTGAGACCGAGGCTAAAGCTAGGAAGATCGATTTCGAAACCGGTATATTCCCTTGGGCCGCTTCTGGGCGAGCTATCGGCAACGACCGAACGGAAGGTAAAACTAAGCTAATTTTTGACCCTAAGACACATAGAGTTCTGGGCGGCGGAATCGTTGGCCAAAGTGCCGGTGATTTGATCTCCGAGGTGGCGTTAGCGATAGAAATGGGGGCTGACGCGGCTGACATTGGTTTAACCATTCATCCGCACCCAACGCTTTCGGAGACAGTCGCCATGGCCGCCGAAGTTTATGAAGGGACGATTACCGACCTCTATATTCCCAAAAAGGGCTAGCATCAGCGAGTATTTTACGAAAATTAACATTTTTTCCTAAAACGGCCTAACTATTTAACCTTAGTCTGATAATTTTATTTTCCATAATGTCTCTCCTGTTCATGGATTGTGCAGCTTTAAATAATTAGTAACGACATCCGGATCGTCTTACTAAGTTGGCAAATTAGAGTTCGCATAAATATTGGGATAATTATGAAGTTAATCAGTTTTGTAAAGCATGGGGTTTTACGAGCAATGGCACCCTAATGCCAGGATTAAGGAGTTATATAATGGGTAATTTAATAAGCCTCGAAGAGGTGAACGCATCAGTACTACCAGCAAAAGTGTTGGTATTACTGTCAAAATACGCGCGAGCAATGCGTAAATACACGGGCTTGGTGATTAAAATCAGTTCAATGAATGTGTTCAAACAGGTTCATAACACCAACAAGCTCACCAGCCATCTAACAATCAGAAAACTGCATAGAGAACTTCTACTTGAAGTTAATCGCCACTTGGACGCAGGAACAATGCAAACCAACCAACAGCGAGAACTCGGCGATGAAAGTCGACGACAGAGAGGAAAGTATGGTGAAGTGCTGGTTTCTAGAAACAGCGGCAGCTTAAACTCCAATAATTTGGAAATAGAGAGCTCTCTTTCGATTAATTTTTAGATTCAATCGACCTTAAGATTTAGTCAAAGACTAAGTTATATTAAAGGGCCGTGTTAAAAAAGTCGTGTTGAAGTAATTGCTCTGAAATAGTGCCTAAAGAGTAGTCGCTAAAACAGTTGCTGATTGGGCTTGGCCTGTATAAGGTCAGACAAATATTGAGCCGACAATTAATTTATAGCGGCCTAGTTTTCAACTGTCGGAGAGTGCTAATGATTAGTCTCGGCATCGAATACGGCTATCAAGGATAAGCCACACAAGGTCGTCAATATTCAATCCTTTATTTTAAGACAAACTTAAAAGCCAATATAGCTGATTCAACAAAACAACTTTAAGCGCTACTATTTTTAGTGAACTCATTGATGGTCTTACACTGACGGGATTAGACCTTAGTCAGATGCTAATGAAAATGGCCATTGGCGGGTAACAACTCTAAAAAGTCATCGTCAGACATAAACTGGCATTCATTAGCGGCCTGTTTCAACGGGATATCTCTTATTACACGGCTACTCGCTTTTGCTAAACGCCCGAACCATGGGTAACCAGCCTCAGTCATAATGGCGATAATAGTTTCACGGCTCGAATGGCAATCAGTCACTCTATACAACTGCAGTAAATTGTTACGCAACTCACCAACGTCAGCCGTTAGGTAATGATTGTTTTCAATTTCACTTAAATCGCAAAGTAGTTCAGCAATTCGAGGTGTGATTTTCATCCATATATCCCAATTCAAAACGTTCAGTTACCAAGTTAAAAAGAGCTTCGTAGCAACTCGGATAGTGTTTAAATATTTATAATGACCTGATTGGTAGCGCGTCACTGTCAAACAATGTCAAATCAGCTCTTATACAAGACATCAGGAAGAATCTGCAGCTTCTCGGCCATTAGGCCGAATCTATTACGGCACTTTGGCAGCACGTTACAGTGCTTAACAATTGCACATCAACAGTCAATCGAGCTGCAGAACTCTAGGATCAGAGCCGATACTTGATCTACCGCTTCTTCCATCGGCAAGTGGCCAATATCTTCTAGCACCTGTACTTTAGCATTCTCTATTTCGCTGTCAAAGGTGACCTTCATCGTCACTGGTAATACGCCGTCCTGCTCGCCCCAAATAACTAAGGTCGGAGCGCTGATACTAGAAAGTTTTTTCCATGCATGCTTGTCTCTTGGGGTATTAGCTAAGTCAATCATCGCTTGGCGATTGCCTTGCATCCGAAGTAACTCCCAGTAGCGGTCAACCATCTTCTCGGTGACAATTTCTGGCGCCACAACAGTTTGAACTAATGACGCCTTAATAATCGATCTAGGCATTATTTTCTTCATCAGCGCCTGACCGATCGATGTTTTTAATATTTTAAAACCAATATTCGACTGTGATACGGTCTCACTCGGAGCTCCCGACGGTGCGAGCAGTATTAACGCTTTAACTTTCTCTGGTCGATCAATAGCCGAGGCCCAGGCTATTGCGCCGCCAAGTGAATTACCGATCAGACTTGCGCTTTCAATCTCAAGGTGGTCCAACACCTGCCATATAGAATTAACCATAGCCTGGCGCGAATAGTTGCTATCCGCATTTTCGCCGGTTAAACCATGGCCCGGCAAGTCTAAAGATATAAAGCGATAGCCATCGCCTAAATTTTCGATCAACGGCTCCCATGTGTGCAACGAGGCACTGGTGCCATGAATAAGTACTAAGGCTGTCTTACTTACATCGCCTTGATCTCTATAATGAATCCGATCTCCATTGAGCAAATCAATAAATTGAGATTCGCCATTGGCATACTTAAGTTTCATCTCTTCGAATGAGGTATCTGGGGTCCAGAATACGATCGCTAAAACTATTAATCCTGCGAGTAGCGTCAAAGCGACCCCAGTCAGGCTTCTTTTTATGAGTGTCATAAAGACACTTTGACTCAAGCACGATGAAACTCAGATGAAACCCAGATGAAAAGTCCGGGAGCGTCAACTTCTAATAAGTTAAGGGCCATGCCCTATTAGCTGCGTACCCGTGATATATTCTGTTACTAATAAGGTGGTCGTTGAATTAAAAATTCGAATCAATATTTAGTCAAAAATTCCACCGTGTATTTGTCGAATAAATTAGAAAAACAACTTTATGTCTCAGCAATTCATGCTCTTAGCGTCAAACCCCGAGATAGGCCTTAAAGACGGTATCTATCAAGATACGTCCGAGTCATTTCGCGATTCTACGTTATCTAATGATTTTACCGACGCGGTATTAAAGGTATTCGGCAAAGCCGATGACAAATCTTTATTTTCGTTGGACATCGAAGCCTTGGCCGATGCTCCTGAGTTGCAGTCAGCATTGGCATCCAGTCAATTTAGATTTTTACAAAACTTAGATTTAGGTAGTGTCAATACAGTGCTTGATATCGGCCAAGACTATGGTGGCGTAGCACACTTTTTAGCCGACAGTGTAGGACAGATTGAATCGGTAAAAGTTGACTCGGGCTTAGCCGCAATTGCGGTAAATAGATGCGCCAACAAACACAATATTTGCCACTTTTCTGCCGATCTTGAGAAGCTTATATTTCCGCAGAAACATTACGATTTAATTATTCTTGGCCAACTCGAGAGCCTAGCCCTTTCACCATTGTCGCTGACCACCTTATTGAAAAAGCTTCAAGCTTCGTTGAGCCAACAAGGCGTATTAGTCATCAACGTACTAAACAGCAATGGATTGAACAAATGGCTCGATGCCAAAGCTGCCGACAATCAGAGTCTAGATTTTTCTGATCTGTATCACGCAACCGATAATAGTCAGCAAATCAGTGCGTTAAATCGCAAACAACTGCGAGACCTAGTGTTGGGCTGTAATTATTCAGCGGTTGATATTCACGCATGTTTTACGAATGCTGGCAATTGTAAAGCACTATTTTCTGAAGACTATCTAACCGCCAGTGTTAACGCAGTTAACCATTTTTATCGCCTAGGCTCAATAAAAAACCCACGCGTTAATGAGTATCTTGTATACAAGCGATTGGTTGACGAAAAAGAAAATTTGGTCGACTACGCTAATAGTTTTGTACTTTTTGCCGGTGCTAATTCAAAAGCGGTACGGCACTTATATGACGATGATTTTTGTCATTTCCCAAACCCGCAGCAAAAACCTCAATGGCAAGTAAATACCAGGCGCTTACGCTCGGCTCACAACGTCGAAAAGCAAGCGGCTTATCCAAACTCTAGTCAACAGCCAAGTTTTGTCGACCAGACTGTCGAAGCAATACCCTATTACAAGGGCCGTATTCTTGTTGCTGACTGGCTAGACGCACTATTACAAAAAAATCATCGTCGTTTCGAGAATCTAGTTCAGGAGTATAACGACTGGCTAAACTCAACTGAGTTAGTCACAGCGATTAGCGCCAAGATGTTTGATATCGCTCCGTCGAAAGTCATATTGAGCGAACGCGGTGGTCAACGAGACTATCAAAAGATTGGCTCGTCACGATTCTGTGGCACGTCGTTAAAGGCCACCGTAAGCTCCGAATTTTTACTCTTTAGAGCATTGTTTTGGTTTGCTCAAGAAAACCGCTCGTTGCTAGAAAGTTACGCCGCTAATAACGACATTCATACTCTGGGTTTATTCATCGTTGAATACATGCCAAGCGTATTCCAAGTCGATGACTTAAGTGACTTCGCCGAGCTAGAGCAGCAAATTCAAAGTCAGCTGTATCAGGCGCCAAGAATAGAATCCATCAGTCACGCTCTGTCCGAACCAGTGTCCCTCGAAAGCTCGATAACAACACCGCAAAAACCGACCACCGACACCGCTGCGACTCTAGCCCACACCGTCAGCACGCAAAATTCAGCGCTGCTTGGCCAGTCACATCGGGTAAAGCAATTACGCATCGACAATCAGCATCAAACGCAACGAATATCTGATTTACTCGAACACCGAACAGATTTAGTTAAAGAGTTAAAACAGCAAGAGCGAGACGCCGAAGATCTCGAAGCTAAGCTACGAGCTGAGATAGATCACCTACACCAACGCCTGCATGCTCAACATGTGCGCAATGACGAACTTCACGGTTACCTCTTGATGCGCCCGACAACACGCGCAAAGCGAGTAGCCCGCCGCACGGTCAACCGTCTAACAGGCAAACCGCTGATTGACGCTATTGCCGAGCCAGAAGTGGTTGACGAGCCAGAAGAATCACCGCTCCCTAGCGGTGAGTTAATTGGTCAGAACCGCGAAGACTATCAATTATGGGTTTCGGAAAATAGTTTAGACGAAACCGATATTGCGGCGGCAAAAGTGGATATAGAAAACATGGCTATTAAGCCATTATTTTCGATCTTGGTACCAATCTACAATACAGACCCTGAATACTTGCTGCCGATGATTGAATCGGTGCAAAATCAAATTTACCCGCATTGGCAGTTATGTTTAGTCGATGATTGCTCACCGAAATCGTATCTTAAGCGCATACTCGAGCACGAAGCCTTACAAGACCAACGAATTCACGTTCAGTTAAACCCGGTAAATCAAGGTATTTCGGTAACCACCAACGATGCGCTGGCGATGGCAACGGGCGATTATATTGCGTTACTCGACCACGACGATGAAATCAGCATCGACGCACTCTATGAGAATGCCAAAGTCATCAATGCGACGCCCGATGTCGGTCTAATTTACAGTGACGAAGACAAGTTAGATATGCAAGGACAGCGCCTTGAAGCCTACTTCAAGCCAGATTACTCGCCTGATCTATTACACACTAATAATTATATTTGCCATTTCACGGTTATTAAAAAGTCGATTGCCGACCAATTGGGTGGCTTTCGCGAAGGCTTAGACGGCTCTCAAGACCACGACATTATTATTCGTGCAGCGGCCGCATCCGAACATGTGGTGCATATTCCAAAAATCCTATACCACTGGCGAAAAATTCCCGGTTCAACGGCGGTGACTTACGACTCTAAATCCTATGCTTGGGAGGCCGGCCGAAAGGCTGTCGAGGACCAGCTAAAGAAAGATGAAACAGGTGTAAAGGTAGAATTCGGCTCACTGAAAGGAACCTACCGCGTACATCGGGAGATTAAGGGCAATCCCCTGGTCAGTATAATAATTCCGTTTAAAGACAAGCCGGAACTACTCGATGCCTGCCTCAACTCAATCCTAGGCCGCTCCAGCTATCAGCAGATTGAAATCATCGGCGTCAGCAATAACAGTGAACAAGCGCTGACCTTCGAGCGTATGAAGCATTATGCCGAGCTCGACCAGCGAATTCGTTTTATCGAGAAGAACGTGCCATTTAACTTCTCAGCCATTTGCAATTACGGTGTTTCGCAAGCCAATGGTGAATATATTGTGTTATTAAACAATGACATCGAAATCATTTCACCGGACTGGATCGAGCGATTGCTTGAGCATGCTCAGCGGGATAACATCGGCGCGGTCGGTGGCAAACTATTATTCGCCGACGGCCGCATTCAACATGCAGGTGTCGTCGCCGGCATGGTTGGCGCAGCCGGTCACCCGCATAAATTTTTCCCCGACAATCATATTGGCTATCATGGGCGCTTACACATGGTCTATAACGTCAGCGCGGTTACTGGCGCCATGATGATGGTGAAAAAGTCGAAATATGAAGAAGTTGGTGGTTTAGACGAACAACACCTCGCTGTCGCCTATAACGATATTGATTTATGCTTGAAGCTCCTCGATAAAGGATATTTGAATATCTTTACCCCGCATTCAAAAGCGACTCACCATGAGTCAATTAGTCGCGGCTACGAGGATACTGACGAAAAAGTTCAGCGTTTGCTCAAAGAGCAAGGCCACTTTTTAACAACTTGGGCTGACTTTTTAGAAGCCGGCGACCCATACTATAATCCCAACTTGAGCCTCAAGAATGAGCGCTTCTCGTTGAAATTTAAAGACTAAACGTTGACTGTAATGACACTAACTCCAGAACAACAGCAAGCTTGGCAAGCAAACGGCTACCTGTTGCTAAAGAATTTCTATTCGAGCGAGGTTATCGATGACATCAATTTGCTAACCGACCGTCTCTGGAAAGGCCGAGCTAAACTTGATGCAGATTACGTAATCGATATCTTTGTAGAGACCGACGATGAGCGCCGTGTTTATATGGCCGACGCCCCTCTATCGGCACGCAAGCAACCCTACAAACTAAACGACCTTTATCTCACTCAACAACAAATAAGAGAGCTGGTGATAGGCCAGCGGCTTGCGCCTATACTGAAAGAGGTATTAGATGGCTTTCCAATGGTATGCAATAGTCTGAATTTTGAATTTGGCTCGCAACAGGACTATCACTTCGATACTTTCTATATGCCCTCTCCGACGCCAAACAAGATGGTTGCATCGTGGATCGCCCTCGAGGACGCTACCAGTGAAAACGGCCCTCTGAGTTACTTTCCCGGCAGCCATAAGATCAAGCCATATCTTTTTTCAAATGGGACAACTCATGCGATACAGACGGAAATGCCAGAATTTAAACAATACATAGCGTCTGAAATCGAACAACATGGGCTCAAAGCTGAGACCTTATTGGCGCAAAAAGGCGATGTTCTAATTTGGCACTCCCAGCTTTTGCATGGTGGCAGCGAAATTATCGACAAAAGCAAAACCAGAAAGTCATTGGTAACACACTATTTTACCAATGAAGATTTTCCAGATCTTGAACCACCTAAAGTTTGCGATGATGGCGGCTATATGGACCGTAAAGCGCAGCCAGTGGATTATCAATATAAGCCGAAAAGCTGGTTTCAGCGTACTTTTAGCTAAACCAAAAAAGCGGAGATTGTGTGCATAAATCGATGAACAACAAGCAATTTTTGATTGCAGCATTGGGCCTTGGCATACTCTTGAGGCTAGCGCTGATGCCATTTTTCGCACATGTAGACTTATTTTCAGAAGCGCGCCGAGTATTCTACGTTCTCGAAAATGATTTTCTATTCGATAACAGCCATCGCTTCGTGGTTTTCTATATCGAAGTTATCTTCGCTTGGTTCTCGACACTCTTTATTAATATCACTGAGGGATTGTTTCATATCGGTGATCCAAGTCAAAGCGTATCCGACCTGGTTGATTATGGCTTTTTTCTAAATGACCCCAATATTTATCGACACCTATTTTTCTTTAAATTGCCATACCTGGTTTTTGACATCGGCACGGCCTTGCTCATCTGGAAATTTATCGACAACCCGCAACATCGAAAAATTGCATTGCTGCTCTGGTTATTTAACCCTCTGACGCTATTCTCGACTTACATATTTGGTCGTTTTGAAGTTATCAGTCTATTTTTTCTAATGGCCTGCGCCCTACAACTTAAATATGACCGTGTGTTTTTCGCCAGTGCCTTGTTTGCAATAGCGCTGCTGTGTCGCGAAATAAATCTGCTATACGCTCCTTTTTTACTGCTTGCCTTAATCGACTTTAAGGACCATTGGTTACGCAACGTTGTGGTACTTGCGACGAGTGCGGCAATCATCGCGGCCATCTACCTATTACCAAATTGGCTAATCAACCTGAGTGGAGGCAATACGCAATTGTTTGTCGACCCGACGGCCACACATGGTAGCGACAGCCTGAGTAAATTGTTATCACTAGGCTACTACTGGTTTTATCCGATCGTAATCGGCTTAGCCGCTCTGGCTATCTACCAGTGGGAAATTGGCGAGCGACCCAAAGCCGAGCGGTTTATTCTCTGTGCTTCCGTGGTGCTATTTATCTATTTTGGGTTCAATGTTCACAGCGTTCACTATGCCGCGTGGCTAGTGCTCTTCCCTATTCTTTCAATCCAGTACGGGAAAAAAGTGGTGTTACCGTTTATAGCCTTGTTCTGCACTTGGCTGGTCTTATGGTTACTTAAGACAGACAGCGGTGTCTTTACCCTATTTTTAGCCGCACCACTAACCACAGACTTTATCGGCATGGGCCATTTCCCAAGCTTTTTCGAGCAGAAAATCGCAGGCGACTCTTTTACTCTACATCAAGCCATTCAATTAGTGCGCTCACTGTTTCTAGTAGTAATGGGTTTCTTTGCCTACCGAGTATTAAAGGCTGAAACTACCTCATGACGCCGACAAACATTACCGTTCGAAAGACCTCGATAAGAAGATCGTTAATACTGCTTAGCGGTTTTTGCATACTAGCATTCTGGTCAACCATGAGCATTGCACAATTGATCACCAATGACCTCGCAGCGGGCCTACCAGGCCACTATCGAGTAACTGGCGATGACCCATACGTCATTTTCAATGCACGGCAACAAGCGCAAGAGCCTAGATATCTGAGGCTCGAACTAGATACACGACTGAATGACCTACCACTAGAGATATTTTTTCGTAGCGAGAACGACTTATTTGACCCTTACTACAAAATCAGTTTCATAAGCTCTAGCTTCCCTGCCGCTATAGAATTGCCCAAGGGCATCTCATTTACCAAGTCCACTCGTTTACGGCTAGACATAAATAAATGTCCTGATTGCAGTATTAAATTCGAGCAGTCGCCGGTGCTTGTCGACCAAGTCGATGCGGGCACAAATAGGGTCAAACCAAGCCGAGTACAAAATGGCCTTAACCTCATAACGACTAAGCCGGCGACAATTTCTACCGCCGATTGGCAGCTGAACGACCTAGTTGGAGAGCCTAACTACTTTGAGGTTGCCGGCGCTGACCCGTTTCTCGTATCACCTCAACTTACTTTAAGCACCAGCGGCCTAGCTGGCGTCTACTTCAAATTAAAAGTGCCCAAATCTGGCCAGATGTGGAACAACTATCAGTTGTTCTACCAAACTGAGCGACAGTCATTTTCAAAGCAGGCAAGTTCAATCATTAGGGTGCCAGATAGTGACAATGAGGTTGTAGAGTTTATGTTCCCGCTGGACTTTTTAAGCACAGAGGAGCCTGCAGATGCTGTTTTAGAGCGAATACGTTTAGATATCCCTATAATTTCAGGCGATTGGTCTCTAATCGAAACTCACTTAGTCCACCAAGATCTGAAAAACGATTATCAAGATTTGATTCCGACACTGCTTATTCAGATCAAACAACAGCGAGCGACAGGCTTATCGCTGATCAAAAAATCATTATTGAATGTGACATCAGACCTAGCTTTTTCAATCGGCTACCCTCTGCTACTAATTTTCAGTGCTTGGTTTTTTATCCGTGCGTACCGCTCAAACAGCGAGTAAAAACCCTAGCGCGGTTCCATTGAATGGTGCAGTGATTTTAGAATTTCCTGTTTTAGATCGACATACAAAGCCTTAAGCTGCTTATTCTTG